>JAYUBF010000241.1:0-35264 GCA_043741435.1 Myxococcales bacterium
GTCGATCAATCGGCTTCAAAGTGCGTCGGCGGAGCAAATTCATCAGTGATTTCGATCTGGGTGATGTTCGGCGAGTCGATTGATCGACAGCTCTTCAGCTTCTCCGACGGTAGACCGGGGACCCCGGTGAGCGAGAGCAGGCTCTGCGGCCGCGGGAACGACGCGATGCGTTCACCGGCGACCCTGACGACATCGCCACACGACTCGGCCATGTGCTGCTGCAGCTTCGCGGCCTGGGCCATGCCCATGCGTTGCGACAGCACACACCAGCCGGCCATCACGTACGGCGAGTAGGCGACCACGGGCCGAAAGCCGGGGCGCTTCGCTGCGAGCTTCGCCAGCACCGGATCGGCCGCGAGCACCTGCGCGAAGGCGGCACCGTCCTTATCGAGCCCGATGAGGCGCGCGAGCTGGCGGCGCAGCACCTCGGGATTGCCGGTCACCTCGGCGACGATGTCCCGACCGCGCTGGCGGATCACCGCGCCGCTGAGCGCGAACGTGCCGTCGGCGGGAAACGCCAGACGGACGCCACCGTCGCTGTCACAGGTGCGCGTGCCGAGGAGAAAGCCGCAGGCCATGGTGCGAAGCGGCTCGAGCGAGAACGGACCCCGGGGCTGAAAAACGAGCGTGTGGGTTGTCATGCCCCCACGCTGCCATGCGGTAGTGACAGCCTTTTGTCAGGTTTGTGGTCAGGACCCGCCGTCTTCGCGGTCGCAGGTATACGTGGTGAGATCGCAATGGCCCGTGCCACCGCCGACAGCGACGCAGTCCATGTCCTCGAGGCACTCCCGACAAAGACCCGTTCTGGCTTCGCACTGTATCAACTGCGAATTCGCGCCGTCGTAGCGCTTCGGGCAATCGAGCATGCGGGTGCAGGGGGCATTGATGTCGATGGGCAGGCACTTGTAGCTGTCTTCGCTGCAGGCGAAGCCGGGCTGGCACGTCTGCGAGCTGGGGATGCAGCCCACGCAGATCTGCGCGTTGGGGTGGCACTGCGGCAGGTAGGCAGGACACGCGGGGTTCGTCTGTCGACCCATGTCCGGGTTGCACCCGATGAACATGCTCATGTCCGGCACGCCCGCATCGTCGCTGCTGGCGTCATCCGGACAACCCGTGAGAGCGAGAACGGCAACCACCAGCGCCACGACCGCAAGTTCTCCGAATCGTCGAGCACTCGCGACGAATGCTCGCGCTACCATCCGCCTTCGCCCTCGGCGCACGAGAGCGGATCAGCGTTGTTCTCGTCGTTGTCGTAGTACTGAAAAAACAGATTGCAGTGCTCTTGCGTATCTGCGAGGCCACCGAAGGTGATTTCTCGGTCGGTGCCGTTGTCGTAGGTGCAGGTGAAAAACACGCCCTCGGCGGCTCCGTCGAGCGTTCCGTTTACCAGCTGAGGCTTCGCGAAGTACTTGAACAGCGGATGGTCCCAGTTGTGCTCTCGACCTTCGGCGTCGTCACACGTATCACCACTACAGTAGAGGGTTCCGACGTTCGTATTCTCTCGCTGCGTGATCTGCTGCTGCACCTCGAACTTGCGACCCTGCTCGTGGAAGTGCCCAGTCATCGACACGATGTTTACCGTGCGCGAGAAGCTGCAGCGTCGCGACGTGGACCATTCGTGGGAGAGCGGCGGAATTCGCACACGGGTGTTCACGGTGAACTTGCCGCGAACGGGATGTTTCACCTTCGCGATGTCGGTTTTGTACATGTTCACCACGTCGTATCCACCGTTGGTGGATTTCACTTGCGACGAATTTACGAAATGCGCTTGCACCATCAGCTGCGCGTGCGGCGGCAATACGACAGCCTGGCCTTCGGCGAGGCGATAGTCGGTGCCTCCGGCTTCGTTCACGTCGAATACGAACTCCCACTCTTCGAAGTTGAGCGTGGGTTGGCACTCGAAGACCTGGTCCGGATATTCGTAGTACGTGCCCGTCGGCTTTCGCTTGCTGTCGAGCTTCTGCTGCGCGCGGAACAGGATGAAGTGGTGGCTCCCCCGCAGCATCTTGAGGTCGAAGCGGTTGAGGGCGATAGGCTCTTCGTTGTCGAGCTTCAACGTGCGACAGAGCTGCACGTTGCCACTCGGCACGGAGAAGGGACCGAACGTGACTTGATAGCCGTCTTCAGGCGGATCGAGATCGATGGGCGCATGAGGCACCCGCTCGAACGCGACTTCGGAGAGCGATGGCGCGCCAGAGCACGCCGCGAGCGAGAGGACGACGAGGAGTAGCGCCCGTGCGCGAATCAAACGCCACCGTCGGGCTGAGCCATGCACTTGCGCAGGGTGGGCTCACAGTAGCCGATCCCGCCGGAGACGGGGTCGACGCAGTCTTCGTGCTTCACGCACTCGTAGCACTTGCCGTCGCTCACGTCGCAGATGATCGCCCGCGGGTTCGAGCCGTCGATCCGCTTCGGGCAGTCCACGCTGCGCGTGCAGGCCGCGTTCGGATCGATCGGCATGCAGACCATGCTGTCCTGGCTGCAGACGAAGCCGGGAAGACACGTCTGCGAGCTCGGGATGCAACCGACGCAGATCTGTGCCGCCGGATGACACTGCGGCAGCTTCGCCGGACACGCTGGATTGGTCTGCGTGCCCTGCTTCGGATCGCACGGGATGAAGACGCCGATGTCCTGGGCAGCGGACATGTCCTCGTTGAGCTTCGCGTCGTCTTCACAACCGGTCAGCAGCGCTGCAGCAAGTGGAAGGGCAAAAGCGAAGAGGCGAAGGCCGCGAGCTACCATCCGCCGGATCCCTCCGCGCAGGTGAGCGGGTTGTTGTCCTCGACGTCGTAGTAGTACTGGAAGAACAGGTTGCAGTGCTCTTGCGTCTCGGCGAGCCCGCCGAAGTAGATATAGCGATCGAGCGGGTTGTCGTAACTGCAGCTGAAGTTCAGGCCTTGGATGTCGGCGTTGATCCCCCCGTTCACGATGAAGGCCGGGCTGAAGTACTTGAACAACGGATGGTCCCAGTTGCTCGCGCGCCCCGCTTCGTCGCTGCAGTCCGAACCGCTGCAGTACGCCTCATCGATGATCGAGTTGTCGAACATGTTCTGGAACATGACGCGGAAGGTCCGGCCCTGGTTGTGGGAGTGGCCGGTCATCGACGTGATGTGCACCGAGCGCGAGAAGCTGCAGCGACGGTACGTGGTCCAATCGGTGGACTTCGGCGGGATGGCCACGTTCGTGTTGACGGTGAACTTGCCGCGAATGGGATGCAGCACCTTGGCGGGATCCGTCTTGTACATGTTGAGCACGTCGTAGCCGCCCTGTGGCGCCTTCACGGCTGACGCATTGAGGAAGTGCGCCTGCATGAGCAGCTGCGCGTGCGGCGGCAGGAGGACGGCCTGGCCGTCGGCCAGCTGGTAGTCGGTGCCGCCGACCTGGTTCACGTCGAACATGAAGTCCCACTCGTCGAAGTTGATCGTGCCCTTGCAGTCGAAGACCTGGTCCGGGTACTCGATGTACGTCCCGTCCGCCTTCTTCTGCGCGCGGAAGAGGATGAAGTGGTGGCTGCCGGGCAGCATCTTCAAGTCGAAGCGGTTGAGCGCGATCTCTTTTTCGTTGTCGAGCTTGAGCGTGCGGCAGAGCTGCACGTCACCGCTTGGCACCGCAAACGGACCGAACGTGAGCTGGTAGCCGTCTGGCGGAGGCGCGAGGACGATTGGCGCGGTACTCGAGGGCTTGTCGATCACCGTGCTGGTGCCACCCGGATCGGTCGGCTCGCTCGCGCACGCAGCCATGAAGCCGGCCGCACCAAGCAACATCCAAACGCTCTTCGCCGCGTGACGCATGAGGGGCCTCCGCAGAACTCGAAGCCGTACTATAGCATCGTCAGAGACGTCTTGAGACAGTTTTGCGACGGTGGGACCACGGTATGGCGCGCGCCTACATGTGCGGCCCGCTTCAGGGCTCAGGTACGTGTGTTGGTACCTGTGTTGGCAGACGCGAGCACGCGCTCCGCGAGCGCGCTCGAGAGCCGTCGCTGCGGGTCCACTTGCCGACGGAGCGCGTCGAAGCGCGCCAGGCGCTCGGGGCCGAAGGCGCGCTGTACGTCGCTCGCGCGGAGCACGGCGTCCTTTGCGAAATAGAAGCGACCGCCGGCCGCCAGCACCCGCTCGGTCAAGGCGTGGGTGGCCCGCTCCACGCGGCAGCGCCAGTCTGCTTCGTTCACGTCGCGCACCGGAAAGTCCATCGCCAGGGACCAGCCGTCGAGCGCGTGGGTGAGCAGGAACTCATCGGGACGGTGGCGCTTGAGCACGCTCAGATAGCTCACGAAGCCTTCGCGCTGACAGATCTTCAGCACGTCGCTCAAGCAATCGCGCGCGCCGAGGTCCGGCACGAACACCTGGTACTGAATGAAGCCGGCAGATCCGTAGGCGAGGCGCCAATCGGGCACGTAGTCGAGGAGAAACGCGAAGGCCACGTGCGACTGCAGGTATGTGTCGCCGTCGTCCCACCGGCTCATGAGGTGCTTTGCCCAGTTCACGAGGCGGACGAAAGGGTCGCGCATGAACGGCCGCATGATGCGCCACAGGTGCTTCTTCGGCACACCCATGATCGACGACGGAAGGTCTTGTCGATCGACGCGCAACGACTGCTCCCAGTCGGGGTCTTCGTCGCGGTGCAGGTAGTTCGCGACGTGTACCTGCCCACGACCGAGGCTCTGCCCTTCCGCGAACGAATCGAGCCAGCCGACGAGATAATCGGCCGTGGCGACGTTCTGCTCGAAGATGTCGAACATCTCCATGAGCGAGTGACCAACGAGCGCACGCACGCGCAGCTTGCCGCTCTCCACCTTCTTGAGCTGCAGCTTCACGCGGGTGATCGCGCCGAGCAAGCCGAGACCGCCGACCACCGCGCGGAACAGCTCGGGGTCTTGATCTCGGCTGAGCGCGCGCACCATACCGTCGGCGGTGAGCAGGTCGATCTCCTGCACCTGGTCGCCGAAGCCACCTGTGCGGAAGTTGTTCTTGCCGTGGATGTTCATCGCCACGCAGCCGCCCAAGGTCGGACGCATCGTGCCGGGCACCACCGCGGGCCAGTAGCCATCGCCGAGCGTATGACGCCACAGCTGCTCGATGGTGACGCCGGGCTCCCCTTCGAAGACACCCGTCTTCGGGTCCCATCGGATGATGCGACGCAACGCGCTCGTGTCGACGACGACGCCGCCCGTCGCCAGCGACGCATCCCCGTAGCTACGACCGGCACCACGGAACGTGACGCGGAGATCCTCCGCTGCCGCGTGCAGCATCACCGATCGCAGCTCGTCGACGCTGTGTGGCGTGGCGATGCGCGATGCGCGCTGCACCGCCCGACCGAAGCCATCGAGCACTTGCCACGGCGCGGCGCTCCGCAACCCCAGCTGAGAGCTCATCAGAAGTTGAGCCGCCGAAAGATGAACGAAGGCAACCACCGCACGATGAGCGCGACGAGCCACCAGCGAGTGGGCACGAAGCCAGTCTGCGAGCTGTTCCAGCGCACGAGCGCGAGCGATTGATCGGCAGCTTCCTCGGGAGAGATGAGCCAGAGCAGATCTTTTTTTCCGCCCACCATCGCGGTGTCCACGAAGCCTGGCTTGATGGTGACCACGTTCACGCCGTACCTCGAGCAACGGTTGCGCAGCGACTCGAGGTAGGTGGTGAACCCCGCCTTCGACGTGCAATACGCCGGATTGCCACGACGACCGCGCTCACCGGCGATGCTGGAGATCCCGACCAGGTTGCCGCTCTTCTGCGCCTCGAAGAACGCCGCGGCGGGGTTCATCCAGGCCATCGCGCCGACGAGGTTGACCGCGATCATCTGGCGGTCCTTCTCGAAGCTATACTCGCCCTCCGCAAGCGACGGCATCACCCCGGCCGCGTACACCAACGTGTCGCAGCCACCGAGGTCGGCCACGATGCGCTCCCAGAGCGTAGGCACCTCGTCGGTGTCTTCGACATCGTGCACGTACACGCGCATGTCACCGCCCGCCGTGGCCTCGAGCTCGGCATGGCGACGGCCGAGGATGGCGACCTCGGCACCTTGGGCGCGCAAGCGTCGGGCGAAGGCCGCGCCGATACCGGAGCTGGCGCCCACCACGATCGCCTTGCGGATCTCCACGTGAGGTCGAGGCCTACGCCCGGGTGCGCGACTTCAAGAACTGCGTGAAGGCGGCGGCCTCTTCGTTCAGCAGCTTCTGGGCCTCGGAATAGATGAGCTGCTCGGCGATGAGCGCGAGCGGTTTCAGCAGGAACGAGAGGCCCACGACCTTGAGCTCACCCGAGATCGTGCGCTCGGTCTTCCCGCCGACGTCCCGGAACGTGAACGTGCCGGAGTTCTCGAGGTGCTTGTTCACCTTCGGGTGCTCCGCGACGTTCTTGAAGGACAGCCGCTTGGCGCTCTTGTCGAGCGTGGACTCTTGCACGAAGGCCAGGGCCTCGGGCGGCACTACCTTCGGGCCGACCTTCTTGATGATCGGGACCGGCACCAC
The DNA here is from genome assembly GCA_043741435.1 of Myxococcales bacterium. GTDB lineage: Bacteria > Myxococcota_A > Polyangia > Palsa-1104 > Palsa-1104 > JBDTCO01. The sequence continues at coordinate 6,470 of JAYUBF010000241.1, forward strand.
GCGGATCTTCCACAGGAGGCGGTTGCCCTCGTCGCGACGGTCGATCGGCTTCATGTCGCTGACGGACTTCATGTTGGCCTTCATGAAATCGGGAAAGCCGGGATCCGCCATCCCGTCGATCACGGTGTCGATGGGGGCGTCGAAGGTGTGCTTCAGCTCGAATCGCATGGCTAAGCGATAGTCTTGTGCTTCTTCACCGTCAAGACCGGTGCGCCGAAGCCGATGCCCATCGCGCCCTCGTCTACGGTGCCTTCGATCTCCACCTTCTGCCCCTTCTTGCGCAGGGAGGCGTCGCCGCCCTCGAGCTTGTAGTGCTTGCCATCGTCGGCCTCGAGGATGAAGTAGCCGCCTTCGAGATCCGAGTGACCGACCTTGCCTTTGAACTTGCCCATGGGGTGTGTCCTTTCGCGACGAGGCTACGCCTGCCGGGTGGCAGCGAAGAGAGTGCGCTTGAAGCCGTAGAACAGAGGCGAACCGGGAAGCACGTCACGGACTCGCTCGCGGAGTCGCGCGAGGAAGTCCGCGTGCAGTCGACGAGGCAGCTTCTCGAGATAGGGAACGATGGTGGTGCCGCGCATCCACTCCACCGCGGCGTCGGCATCGGGAAGCTCGTGCGGGTACACCTTGTCGTACGCGCTGATGGAGCGCCCACCCGCCGCATAGAGCAGCGACGCGTAGTCCGCGATCGTCAGCGTGGGTCGCTCGGCCACGCCGGCGTCCATGGCCTCGCGGAACGGCGCCTCGTCGGCAAGCTCGCGGACCGCTCGCTGCGACGGATGATCGTGGTTGCTCGGCAGCTGCACGACCAAGCGACCACCAGCGCGCAGACAGGCCATGAGCCGCGGCACGAGCCGGTGGTGATCCGGCACCCAATGGAGCGCAGCGTGCGAAAAAATCAGATCCCACTGCGGGAGGTCACCCGCGGTGCCACCGACGAGCTCGTGACCGGTTTGCCCCAGCTGCGAAGGCAGCGAGATTTGATCAACGGCTTCGATGGCCCCTTTGACGAACCGAAGCTGCGTTCGCTCGCGCTGCTTGGCCTGCGCCAGCATCTCGGGCGAGGTGTCGATGCCGAGCACGTGCGCCGTGGGATACGCGTCCGCGAGCTTCGCCGTGAGCGCGCCGGTGCCACAGCCGAGATCGAGGATGCACGCGTCGGCTCGCAGCGGCCCGACGAGCGCAAGTGTATCGACGAAGGGCAGCTCGCGCTCTGCGACGAACCGCTCGTACTGCGCTGGATCCCAGGGCACGGTGCGGCAGTGTAGCGCGAAACAACAGCGCAACAATCGGCTGCGCCGCAAGGGCCACCTGAAACGGACAACAGCGGCCGATTGTGCGTGAATCGATCCTGTATACAATACAGGATATGGCGGCGCACCTGAACATCACCATGGACGAAGCGCTCTATGATCGCCTCAAGAAGGAGCTGCCTGCCAAACGCATCAGCGCGTTCATCGAGGCGGCGGTTCGGGCGTGGCTGAAGCCCTCACGGGCCGAGCTGGACCAAGCCTACAAGACTGCGGCGCGAGAGCCTTGGCGAAGAGCGCTGGCCGATGACTGGGCGTCAACCGAAGTCGATGCATGGCCCGAGTAGGCCCCGCGCGTGGAGATGTCTACTGGGTTCACCTCGATCCCACGCTCGGTACGGAGCTCAAGAAGACGCGGCCGGCGGTCGTGGTCTCGAACGATGCTTGCAATCGGTACGGCGCCCGGATCGTAGTCGTGCCGATCACGAGCAACGTGACCTCACTATATCCGGGTGAGGCAAAGGTCATCGTCGCCAAGCGCGAGGCGCGCGTGCTCGGTGATCAACTGCGCTCCATCGACAAAGGACGCCTTGGCAGAAGGATCGGCTCGCTCAGCAAAGACGATCTTGCCGTGGTCGAGGAAGCGTTGAAGATTACGTTGGGCTTGTAGGCTGCTTCGCCCCGGTCGTTGGTCTAGTAGTCGACGTCGTCTTTGATGTAGTCGGCGTCGACGGTCAGCGACGGTAGATAGTCCTTGCGATCGTAGAGCCACTCGTAGCGCGCGTAGATGGCCAGCGCCTTCTTCATGTACTCACGCGTCTGGGTGTAGGGGCACAGCTCCACGAACTCGTCGAGTGGACGCGTCCCGTTCTTGTCGAGCCACTTCATCATGGCCTTCGGTCCCGCGTTGTAGCTGCCGGCACCGACGGCGATCTGACCCTTGAACTTCTGCAGCAACCGCCCGATGTACCAGGCGCCGAACTGGATGTTGCCTTCTGGATCGTAGAGAAGATCGTCGGTGTACGTGACCCCGATACGCTCCGCGACGCGCCGACTCGTGGGTGGGATCATCTGCAAGAGGCCGATGGCGTCGGCGTACGAGACATCGTGCGGGTTGTAGGCCGATTCCTTCTGCATGATCGTGTAGAGGTAATAGGCGGGGTTCTTGCCCGACGGCGCGTGCTTCTCGACGAAGGCACGATACGCGCGTGGGTAGACGAGCTCCCACCACGGGCGCGCAGCCTCGACGAGGTATGGGTCGGCAGCCAGCGCTCGGCCGGCGTGGGCCTCGGCGAGCCGGTGGATGCGATAGAAGTCCTGGCCGCGCTGGTACCGATCGAACAGCAGGGGCAACACCTTGGGGACGCCGAAGCGACGCAGGAGATCGTTCTCCACTCGCTGCAGCTCGAACGAGGCTTCGACCGGCAGGCCCGCGGCGAGGAGCTCGTCGACGCGTTGCACCGCGGCGTCGCGCGCGACGGTGCGATCGGGCTCCCGCCCCAGCTCGGGGATGGACACCACCTGCGGCTTGTCGGCTTCGGCGCCGACGCGACCGAACGCGTCGAGCTCGTGACCGGCGGCCTTCAGTCGCTGGCGCGCGAGGAACGCATAGAACGTGAACGCGCGATCCCTGGCCAGCGTCTCGAAGATCTTGTTGGCCTCATCGGCGCGACCGAGCTTGGTGAGCGCGATCGCGCTCCAGTACTGGCCCTTGCCGGCGGACAAATCGCCGCGGCCTTCGCTCAGCTTCGTGAAGTCGCCGAGCGCCGCTTCGGTGTCACCCGACAGCCAGCGCGAGAAGCCGAGGTACCAGCGCGCGTCGTCGCCGAAGGCGGAGCTGCCGTAGCGCTTCAGCGTCTCCTGCAGCGATGGGATCGCTTCCTTGTACTTGGCGCGGTTGAAGTCGAGCCAGCCGATGAGGAAAGACGCCTCGGCCGTGTTCTTGCCGCGGGGAAACCGAGCGACGACGTCGCGGTACCCGACGATCGCCTCGTCGTCGAGATCGGCGCGGCTCTTGGCGCGAGCGCCGTGGAACAACGCTTCGGCCTTGCGCTCGTCGCTCGGCAGACGGCTCCATACGGACAACAGCTTCTGCGCAGCCACATCGTAGTTGCGGCGCATCCGGAACAACGTCGTGCCGTACCAGTAGTCCGCCTCGTCTCGCAGCGACGGCGAGAGATCGTTGGGGAGCTTGTCGAGCTCGGCGATGGCGGTGGGCCACGCACGACCCGCCGTCATCGTCTTGGCGCGCGCCACCCGATCGGCCGACGAGATGCCTTGGCTCGCATCGAGCGTGGTCATGCGCAGGAGCGCTTGCTCGGCCAATGGATGGAGCGGGTAGTCGACGTACACCTTGCGAAAGCCCGTCGCTGCTTTGCTGCGTTGCTGCGGATTGACGTTGTCGCCGGTCGGGACGGCGAGCTCGGCGAGCTGGTACCGGCATACCGCCACATCGAGGTCTCCCGACGGATGCGCGAGCGCCGCTTCGTACAGACGCTTCGCCGTTTCCTTCTGTCCGCTCGCACGTGCTGCGTCGGCCTCGCGCGCCAACGCAACACCGGCGAAGCGACTCTTCATGTGCGCGACGCGATCGAAGTGCGCCAACGCCGCGTCGGCCTCACCGGCGAGGAGCTCGGCCTGTGCCAGGTGGTAGAGCGCATAGTCGGGGTTGCGGAGCCGATTGCCGGGCCCCTTGGGGGGCGGCTCGACGAGCGGCTGCAGCTCGCGCTTCGCCGCGGCCAGATCGCGGGCCCACAGGAGACGAACGCCGCGACCGAGTTGCTCGGCCTCGGGCGTGACACTTCCCTTCGGCGGAGGCGGAAGAGGTGCCGGGGTGGGCGCAGCGACCTTCGCGCCGCGGGCCGGCTTGGCCCCCTGCCTCTTGGTCTTGCGCGCGGCCTCGCCAGCCTCGGCAGTCATTACCAAGGCCAGCGCACCCGCGATCGCGACGCTCGATCGGATCATGGGGTCAATCGTGGCTCGCCAGGTCGACGGGAGTCATGTCGTGCACGGCGCCGTCGACGCCGACCGACATGTCGCCACCACTGAGTGGATGGCCCGCGACGGGCACGAACGTGTCACCGCTTCCGCACCGCGCCTGTGCTTCATCGGCAGTGGGCGCAATGCTGCTCATGTAGTACCAGGAGACCTGCGTGAGGTTCGCATCGACGCGCTGGCAGCCGCCGACCTTGCCCTCGCTCGGGCAGGTGGAGTCGATCGTGAAGTCGCCACCGACGCCACGGCACAAGGCTTCGGCTGTCGCCCGCAACGAGATGGAGACGTTGGTGTAGTCGACGCAACGTACGCGCTCACCGTTCACGTTCACGGCGCAGCTGAAGTGATCCGACGTGATCGAGCACGCCGCGATGAGGCCTGCGGCAGCGCTCGCCAACAACACGCCTGCCCCCAACCAACGAAACAACGAGACACTCTTCACGGTTCCCTCCCCTTTTCGCGCACCAGCGTACCCGCGCGGGGAGCACGTCGCGAGAATCGTCTACACCGGCGACCTCGAGCGGACCTTGTGGTATGCCCTCCGCCATGCCGTTCTCCGGAGTCGATTACTACGCCACCGACGACCTCTTGACCGACGACGAGCGCATGGTGCGCGATACGTTCCGGCGCCTCGTCGACGAAGAAGTGATGCCTGGCATCGGCAAGCACTTTCGCAACGGAACGTTTCCGAAGGATCTGATCAAGAAGCTCGGGTCGCTGGGCGCGCTCGGTGCGTCGCTGAATGGCTACGGTTGCGCCGGCCTCAACCCGGTCGCCTACGGGCTCATCATGCAAGAGCTCGAGCGTGGCGACTCCGGCGTTCGTAGCTTCGCGTCGGTGCAGGGCTCGCTCGTCATGTACCCCATCTTCACCTACGGCTCCGATGCCCAGAAGGAACACTGGCTGCCGCGCATGGCAGCCGGTGATGCCGTCGGATGCTTCGGTCTCACCGAGCCCGACTTCGGCTCCAACCCGTCGGGCATGCGCACCACCGCCAAGCGGGTCGGCGACCACTTCATCATCAACGGCGAGAAGCGCTGGATCACCTCGGGCGGCATCGCCGACGTCGCCGTCGTGTGGGCCCGCACCGAAGAAGGCGTGCGTGGGTTCCTCGTCGAGCGCGGCGCCCCAGGCTTTACCACCCGCGACCTCGAGGGCAAGTTCTCCCTGCGCGCATCCGTCACGTCCGAGCTCGTCTTCGAGGATTGCTCCGTCCCCCTGACCGCGCTCATGCCCGGCACGAACGGCATGCGCTCACCGCTCGAGTGCCTCAACCAGGCACGCTTCGGCATCTCGTTCGGCGTCATCGGAGCGGCCATGGCCTGCTACGACGAAGCGCTCAACTACACCAAGGACCGCTCGCAGTTCGGCAAGAAGCCGCTCGCCGGTCACCAGCTCGTGCAGCTGAAGCTCGTCGACATGCTCGCCGAGATCACGAAGGCGCAGCTGCTCATCCTGCGACTCGGTCGCTTGAAGGAACAGGGCAAGTCGCGCCCCGGCCAGGTGTCGCTCGCCAAGCGCAACAACGTGAAGATGGCGCTCACCGTCGCTCGCAACGCGCGCGACCTGCTCGGCGCGAACGGCATCACCGACGAGTACCAGTGCGGCCGCCACATGTGCAACCTCGAGTCCGTGTTCACCTACGAGGGCACCGATCACGTGCACACGCTCATCATCGGCCAGGACATCACTGGCCTCGCGGCATTCGAATGACGCGCTTCGTTCTCATCGTATGCCTCGCAGCGACTGCGTCTACGTTTGGCTGCGGTGCGTTGAGCAAGCAGATCGCGGGCCCGCACGTGGAGCCCAACGACGATGTCGGAGACGTGGTGACCGGCTCGATGAGCGCGCCGGAATCTCCGGGGCTGAATGGCCCGTCGACGCCTGGTGGCGCTGGTGCGGGTGGAGGAACGCCGCGCCCGAAGCGGTGAGGTCCTACCGCTTCGTCCTCGGCTTCTTCAGCGATGGCGCAGCAAGCTCTCTCGCCCCGTCGAGGTCTTCGAGCGTCTCGCTATCGTCGACCCACAGCGCCTTGTCTCCGTCCGCTTCTTTGGCGAGGTCGGGTGGCGCCGCCGCCGTCGCGGGATTGGCTGTCGGTGGGGTCGCCGGGCTCGCAGCCGACTTGGTCGGCAACCGCAGCCACATGAACTTCGCCGGGTAGCGTCGCTTCAGCAGGACCAGCGCAACGGCGAGCGAGCACACGAGGAGCAACGTGAGCACCCAGATGATGCCGTTGCCTCCCTTCTTCGCCGGAGGTGCAGCGACGAGCGGTGGGCTGCCCGGTGGACCGCCTGTGGGCTTTGCGAACGTCGGCGCCTGCGAGGGGCTCGGCGTCGGTGGAACCGGCATGTTCGAGACCGCCATCGGCCGGTTGCCTGCGCGGGCTTGAATCGTCTTCGGTGCTGCCGCCGCTGGAGCGGCCGCGCGTCGTGCCTCGAGCTTCGCCTGCACCTCTTGCGCGAGCACCTTGGCCGAGACGGGATCCATCTGCAAGGTCTCTCGCTCGAGCTCTTCGTCGTCGACGCGCGCAGTGCCATGTCCCGCGCCCGCGACCGAGGTGTCCCTCACGGTGTGCGCGCCCGATTCGAGCGGTGGTTGCCACGTCGACACCACCGCGGCGCGCGGGAACAGCCTCTCGAGTAGATCGGCGAGCTGCTTCGGACCGAAGCGCAGCTCGTGGACCACGGGGTCGAGCGCATCGGCCATGGCTGCAGCCGAATGGAAGCGCTGCTCTCGGTCGCGCTCGAGGGCGCACATCGTGATCTCGTCGAGCGCGGGCGTTGCGCCCGGATGCAAGGACGATGGGAGCGGGACGACGGCGCGCTTCACCAAGGCCACCGTCTCCAAATCGCTCGCGCCGCGGAAGAGTCTCTTGCCGGAGACCGTCTCGTGCAGCACCACACCAAGGGAGAAGATGTCGGCGCGCGCGTCGGGCTCGTGGCCTTCGAATACCTCGGGCGCGATGTATCCGAACTTGCCGCGGATGGTGCCCTTCATGGTCCGCTTGTCGCGCGGATCGGAGAACGCCTTGGCGATGCCGAAGTCGAGCAAGCGCACCGAGCCGTCGTAGCCGATCATCACGTTCGAGGGGCTCACATCGCGGTGCAGGATGCGAAGAGGCACGCCGTCGTCGCCACGCAGGGCGTGTGCGTAGGAAAGCGCGCGGCACACATCGCGCACCACGGCTGCCGCGAGGTGGGGGGACGCACCTCCCGCGCGGATGATCGCCGAGAGGTCGCAGCCGTCCACGTACTCCATCGCGAGGTAGTACTCACCGTCGATCTCGCCGAACTCGTAGACGGGAACGATGTTGGCGTGGGACAGCCGGGAGGCGACGCGTGCCTCGCGCTCGAAGAGCTCGCGCGCGCGGCTGTCGCTGATGAGGTGCGGCAGGATGCGCTTGATGACCAGGGTGCGCGCAAAGCCTTGCGGGCCGGCCACGCGTGCACGCCACACATCGGCCATGCCCCCACGCCCCAAGCGATCGAGGAGCTCGTACCTGCCGAAGCGCTGAGAAGAGCCGTCCGTGCTCATGTCGTTTTGGCCGCCGGACGCTTCTTGGCCCGGCGGCTGGGCCCCAGCTTATACCGATCCACCTTGCGAATGAGATTCCGTCGGCTCATGCCCAGCTCTTCGGCGGCGCGCGTCTTGTTCCAGCGGTGACGGGCGAGCGCTGCGCGAATGAGCTCGCTCTCGGTGCGGGCTCGCGCTTCGCGCAACGAGCCGGCTTCGCCGATCAGCTTCGCCGCTGCGATGCGGCCCGCGATTCGCGGCGACAACAGCTGCTCGCTCATGACCCGCGCGTCGCCCGCGAGCACCACGAGCCGCTCGATCTCGTTCTCGAGCTCGCGCACGTTGCCGGGCCACGCGTGGACCATGAAGCGATCGAGACACGCCGTGGACAGTCGCTTGGGCTTGCCGCCGCGGCCACGCGCGGCCTGCGCGAGAAAGTGTTGCACCAGCAGCGGGATGTCCTCGCGACGCTCTCGCAACGGGGGCACCACGAGGTTGATCACGTTCACACGGTAGTACAGATCCTCGCGGAACTCTCCACGGTCCACCATCCGCCGCAGGTCGCGGTTGGTCGCGGCGACGATGCGCACGTCGACGCGCCGTGGCTGCGTGTCACCGACAGGTGTGTAGGTGCCTTCTTGGATCACGCGCAGCACCTTGACCTGCAGCGCCGGCGACATGTCTCCGATCTCGTCGAGGAAGAACGTGCCACGGTCCGCGGTCTCGAACAGGCCCGGCTTGTCGGACACCGCCCCCGTGAAGGCGCCCTTCTTGTGACCGAAGAGCTCCGAGTCGAGCAGGTTGTCATTGAAGGCGGAGCAGTTGGTGGCCACGAACATCTCGCTGGCTCGTGGCGAGTTGTAGTGGATGGCGCGCGCGATGAGCTCCTTGCCGGTGCCGTTCTCGCCCTGGACGAGGACGATGGCCTCGGCGTCGATCACCTTGTCGAGCGTGCGCTTGAGCAGGTTCATCTCGGTGCTGCGACCAATCAGGTCGTCGTAGCGGTATCGGGTCGCCGCCGATGGGTCCGCGTCGACGAGTCGGTCCGCGGCCGCCACGCCGATCTCCTGCGCCAGCACCTGCACCAGATCGGCGAGAAGATCGCGGTCGCGCTCGTCCGCGTCGGTCGGGGGGCGCAGCGTGACCGAGCCAATCTCCTTGCCGCGCAAGGTCACCGGCGTCCGCAGCTGGTCGCGCGCACCCACGAGCTGCGGGCCGGAGACGACCTCTGCGCGCACACCGAACCGTCGCTGCAGCAAGCGTTGCAGCTGCTTCACCACGTGCAGCTCGTTCGCGACCTGGAGGGGATCGTCGGGCTTCACGCGCTGCACGCCCACGCTGCGTGCAAAGACGAGACTGCCGCGCCCATCTGCACCTCGTCCACCTGCGCGGCCAGCTCGAGCGTCACCACGGCGAGCCCCAGGTCGATGCCAGCCCAGGCGCCGAACGAGCCGGGCGTGGGATATCCGATCGACGGCTGCAGGGGCAGGCCGGTGTGCTCGCTCATGATCGCAGCGACGGCGTCGGCGGGACCATCCCAGTTCACGCAGGCGAATGGTTGATGCAAGGCGACGATGACGCGCGGGCGCCGCCGACGCACGAGCTCTTCCAGGAGCTGGCTCTCGGGCTCGGACAGCGGTCGCGGGCCCGGGTCGTAGCCGCCCGGCGTACCCACCTGCCAGGAGCGCGCGGGAAAGTTGCGGTTCAGGTCCACGCCAGCAGCATTGTCCTTCTGCCGGCGCAAGAGGCCATCGGGATTCACCACGGGCACGATCGCGAGGGGCACCGTCGTCGTCGTCGTGAGGGACGCGAGGAACCGTTCGCACAACGTGGCCGAGACGGGCTCGTCTCCGTGGATCGCGCCGAACACCAACAGTCCTCCTGTTGCACCGGCCTCATAGACGACGATCTCGTTGCCTCGTCGCGAAACGCCGAGGACGCGCTGGATCACGTTCGCGCGCGCGAGCCGATCAGCGTAAATGCCGACAGGAGCTGCGCGCTGGACAGCGCCGCGGTTGTGCTGGTCAGCAAGATGGCGACGGCGACGAAGTATTGCGTGCCATCGGCGAAGAAGATCAGCACCGCGGCGGGTGGCCACAACAAGATGAGCAGCGACAACAGCACGGCCACGCTCGCGAGATCGCGACCGAGCGAGCCGAGCAACGAGAGCACCGCCAGCACCAGCGGAATGCCCAGGAACAAGCCCAGCACCGTGTGCGTCACCGACATAGAGCTCAGCAAGCGAACCAGATAGCTGATCGGCATCACGGAGGAGATCGGCAGCACGTACACCAGGCCCACCACGGTAGCCGCCAGCACGACCGACGCGCGGCCCAGGCGATCGAACGCGGCCAGTGGGGCCCGCAACAGGTGGGTGGCCGGCAGCGCGATGACCGCGACCGCGGCGACCACGCCGTGCCAGCCACTCAACAAGCTGGCGAATGCGATCACCAGGGGCAGCGCAGCGACCGTGGCACCGACGAGCGCGCGGAACAAGAGCGGCACCGGGAGCAGAGCCGTGAGGAGCAGCACGGCGCCCCCTGCGAGGAAATAAAGCTGACGCACGAAGTCGACGCCCGTCAGCGTCTCGATGAGCTGCCATGACGAGGTGCCGCGCCAGGGCAGGTTGAAGAGCACCAGCAACGTGATGCCCGAGAGACCGAGGACGACCCGCATGAGATGCGCGAACGGCGGCGCGCTCGGGCGGTGCTGCGCGCGGCGCTGGACCCGCGGCGTCGGCGGATCTTCCAGCAAGATCGGCAGACCGCGCACGGGCGTGGAATCGCTGGAGGGGCCGGCGAGCACTGCGCCGGTGTTGCGACGCTCCTGTGTCGCGCGTTCTGCCTCGCCCGATCCGATTTCCTTGTCGATGTCCTCGACGCGGAGGCCGATGTCGCTGGTGGGCTCAGCCTCGCCAACGGCAGGTGAGCTCGGCTGCTTGGCGCCGCAGAAGACGCAGTGGAGGGCTGCCTCCGGGATCTGCTTCGCGCAGCCGACGCAGGCTTTCTTCATGGCGCCGCTATCTGCGAAGACCCACCCACGCGCCGACCATACCAAGACGACTGCGGCTTCGCCAATTGGAGGCAAGGCCGCTCAGCAGGAGCTCATCTCCTTCGAGGAGCTCATCTCCTTCGAGGAGCTCGACGTCGAATCGGCGCTCGTCTAGGCCTGCCTACAAGTAGTTGCAACGCCTGTACGCCTGTCCGGGCTGACCTTCCTTCACGCCCGTCAGTGCGAGGCGTCCGGACGATAGTCCGGGTGGCGCGCGTGGGGAGGTGCGTATAACCTTACGAGGTCTGTTCTGTCGGCAGGTCCGCCCCCCGGAGGTCTCTCTTGCGCAAGTCGTCCAACCTGGCGCTGTTGCTCGTTCCATGCGTCGCTCTCGGCGCTTACTCGATGTTGATTCGGGGCATGAGCTCCGATGACGCGAACGAAGGCGGTCAGCTCGACCGGCCGCCCATCGGGCAGAGCCGCTTCCTCTCGGTCGACTTCCGCGATGACATGGACCACGAAGAGATCGCCGAGCTCGGTCGATCGCTGCACGTGAGCTTCCAGCCGGTGTCCTCGCAGGTCGACACCGACGAGATCTATCGCGTCGAGCCTGATTTCGATGGCGACGCAGACCGCGTGCTGGCGGCGCTAGAGGCGCGACCCGACGTCGAGGCCGCCGACTACGAGGTCGAATACAGCATCCCGGAGCAAGCACTCGCCGTCGAGGAAGAAGGCCTGGTGGCCGACGTCGACGCGCAGGAGAAGGGCTTCCCGAACGACCCGAAGTTCAAGTACCAGTGGCACCTCGACCAGATCCACGTGAAGGACTCGTGGAAGGCCGCGCAGGGCGAAGGCGTCGTCGTTGCCGTCATCGATACCGGTGTCAGCAAGGTGCCGGATCTGGCCGATACGGAGATCGTGGCCGGCTTCAACTTCGTCAACAACACCGCCGACGCGCGGGACGATCATGGCCACGGCACGCACGTCGCCGGCACCATCGCGCAGTCCACGCACAACGGCGTGGGCGTCGCGGGCGTCGCCTTCAAGGCGAAGATCATGCCCATCAAGGTTCTCTCCGCCGGCGGCTCGGGCTCTGTCGGTGGCATCGCCGAGGGCATTCGCTGGTCCGCCGATCACGGCGCCAAGGTCATCAACATGAGCCTCGGCGGTGGCATGTCCACGAGCGTGCTCGCGAACGCCATCAAGTACGCGCACGACAAGGGTGTGGTCGTCGTCTGTGCTGCCGGCAACGACGGCAAGGGCAAGGTCAGCTACCCCGCCGCGTACAAGCACTCCATCGCCGTCGCTGCCACGCAGTTCGACGAGACCACCACCTTCTATTCGAACTGGGGCAAGGAGATTGACATCGCCGCGCCAGGTGGCAACACGCGCGTCGATCAGAACAACGACGGCATGATGGACGGCGTGCTGCAGAACACGGTGGTGCCGGGCAACACGTCGAAGAACGACTACCTGCTCTTCATGGGTACGTCGATGGCGAGCCCGCACATCGCCGGCGTCGCAGCGCTCATCGTCGGCGCGGGCGTCACCGACCCGGACGCGGTCGAAGCCATCATGAAGGACACCGCGCGCAAGCCGAAGCACAAGCAGGACTTCGAACCGACCAAGGGCCCGGAGAACCGCTACGGCGCTGGCGTCGTCGACGCTGCGGCCGCGGTGAAGAAGGCGCAGACGAAGGAAGGCGGTCTCTCGCTGGGCTTCGGCGCCGCGCTCGCAGGCCTCGTGATCGTAGGACTGCGTCGCAAGGCGGTCTTGGCTGGGTTTGGCGCTGCGGGTCTTGGCTTCGGGGGCGTCGCGTCGCTCGTCATCGCGGCCAGCGGCCTGTTCTTCCTGCCGCAGCTCGGACTCGGCGATCATCTGTCGCTCGCCACGCACGGCCTGCCCGAGGCGGGTCAAGCGCTGTTCGGCGCCGCCGCACAGGGCAATCCGCTGCTGTTCAGCGCGCTCGTTCCGCTCGCGCTCATCGCGCTCGGCTACGGCAACCCGAAGCTGCGCGGCATCCTCGCGGGCCTCACGCTCGGCTGGGCCGGCAACCTCGCCGCGCACGCGGTGTTCCGCAGCGTCGACATCCGCTTCATCCCGGACTCTCTCGACGCGATGTGGCTCCTCGCCAATGCCGCCTTGCTCGCGATGAGCGCGCGCCTAGTTCTCCGCAAGTAGCAACGGTCGCGCCGATTTGCGCTTGTGGGAGAGAAGAACTCGTCGGACGCGGCCACCGCCCTGCCGCAGTGCTACGCGCCCACGCAGAAGGCGCGAAGACGCACCGCGAGGCCTGCGCCGATAGCGTCACCACGTCGCCCAGCAACAAGAGCTAGGCCAAGACCCATGTCGGTGACCTGGTAGTCGCGCCTCTTCAACCGTAACGTTATCGCGCGATCGCGCGCGGCAGCCGAACCGACGGAGGCTCACCGCGTAACAAACCAGCGCGGGGTCCCGCCGCTCGCATCGGTGTCGAGAACGTACAGGCACCTCAAGGTCGCGACGCCGAAGCAACCGTTTGCGCCTGTCGCATCCCCCTCGCCGGAGTAGCCGCAGACCAGGCCGACCTCGACCTCAGGACATTGGGCCTCGTTAGAGACGTCGGAGCTATGCGCGGGACAGCGCGAGTCGTTTTTTATCGGCTGTGTGACGCAGCCCGAAAAATCGGGCGCGTCACCTGCGTCCTCGGCGTTGCAGCCGGCTCCGAGGATTCCTCCAGGGTGAATGACACCACACCCTCGCAATGGAGATGCCGAACGCGATGTACTCGAAACCTGACTCGGATCGATGAAGAGTTGGCGCGTTCCCGGACGGAAAGGTCGCGATCGCGTCGAGTGTGGAACGACGCCAACTCCACGCCCGCGATCGAACGCCTCTTCGCGTCGGTGGTGACCTGAAGCTCGTGGATACCGAGACGCCCCTGGTAGCCAAAGCTCGGCCAAGCGTCGTTGTGTTACATTGTACACATGAGCATACGCAAGGCGACCGCGCCGCTCACGCTCCGTGTCGATCTGAACACCCGGGCGCGGCTCGACCGCTTGGCGAAGGCCACGGATCGAAGTCGAGCCTTTCTCGCGGCGGATGCGATCGAGCGCTACCTCGATCAGAACGAATGGCAGACGCAGGCGATCGAAGCCGGCGCCGCGGCTGCCGACGAAGGCGAGCTCATCAGCCACGATGAGGTCGAGACCTGGCTGCAGAGCTGGGGCAAAGCGAGCGAGAAGAAGCGTCCCCGGTGATCGGTATTCAGTGGTCGGGTGCGGCCGTGAGCGACCTGGTCGAGATCAGGCGCTACGTGGCGGAACACAGTCCGCGCGCAGCGGCGCGGCTCGCACGCACCCTGCTCGGCTCGGTGCAGCGTTTGGTCGACCACCCGGCCGCAGGCAGACCGGGTCGCGTGGCGGGAACGCGAGAGCTCATCGTCGACGGGATCCCGTTTTTGATCGCGTATCGCGTCCGCGACGGCATCGTCGAAGTCTTGCGAGTCTTGCACGGCGCGCGAAAGTGGCCGTCGCGGCTACGATAGAGCTACTTCTCTTCGATATACTTGCGCGTCGTGGTGTCTAAGTGACTGGCATTGCTGCTAGACCGGCCATCTCGTCTGCCATCGCCCCGAAACTCGACGTCGCAAGTCGGCTAGCCATCGACGCCGGATTGCATGGCCCTGTAGCATGTCGCCCATGCCGACCTTCTCCAAGCTCGCACTCGTCGCGTCGCTGGCGTTGTTTTCTGTCGCGTTCTCCCCTCTCGTGGCGAACGCAAAGCCGAAGCCCTCCAAGCCCGCGCCCTCTGTCGACTCGACCGAGCCTCCGCCGGCGAGCGAGTACACGTGGCAGGTCGGTCCGGCGAAGATCCCGCTCGGTCACGACATCACGCTCGACCTGCCCGCAGACAATGTCTACCTCAACCCCAGCGACGCGAAGAAGCTGCTCGAGAAGAGCGGCAACTTCATGGACGACTCGTTCCTCGGGATGGTCGTTCCGAAGAACGAAGACGGCGGCACCTGGTGGGTCGCGATCGAGTACACCGACGAGGGATACGTCAAGGACGAGGAGAAGCTCGACGGCGATGCGATCCTGAAGAACATCAAAGACGGCACCGAAGAGCTCAACAAGATGCGCGAGGAGAAAGGCTTCCCGCCGCTGTTCGTCGACGGCTGGAGCGAGGCGCCACGCTACGACAAGCTCCAGCACCACCTGGTGTGGGCCATCGAGGCGCACTCCGAACGCGGCAAGTCGGTGAACTACAACACGCGCGTGCTCGGTCGCCGCGGCTACACGTCGCTCAACCTCATCACCTCGCCCGATCAGCTTGCCGCGCACAAACCGGCGGTGGAGAAGTTGCTCACCCAGACGACGTTCGACCAGGGTGCGCGCTACGCCGACTTCGACAAGAAGACGGACAAGGTCGCCACCTACGGCCTCGCCGCGCTCGTCGCTGGCGGCGCCGGTGTCGCTGCGCTGAAGATCGCGAAGATCGGTCTCCTCGCCAAGTTCGGCAAGGTGATCCTCGGCGTCCTCATCGCTGCCAAGAAGGGCATCATCCTCGTCTTCATCGCGATCGGCGCGTTCATCAAGAAGCTGTTCGGCGGCAAGCCGGAAGAGCGTCCAGCGCCGCCGTCGATGGTGAACCAGTCCGGCAACCCGCCCGTCGATCCGAATGCCGAAGTGCCCGGCGATCCGAATCGAGATCCAGAGGGCAGCAACGACCCGCCAGCGTAGTCACGGTCTTGGCGCACGAACGAGCCATCGGCGGACTTCGCGAAGTCGAGCAGGTACACGTCGAAGCGCGCGTCGCCACCGTTGTTCGGCAACGCCCCGTCGGATAGCGGCTGGAGATAGCCACTGCCCGTGTAAAAGGTGAGCACGTCTTCGTAGAGCTTCGCGACCTGGGCAACGTGATCGGGCGTACCGTCGAGGTCGACGTCGGCCGCGGGAACCGCGTTCTTGCCGGCGCGCGTGAAGAACACGCGGAAGTGCGTGGTGTCGACGTGCTCGACGGTATCGGCCGCGTCGTAGCGCCACAGATCGGTGCCCCGCAACGTCGGTGGGACGGGCCTCGGCGATGGATGCGATGCCCGAGGCGACGATCGCCGCGATGAACGAGCACAGCGCCGCGAGCGCCAGCCGCTCGCGACCGATCACAGAAATGCCCAGCGCACGCCGACGTGGCCGGACTTGCCGGCATCGCTCGCGCGGACCATGTCGTTCGCGTCGCAGTAGTCCTGCGTCGCTTGCTCGTAGTAGTGGTTCACCACAAACTTCACGCGGCGCCCGTCGGCGAGGCGCAGCACGAAGATGTTGTCAGTCATCTGCACGCAGCCCGGGTAGCGCCAGAAGCTCTGCAACGCGGTGCCCGGGGAGCCGAGCCCGGAGCCATCGGGGATGAGGTCACATGACGAGGTGTAGTACGACTCGGTGCGGTACTCGAGGCCCGCGGGCTCGGTGGTGAGGCCTTCCCACGTGGTGCCGGGTGAGGTGCGTGCGCCGTCGACACACGACGGACCGGACACGCCGCTGTTGAGCCGGACGACGAAGCGACGGATCGCGATGTCCCAGCTCTGCGACGTGAGCGAGGCCTCGTCACCGATGGCGACCTTCGTGAGGCCCGTGGCCCCGAACGTGGCGTAGACGTACGACTCGGTGGGATCGAGCCCACCCGCCGAGGCGTCGATCTCGGAGACGAAGCCGGTGCCGTCGGCGGTGTTGACGATGAGGCGGGTGTCGGGCGACGGCGCCTTCTTGAACGTCAGATCTTGGATCTGGTTGTCGCTGCACGTGACCGGGACGGGTGCGCTGCAGCGCGCACCGCTCGTGCTCATGTCCGTGCCGATGCCACCGCCACCGCATCCGGCAAACGACAAAAGCGAGCAAACAGCCCACGAGCACACCTGCGAACACGTCATCTTCGACCTCGGTTTGGTGCGAGACTAACACTACCGAGTCAGGTCCTGCGTTGTAGTCGCTGCGGTGTCCCCGACGACGATGGGATCGGGCAGCGTGGCAGCTATCTCGCGATGGCGATACGCACGGTGATGAAGCTGTCGCGAAACTGCCCTCAGCCGATTACGACAACTCGCAGCGGTTACTTGTCCGAGCGCGGCAACCAGCGCATTGCTTCGAGCAGTCCAGTTGAATCGCCATCGGATCGGTGGGCGCTCGCGCAGCGACGATGAGTGCTCCTGCATCGTCTCCATGTCCTGTTGCGATGGCGATCGCGTGTTCTCCGCTCCCCGCGACGACGCCGTAGTCAAACGCGCTTTCGTCGCTGGTCTCTTCCACGTTGCCGAGCCGATCGGCCAATCCGTGGACACGCTCGACACGCTGCAAATACGCCCGTTCGTACTGCTCGAGCACACCGCTTTCTTCGGCGTCTTGCTCGTAGCGGCGCACGAGCGCACGAATGCTGGCAAGCAGCGTCGGAAAGTCACCAGGATGATTCGCGCGACGGGCCCATCGATGAATGGTGCCAAGCGTCGGGCTGTTGATGGCTTCGTGGAACTCGTCGAGAAAAGTCATCGGGCGGAGGATACGCGAAGCAACTGGATGAGTCCTGCCTTGCGCGATGAGATGAAGTGCCAAGCGGTCATCCCGCCGCGAACGGCGCGCGGCGACAGCACGTGTCCGTGAGACCCCGTCGCACCAAATGCTTCGGCCGTGACTTGGCTAACACCAACGAGGGTACAGTTGCGCCATGATCCTCGGTTGCCTGCTCGTGTCGATGTCACTCCTTCCCCAAGCGGTTGGCACGCGCGCGGTGTACCTCGACGGCGGCGAGCCGCGCACGGTGATCCGTCGCGCTCGCATCGCGGATGGCCGACGCGAGGTGTCGTTGCTGCACCCACGAACCGGGGTGGAGATTCCCGCAAGCCTCGGGGACGAAGCGTTGGTGCAGCTCGCGCCCGGCGCAACGCTGGAGTCGCTTCGCACCGCCGGGCTCACGCCCATTCGAGAGGTGTCCTCGAGCCTTCACCTGTGGCAGGTGCGGGGTCGTCGCGGCGAGGACGGGCTTACCATCGCTGCGCGCCTGGTCGCGGAACGGGGCACGCGCATCATCGCTGCCGCGCCCGATCTCGCGTTCCCGCACGTGCGCACCAGCTCCGCGTTCACGCCTCCGCCCGACGATCCGCGCTACGCGGGCCAGTGGTTCTTCGCGCGGCTCGGCATGAACGACGCGTGGGCGCGCGAGACGGGCTCCGCCTCGACAACGGTGGTGGTGATCGACGACGGGTGCGACCTCGCGCATCCCGATCTCGTGGCCAAGCTCGATCCCGGGCTCGACGTCTTCAGCATGGACGCCGACCCGAGCTACCTTCCGAACAGCCCCACCAACAACCACGGGACCGCGTGCGCCGGGCTCGTTGGTGCGGCTACCAACAACGGCGTCGGTGTGGCGGGCGCGTGCCCGGGTTGCCGCATGCGCTGCGTCCGCTTGCTCGGGGGCGACGGCGTCGAGATTCCGATCAGCACGGACATCGCAGCCTTCCAATTCGTGATCGACACCGGCGCGGCGGTCGCGTCGAACAGCTGGGGCTACAAGGTCGCGACGCCCGTGCCCGATATGCTTCGACAGATACTCGAGAAGGTCTACGACACGGGACGCGGTGGCAAAGGTGCCATCGCGGTGTTCGCCGCGGGCAACGACGATCGCGAGCTGTTCGATGACGAGATCGAGGCCGTGCGCGGGGTCGTCAACGTTGGTGCCGTCGACAACTTCGGCGAGCTCACCGCGTACTCCAACCATGGCGCATCCGTGGATCTCGTCGCGCCGACGGGCACGCTCAGCACCGACATCTCGGGTGCCGACGGTTCCGATCCGGGCGATTACACGAGCACGTTCAGCGGCACGTCATCCGCGTGCCCCATCGTCGCCGGCGTCCTCGGCCTCATGGCTTCGGCCGCACCAGAGAAGACCTCCGCTCAACTGGTGGAGGCACTGCTCGCCAGCGCCAAGCAATCGCAGTTCGCGACGCCCGATGCGAAGGGACACGACGCGTACTATGGGCGCGGGGAGCTTCGGCCACGCGATGCACTGAAGGTCCTCGCCGGCGAGGTGCTCGATGGCGGTACCGGCGATGGCGGCGAGAATACCGAGGACGCTGGCGGCTGCAGCTACACGCGAGGACCTGGTGAGCAGGGGGTGTGGGCGCTCGCGCTGGTCGCCGCCTTTGCCTGGCGCCTGAAACGGCAAAAGGCCCGGCGGGAAATCCGCGAGGCCTTTTGCGTCGAGCTTTAAGCAGCTTCAAATGTAAGGAAAGCGAAGCAAAAATAAACGAAGTCCTAAGCTAACGAAGTAACGACCGCGTATAGAGCAACCCATGTGCCACCGAGACCAGCCGATGCCGTAGGTACCCAGAAAGGCTTGTTGATCCGAGGGCGACGTGATACGTCAGCAGGGTTTTCGAGGTGCCGTCCGACCGAACGCTGTGACAGCCCGGTCAGGTCGCTCTCTAGCTCTTTTACTTTTTTGCGTAGCCCGTCTCGACGTGTCTCCTCGGCCCGCCTGGTTATGCAATTTACGAAGGATTTCATTTGCCTGGACATCTGCTGGTCATCAACGCCGAAGGACCTGAAACCCGCGTTGCGCTGATCGAGAAGGGGCTCCTCACCGAGCTCTACATCGAGCGGCGACGCGAGCGCGGCATCGTCGGAAACATCTACAAAGGCCGAGTCAAGCGCGTGCTCCCCGGCATGCAGGCCGCCTTCGTCGACCTCGGCGTCGAGAAGTCCGCGTTCCTCTACGTCGGTGACATCCGTGGCGCGCCCGAGGACTTTCGCGCGCTGTTCAGCGACAGCGATGGCGACGAGCCCCGTCGCAAGAAGGCCGACAAGCAGCAAGCCGCCGAGAAGCGTGGCGCGCGCATAGAGGACCTCGTCAAGGAGGGCCAAGAGGTGCTCGTGCAGGTCGCCAAGGGGCCGATCGGCACGAAGGGCGCGCGCGTCACCTCGTACGTCTCCTTGCCCGGGCGCAACCTCGTGTTCATGCCGACGGTCGATCACGTCGGCATCTCGCGGCGCATCACGTCGGAGAAAGAGCGCAAGCGCCTGCGCGGCATCGTCGACTCGATGCGGCCCGAGGGCGCTGGCTTCATCGTGCGCACCGTCGCGGACGGCGTGTCGGAGAACGACCTCCGCGCCGACATGGAGTTCCTCATCAAGCTGTGGAACTCCATCCTCAAGAAGAAGCAGACGTCACGCGCACCGTCGCTGCTGTACGCCGATCTCGATCTGCTGCTGCGCTCGGTGCGCGACCTGTTCACGCCCGAGGTGGAGAAGCTCATCCTCGATTCGAAGACGGAGCACGAGCGGCTGCTCAAGTTCGTCGGGGCGTTCATGCCGGACTTCGCCGGCAAGATCGAGCTGTACGCCGGCCGGGACGCGATCTTCGATGGCTACGGGATCGAGAGCGAGATCGACCGCGCGCTCGAGCGCAAGGTGCTCCTCAAGTCGGGAGGCTCCTTGATCATCGATCAGGGTGAAGCGCTCACCGCCATCGACGTGAACACCGGCAAGTTCGTCGGCAAGAAGTCGATGTCTCTCGAGGAGACGATCACCAAGACCAACCTCGAGGCCTGCAAGGAGGTCGCCGACCAGCTCCGGCTGCGCAACATCGGCGGCATGATCATCGTCGACTTCATCGACATGGACAAAGACTCGAACCGCGAGAAGGTGCTGCGCTCGTTCGAGGAGGCTCTCCGCGCCGACAAGGCGAAGGCCAACGTCACCAAGATCTCCGAGCTCGGGCTCGTGGAGATGACGCGCAAGCGCACCCGCGAGTCACTGGGTCGCATGCTCACCGAGCCCTGCCCGTACTGCGAGGGCAAGGGCTACGTGAAGTCGAAGACCACGGTGTGCGCGGAGATCTTGCGGCGCCTGCGTCGCGACGGGAACGCGTTCCGCAACGACGGCATCGTGATCACCTGCAACTCCGAGATCGCGGACCTGCTCGTCACCGTCGAGAAGTCGTACATCGAAGAGCTCGAGAAGCGGCTGCAGCGCCGCATCATCGTGCGCGCACAGAAGCACATGCACGTCGAGAAGTTCGAGCTCTCCGAGCGCCGCGACGAGTCGATCCGCAGCCACGAAGCAGCGCCGCGCGAATCCGACTTCATCCCGGCGAATGCGCACGATCGTCCGCTGTCGCCGCTCGACGTCGAGCGTGGTAGCGGCGAGGTGCCGGTGCTCCCTCCCAAGCTGGCGTCGGATGGCGCGGTGCCGGATCTGCCCGACGAATCCGATGAAGCGCTCGCCGCGCAGCTCGCGGACGAAGACGAAGAGGAAGGTGAGGGCGAAGCGCTCATCGCAGACGCGATGGACGAGGGAGCCTGAGCCCACCATGACGAAGCGCGTGCAGCCCGTGGTTCCACGCGCCGAGCGAGTGCACATCAACAAGGAGTTCGCGTCGGTGGACGCGTTCATCAACGAGTACGTGGCGAACATCTCGCACTCGGGCGTCTTCATCCGCAGCAAGGATCCGCTGCCGGTCGGCACGCGCGTGGCGCTCAAGTTCACCGTCATCATGGACGAGCTCGAGACCATCGAGGGCGTGGGCGAAGTGACGCGGCGTTCCACCAAGCCCGCTGGGATGGGTGTGGTGTTCGTCGAGCTCACCGGTTACTCGCAGGATCTGATCGCCAAACTCATCACGCAGCGGGCCACGGCCCACCGTGAGAAGACGAACGCCAAGGCCCACGGCACGAACGGCACGGGCGTCGCCCCTTCACGCCGCAGGCGCTGAGCATGGGGATCGGCCGGCGTCTCTTCGACGGTGCGCGCGCGAACCTGAACACGCTCATGGAGCGCGTGTTGCGCGACGAGCTGCACGGTGCGAGCGAGGCGCAGCTCGCCGCCGAGCTACAGCGACGGCAAGAAGAGCGTTCGAGCCAGGAGGCCGAGCGCCAGCAGCGCCTCGCGATGGAGGCGGCGGCGCGATCCCGTGGCAGCGCCCGCAAGAAGGACGAGCAAGCGAAGGCGAAGCCCCGCACGGCGGGCCAACGGATCGGAGAGGCCCGTGCCCGCCAGGCCCGGCTCCAGGTCCTGTACTCGACGCTGGGTGTTCGTGCCGGCGCGCCGCTCGACGAGGTGAAGAAGGCGTATCGCACGCTGATGCGCGAGCACCACCCCGATCGTCACGCGGGTGATCCTGCGGCCGAGCGCGCGGCCGGTGAGCGCGCCGCCCGTATCGGGGCGGCCTACGCGGAGATCGAGGCGCTGCTCGACCCGACGATTGAGCGTACTTCCGCTGCAGAATGCCTACGTACTGCAGTGCGACTACGCGCCACGGCCGGGCAGGAACTCGAGCGCGTGCGGCAAGATCCGCTCGCCACTGAACGCGCTCCCCTTGCCGCGGCCGTCGAGGATCAGCAACACACGACCCGTCGGCGCGACGTATTCGAACACGTCGATCTCGGCGTCGAAGCTGCGCTGCCCCATCTTCCCCGCACCGAGCGCAGCGGCATGCCAGCGACGATCGAGCCGTAGGCGCTCGCCCTCGTGCACGAGCTCCTCGGCGCGCGTCTCCGGTACGCGATCGATCGGCTTGCACAACCACGCTTCGCCATCGCCGTGTGTCGTCGCGTACAGGAAGCGCTCGGTGGCACCGTCGATGAGCCGGCACAAGCGCGCCGCACGCGGCGACTCCGAGAGCAGCAACGCGCCCTCCACCAGGTAGTCGCGATCGAGGTGCTCCACCACGTCGCCGATCTGCAGGGTCAACGCCGTGCGATCCGCGGTCGGCAGCGCGAGCTGCGCTGCTTCTGCGTTCTGACGTCGCGAACGCGACCACAACAGGAACGATGCCGCGCTCACCGAGGTGGCCAGGGCTAGGAAGAGGATCTCGAGCAAGGCTCCGGCAGTGTGACGGACGAGCCCGAGCAAGGCAACGAGCCCTGCGTGGGGCGCTGGGACATGGTTCGACCGCACATACCCGGGCGCGTTACACTGGCGGAAAATGATCTCTCAATACCTCAACAAGGCGCTTCGGCGGGCCCACTACGCCCATCTCGACGACGGCACGTTCTGTGCGACGGTGCCGGGGCTCCGTGGCGTCATCGCGACGGGCGCCTCGCTCGAGGCTTGTCGCGATCAGCTCGCCGAGGTAATCGAGGAGTGGGTGCTGGTCCGGATCGCGAAGGGACTGTCGGTGCCATCGCTAGGCGGCGCCAAGGTCGAGGGCCGTAAGGCGAGCTGATGCCTGCCTGGCGTCCGGTCAGCGGTGACATCGGAATCAACCTACTGCAGATCATCCTGCGGCAGGCTGGGATCTCGCGAGCGGAGTGGGGGGCGGCGTAGATCCAAGCGCGGTCGTCGACGTAGCGCGTCGTGTGCTCCCGCCCTCGAGCATTGACCCCCTGACTGCCGTCGGACAAGATGCCGCCGTCTTGCGCGGTCCCGTGCTTCGCCTATGCGCTTCGGGTGCTTTGGCCGGCGCCCTCGTCGGCGCGGGGGACTTTGCCGTGGGCGCCTCGCGCATCCCGGGCTTCGTGACGCCGGGACAGGGCGCGGCGACGTTGGCGTTCTTTCTCGGGCTGTATGCATTGAGCGGAGCGCTGGCGGGCATGTTGCTCGGGATCATCGCGCTCGCGTTGTCGCACACCGACCTCGTCGGTGGGGACACGCCCGGCGATCGCGTGGCAGCGCATGGGGTGATCGGCCTCGTGGCGCTGGCAGGCGTCGGGCTCGTCACGCGCGTGCTCGTCGAGCGCTACCTCACGTTCTTCCACCATCGCCAGCTCATCGCTGTCCTCACCGGGGCTACCGTTGCCGGCTGCGTGCTCGTGGCGTTGCTGCTCATGCTCACGTTGGCGGGACCGCTGTCGAAGGGGTTGCCGTTCGGTCCCCGCTTGCGGCGTGGCCTGCGTGCGCCCGATTACGCTGGGCCTGCGCTGGTGCTGGGCGGCTACGCGATCGCCGCGCTCGTCGGTGCGGACCTCGTGTACCTGCAGACCAAGCCGCGCATGGCACCGGCGGTGCGCGCGCTCAATGCGGCGCTCGCGGCACCCGCGCTGGCCTTGCTCGGCGCGCTGCTCGCGTACGGCGCGTACCGGGCGCTCGGTGAGCGACCCCGGCGCGCGACGACCGCGCGCGTGCTGTGGCCCACCGCGCTCACGTGGTTGCTGCCGCTCGCGATCGGTTGCGCGTTCACGTGGACCACGGTGCGTCAGCTCGACCTGCGGCCGTTCATCGCTGCTGGCGCGATCCTACTGTTGACGGTCGCTCTCGCACCGCGCATGCGAGCTCCCATGCTAGTGCTGCCGATCTTGGCCGCGTTCGCGTTGCCGCTCGGAGGCCGCGTCGCCGTGCGCAAGAGCGTCGCGCTCACGGGGTTGGGGCCTCACCTCACCCGCGCGGTCCAGCTGGCAAGCGATCTCGATCGCGATGGCTACTCTTCGCTGCTCGGCGGGGGCGACTGCAACGACCTCGACGCACACATTCATCCCGGCGCGTTCGACTGGCCCGACGACGGCCTCGACCAGGACTGCAACGGACACGAGGCCACGCTCGCGGGAGCCAGCGACCGCCTTTGGGTCGAGGTGCCGGACGCCGTGCCGACGAAGCCCAACGTGCTCCTCTTGACGCTCGATGCGCTGCGGGCCGATCACGTGTCCGCGTACGGCTACGGGCGGCCCACCACGCCCAACCTCGATGCGTTGGCGAAGGAAGGTGCGCTGTTCCAGAACGCGTGGGCGCACGCACCATCGACGCGCTACTCGGTGCCGGCCATCCTCATCGGCCGCTATCCCTCCACGATCGCGGTGAACAACGATCCGCGTGTGCACTGGCCGCCGCAGGTCTTGCCCGAGAACCGCTTGATGTCGGAGATCTTGAAGGACCAAGGCTATCGCACCGCTGCGACGCTCACGTATCACTACTTCGAGCGCGGCTGGGGCCTCGACCAGGGCTTCGACGACTACGACTACCACCTCTATACGCTTCACACCGTCGCTGGCGATCCCTCGGCCACGAGTGGCAGCTCGGCCAAGCAGCTCGCGGATCTCGACATCGAGTGGCTGCGCAAGCACCACGCCGACCATCCCGACCAGCCCTTCTTCCTCTGGTCGCATTACTACGACACGCACTTCCGCTTCGATGCGCACCCAGATCTACCCGAGAGCAACTTCGGCAGCGACGAGCAAGCGATGTACGACGGGGAGATTCGCTACAGCGACCACCACATCGGCCGGGTGCTGCAGGCCCTGAAGGAGCTCGGCCAGTGGGACAACACCATCATCGTGGTGACGTCCGATCACGGAGATGGCTTCGGTGAGCACGGCATCCCGGTGGCGAAGCGCCACGGCTACCACCTTTATCGCACTGAGACGAAGGTGCCGATGATCATCCGCATTCCGGGCGTGGCTGGGCGCGTGGTGCAAACGCCGATCGGCCACGTCGACATCCTCGCCACGTTGCTGAACGCGCTGCGTCGGCCGGTCACCGACGAGCCGCAAGTCTTGGGGCAGAGCCTCCTCGGCGCGATGCTCGGCGACGACGAGGCGGCCGGCAGGCGCAGCATCTACCAGGAGGTCTGGTACGAGGGGCCCACTTCGAAGCGCGCCATCGCGACGCGGGAGGCACACCTCATCCGCAACCTCGTGCCCGACGACACAACCGAGCTGTTCGATCTCACGAATGATGCCGCGGAAGAGCACGATCTCGCGGGCCGCGGCGACGCGCGCGAGGCTACGCTGCTGCAGCGGCTGGCCGAGGTCTCGGATGCCATCGCGATCCCACTGGACTTCGCGCTGCGTCTGAAAGACGCGCGGTCCGCTCAGCCCGGCCAACCGCAGCAAGCGCTCGGCGACACGCTGGGGGACTTCGTGACGGTGCGTGGGATCGACGTCGCCCCGTCTCAGCTGCAGCCGGGTCAGAGCGCGGAGCTGACCGTGCATCTAGCCATCCGGCGCGCGATCCCCGATGGCTGGGTGTTGTTCGTGCACGTCATCGCGGCCGGCGGTCGATCGATGAACCTCGATCACGCGCCCCTCGCCGGGCTGGTCCCGCTCGCCGACCTCCAGCCGGGAACGTTCGTGCGCGATCCGATCCGCGTGAGCCTGCCGGTCAACTGGCCTGTCGGTGCCACGCGCGTGGAGCTCGGCCTCTATCGCAAGGGGGCGCGCGCACCGGCACGGGGTGCGCACAGCGCAGCCGATGCAGTGACGGTGGCCACGCTCGAGGTCACGCGATGAAGATCGCGTCGGGCCGCGTCGTCATCACCATAGCCGCCCTCGTGCCCCTCGCGCTGCTCGCGTGGGCCCTCGCCCTGCGCGCCGGCTACGGCTACGACCTCGAGTGGATGGAGGGCGGCATTCTCTGTCACGCGCTGCGCATCGCGCGCGATCAACCGCTCTATGGACCGCCATCGATCGACTTCATCCCGTTCCTGTACACGCCGTTCTATCCGTGGCTCGTCGCCAAGCTCGGCGGTGCGGGTGGCATCGGCTACGGCCTCGGCCGCGCGATCTCGCTCGTGTCGTTCATCGGCACGCTGCTACTCGGCTACGTCTTCGCGCGCCGTGGCGGGGGCTCGCGCGCGACGGCGTTGTTGGCGCCCGGCATCACCGCCGCCGCTTTCGTACCGACGGGGGCATGGTTCGATCTCGCCCGACCCGACACGTTGTTCATGTTCCTCGTCACGGCCGCGCTATTCGTCGGCTACTGGGGCCGTCGGCGCCCTGCAGTGACCGTGCTCGCGGCCCTGCTGATGGTGCTCGCGTTCTTCACGAAGCAGACCGCATCTCCGTTCATGGTCGGCCTCGGCTTCGTGCTGCTCATTATCTCCTGGCGCTCCGCTCTCCTGTACGGCCTCACCTTGGCGATCGTGGGGCTTCCAGCCCTGTGGTGGGCCAACCGCGCCACGGAGGGCTGGTTCTGGACCTACGTATTCCGGCTGCACCAGATGCACGACTTCTATCCACTGCGCGCCTTCGTCGGCTCGCCCCTGCGGCTGCTGTTGATCGTCGGTCCGGCGATCCTGTTGGTGCCGTGGGCGCTGCTGCGTCGACGCAACGGCGAGCTGATGTTCACCGTGATGCTCGCGATCTTCGGGGTCGCGGCCGCGTGCCTGGGCTTCGGCACGCAGTGGGCTTTCACCAACGCGTTCATCCCAGGCGTGTTCTTCCCCGCGGTCGCCATCGCCACGGCCGCGGGGCGCTTGATCTTCGCCGATCAGTCCACGCGGCCACCGCGCCTCCGGCCCGCGGTGGTGTCTCTCTTTTTGCTCGGCACGTTGGTCACCGCGACGGGGATCGCATTGCCGTGGGCCAGCCGCCGCTTCCCGAGGTCCATCGGGCTGCCAGCGGACGAGCCCACGATGCTCGACCTGCAGCGCTTCATCCCCACCGAGAAGGATCGGGAGGACGGTGCCGCGCTCGTCGCGCGCCTCAAGGCGGCGCCCGGCGAGGTGATGATCCCGTTCCATCCGTTCTACGCCCACCTCGCCGGCAAGCGCCCCTACGTGCACCGGATGGGCGTGATGGACGTGGGCCGCGCCGGCCTCGGCGTGCCGCGTGGCCTCGCAGCGGCGATCGCAGAGAAGCGCTTCTCGCTCGTGGTCATGGACGACAAGCTCGATGGCACCGCCCAGCAATGGCCCGGGCTCTTCCAGGCTTATCGCGTCGTGGGACATGTGAATGGGCCGCGATGTTTCTCCGGTGCCATGACCCACCCGCGTGATCTGATGGAGCCGATCGCGCCGCCCGTGTTAGAGCCCGAAGCGTCGGAGCCGGATCTACCGTGAAGCGCTACCTCCTCCTCGCCATCGTGTTCTGCGCGGTCGCCATCGCCGAGACAGCGCTCGGCCTCTACGCGCCGCGCGCGGTCGCGACGGATGCGGACTGGCACGCGGCCTCCCAGCGCGTGCGTGAGGAGCTCCAGCCCGACGACCTCATCGTGTTCACCCCGGAATGGGTCGACCAGACCGGGCGCAAGCACCTCGGCGACGTCATGCCGATTCCCATGGTGGCGCGCTCCGATGCCGATGCCTACGCGCGCATCTGGGAGGTCTCCATCCGCGATGGCCACGCCCCCGAGGCGCAAGGGCTCACGGCCGAGCTAGAGCAACGGTTCGGCGCCGTCACCGTGCGTCGCTACCAGAAACCCGCGCAGAAGATCGTGCGCGATCTGATCGACGACTTCGCCGACGCCGAGGTGGGTCTGCGCGCCGCCGGCAGCACGAACGCGATCGAGCCTTGCGTGACCGACGGTATCTTTCGTCGGTGTGGTCCTTCGAAGGTGGGCCCGCGCGTGATGGAGATCGATTACCAACCGCGACGCGGAGTGCTCGCACCCGTGGTGACCGGCAAGACGTTGGTGGTCACGTACAACGACGTGCCCGCAGGAAAGCTGGTCGGCTACGTGGGCCTCCACGACTACTACGCGCGCAAGAATGCCGACGGTGTGGTGCAGTTCCGCGTGGGTGTCGACGAGACGCAGTCGGTGCTCATCCCCGTGCGCAGCCCACCGGCCAACGAGGCCAAGGGCGCCGACGGCAAGGTGCCCGACGGCTGGCACCGCTTCGAGCTCGACCTCGCACCAGGCACACACCGCGTTCGCTTCGAGCTCTCATCCGAGCAACCGGCGTCGCGGCTCCCCGGCTTTTCCGCGCAGGTCAGGGCACAGCCATGACCGATCGCTTTCGTCGGGGCGTGACCCTGCTCGTGCTCGTTGCCAGCTTCGCCGTGCTGCTCGTCGCGAGCCGCACCCAAGGCAACGTGCGCGACGAGGGCTATTACTTCGACGCTGCCGAGCAGTACTCCGCTTGGTACGTGGGGCTCTTGCCGAATGTGTTTACCGGGCATCTCGGCAAGTCGTTCTCGCGCAGCGCCGTGGACCACGCGTTCTCGTACAACCACGAGCACCCGGCGCTCATGAAGTCGCTGTTCGGCCTCTCGTGGCACTTCCTCCACAGGTGCAATTGCCTGCGCGAGGCAGGTCGACATTCCGTGCCCTACCGGGAGAAGCACGCGACGCTCGGACTCCTCGACGAGGAGACCGCCTTCCGCGTGCCGACCATGGTCCTCAACGCGATGATGATCGCGTTCGTGTTCTTGTTCG
>JAYUBF010000242.1:0-13196 GCA_043741435.1 Myxococcales bacterium
TCGCAGCAACAGCGACGGCAGCTCCTGTCTTAGATCACCTATTCCACCAACCTGCAACTTTTTTACTCAACGATGGCCCCCGTCTCCGTTAGTCACCCCCGCTACAAAAGTAGATCGCTACGCTACGTAGCGAAGGACGAGATCCACGTAGTGCTGCGCCGAGGCCTCGAGCCAGCTCAGCTCTTCTTCGCGCAAGGGCCTGCTCACGCGCGCGGGGGATCCCACGGCCAGGTGGCCCGCGGGGATCTTGGTGCCCGGTGTTACGAGCGCGCCCGCGCCGATGATGCAGCGGTCGCCGATCTCGGCGCGATCGAGGATGACCGAGCCCATGCCGATGATGCAGAGGTCACCGACGGTGCAGCCGTGCAGTGTCACGTTGTGACCGACGGTGACGCGCGACCCGACGACCGTCCCGTGACGGTGCTCGGTGACGTGGATCACCGTGTTGTCCTGGATCGACGTGGCCTCGCCGATGCGGATGGAGTGCACGTCGCCGCGGAGCACGGCACCGAACCAGAGGCTCGACTTCGCGCCGACATGCACGTCGCCGATGACGGCAGCGGTCTCGGCAACGTATGCGTCGGGCGCGATCGTGGGCGTGACACCACCGAGCGTGCGCACGAGGCCTCGGTGGTACTTGTTTTCACCGCTGTGGCTCATGCGAGCACCGGCAGCCGGCGAGGACGAACCAGCGGCGGACCGTCGGCCGCGCGCGCGACGCCGGTCATCACGCCGCTCAACGTGTGCGACCGACGCACCGTGATCTCGACATCGACCAAGGCGCCGAGCAGCGACGAGGCGCTACCCGCTGGCGCCTCGAAGTTCACCATCTCGTTGCCCGGTGCACGGCCACACAGCCGACCTTCACCACGGCTCGCTTCGCCCTCGACCAAAACCTCGACGGTACGACCCACCAAGCGATCGAGCTGCTCGGCGGTGACGCGCGCCTGCAGCGTTTGCACCTGTTGCAGCCGCGCTGCCTTGCGTTCCGCCGGCACGTCGTCCTTGAGGCGCAGCTTCAGCGCTGGCGTGTCGGGGCGTGGCGAGTACTCGAAGGAGTAGATGCTGTCGTAGCGCACCGCCTCGAGGAGAGACATCGTCTCCGCGAACTCTTCGTCGCTCTCGCCCGGGTAGCCCACGATGATGTCCGTCGACAGCGAGATGTCGGGGCACGCCGCGCGAACCCACGCGATCTGCTCGAGGTACTTCTCGCGGGTGTACTCACGCACCATGCGCTTCAGCGTGCGCGAGCTGCCGGCCTGTACGGGCAGGTGCAGCCACGGCATCAGCGTGCGGCGCTCGGCATACGCGCGCGCCACCGCCGGCGTGAAGTCCTTCGGATGGCTCGTGGTGTAGCGCGTGCGCAAGAGACCCGGCACTTCGTCGATGCGCGCGAGCAGCTCGGCGAAGTCGTCGCCGGGGTAGCGGGCGTTGTCGGCACCCATCCCGTGATACGCGTTCACGTTCTGCCCGATGAGCGTAACCTCGCGCGCCCCCAGCGCCACGAGCCGTTCCACCTCCGCGACGACCTCGCGCCACGGACGCGATACCTCGGGGCCACGCGTCGCCGGCACCACGCAGTAGGCGCAGTGGTGATCGCAGCCCTTCTGGATCGTGACGAGCGCGGTCACCGCGACGGTCCCCGGCTTCGGCTTCGCGTCGAGGAACGTGTAGCTCTCGACGTCGATGAAGTCGGTCATGGAGAAGCGCGTCTTCTGGGTGCTGGCACGCTCGATCAGCGCCGGCAAGATGGCAATCTGGTCGGGGCCGAACGTGAAGTCGACGAGCGGCGCCCGCTTGAGGAGGCGCTCGCCCTCTTGTTGCGCCACGCACCCCGAGATGGCGAGGAGCGCGCCGGGCCTCCCGGCCTTCCACTCGCGAAGGCTCCCGGCGGCAGAGGTGACCTTGTGCTCGGCCTTCTCGCGAATGGAGCACGAGTTGAGGATGATGAGGTCGGCCTCCTCGCTCACGTCGGTGGTGGACCACCCGCCGTCGGCCAAGAGCTCGCGCATCCGATCGGTGTCATAGGCGTTCATCTGACAGCCGAACGTCTGGATATGGACTCGCTTCTCGCTCATGGCTCGCTCGAACAGGCGGACATTACTGCACCGGATTCGATTAGGGTAGGACCATGCGTAGGGCGCGTTCCCGGGTCGGCTGGGTGGCGGTTGCCGGTTGGATGGTGGTGTCGGCGCCCATCCGCGCCGACGAGGCCGAGACGGAGATCAGCATCTACTGCCATGGCCGGGCCGCCGCCCGCGGAGAGAGGAATGTTCGCCCGCCGATGCAGCGTGTCACCCGCTCGCGAAGGGTGCCATCGACTCTTTCAATGCGCGGCTCATCCCCGAGGGGATGTAACAGTTCCGCCCCCTCGACGCCCCGCGCAACAGCGCTTTCGCTGATTTGGGTTGCGTGGTCGTTCACCCCGGAGGTCAACCGACCCTTCTTTGGTTGCTGCGCTGTAGTCGGCAGACCAGGCCACGGCCTGACTACAGCACGAGGCTGTCGACCACCTTCTTCAACGACACGAGGTTGTTGACCGTGTCGACGCGATCGCAGTGCGGTGCGTACAAGCGCATCGCCGAGTCGCCGAAGCCCCAGGACACCGGCGGCTCCGGATTGAGCCACAGCACGCGTCGCGCACGCGCGGCGATGACCTCGAGCGCACCCGGCTCCGGCGCGTTGTAGTTGTTGCGACCGTCGCCGATGACGATGACGGTGGTCTTCGCGGTGACGGCTTCCAGATAGCGCGCCTCGAACATGCGCAGCGAGCGACCGTAGTTCGAGTTGGCATACACGTTGATGACGCCGCCGCGCTCGGCGAGATCGACGGCGTGATCGAGCTCGTGCTCGCGGAACAAGTCGGTGCACTCCCCGAGCTCGGACACGAACACGAACGAGCGCACCTTGGAGAACAGATCCTGCAACGTGTAGGCGAACTGCAGCATGACGCGCGATACGTGCCGCACCGAATCGGAGATATCGCAGAGCACCACGAGTCGCGGCCGTTCCTCCCTACGCCGACGCCACTTCGGCGAGAACGGCACGCCGCCGGTCGCCATGGCCGCGCGCAAGGTGCGCCGCGGATCGAGCCGGCCCTTGCGCGTGATCTTCCGTCGCAAGGAAACCTGCGCGCGCAGCTTGTGCGCCATGCGCTCTACTTCGTCGCGCAGCTTGCGCAGCTCCTCCGGGCTCATGGAGCCGAACGGCTTCTGCGACAGCAGATCGCGACGGAACTGCTCTTCGAAGTGCACCTGCCGCTGCTCGAACTGCGACTGGACGTACGAGCGCGCGGACGTGCGCAGCTTGCGAAGGTTCTGCTCCACCATCTCGGCGATCTGGTCGGCGCGCTCCTGTCCGATGGAACGACTGAGGCGCGCCGCGAGCTGAGCGGCCTCTTCGTACGCCCCCTGCCAGCCGAGGCCATCCATCACCGTCTGCGTGAAGTAGCCGATCTGCAGCGGGCTGGTGAGGCGGTCCCAGTCGACCCTGACGCCGGCGAGCCGCAGCAGCGCCTCGATCTGCCCACGGCGCAGGCCCATCGCAGCGCGCAGCAGCGGCTGCATGCGAGAGGCCTCGTCGGCGAGGATGGCCTGTAGCCGCTGGATTTCTTCGTCGCTGAGGCCGGCCTCGCGCAGGGCACGGGCCAGCGGCGCTTCGTCGCCATCTCCATCGGCCAGCGAGCCGCCTTGATAAAAGTAGAGGGCGAAGAGCTCGTCGAAAATCTCGCGATCGGTGTCGCGCTTGGCCAGCGTGCTCGAGAGTGCGGCCGCCAACGCTTCGCGGTCGGAGAGCCCCACCAGCGACGCGGCGGACAGTGCATCGAGGGTCTCGGCGGTGGACACGCGCACGCCGTTGTGGCGCAGCAGCGTGACGAACTGCATCAAGGCCTCCGTCAATGAAGAAACCTCTCGGCGATGAGCAGCTCGCGCAGCTTGGCCTCGATCGCTTCGAGGTTCCCGCCGACCTCGACGGCGCGGACGATGCCGGCGCTGTCGATGAGCACCAGCGTGGGCAACACCATGACGCCATAGCTGCGGAACACGGCCTCCTGGGCGTCGACGAGGATGGGGTGCTTGATGTCGAGGCGCTTCACGCCTTCGACCAGCACCGACGTCTTCTCCGTCGAAACGCCGACCACGTTGAGGCGCGCCGCGTAGCGCGTGCGCAACTCTGCGATCCCGGGCAGCGCGTGGACGCACGGCCCACACCACGTGGCCCAGAAGTCAATGAGGAGCGGATGGCCGTTGAAGGTCGCGGGACCGAGCTGCGCGCCCTGCTTGCCGACGACGTTGAGCAGGAACGACGGCGCGGGTTTGTCGAGCAAGCGCTGACGTGCGAGCTGCACATCGGTGGGGCGCGCGGCGGGTGCGACGATGACCTTCTTCGTGCTCCCATCGACCGCGCGCACCTCGAGCTCCATACGATTGCCGACCGGCTTCGCCCCGATCTTGGTCCGGAGCTCGTCGGTGGTGTGCGTCGCGACCCCGTCGATGCTCAGGACCTCGTCACCCGCGACGAGGCTCGTGCCGGCCGCGGGCGAATCGGGAACTACACCGTGAATCAGCACGCCACCATGCAGCCCTCGGGCGAGCTCGATACCGACCCATCCGGCTGGTTGCTGCGCGGACACGGGCG
Source organism: Myxococcales bacterium (assembly GCA_043741435.1). Taxonomy (GTDB): domain Bacteria; phylum Myxococcota_A; class Polyangia; order Palsa-1104; family Palsa-1104; genus JBDTCO01. Next base: position 4,639 of record JAYUBF010000242.1, read on the forward strand.
ACAACCACACGAAAATACTAAGAACAATCGCAACTACATGTAGGATACTTGCCTTCATTGTCACACCAGCCTACCGTAGGCGAAATGAATCCCCATGGATTCTTGGGCATAGCATGAACAAGCGTCAGTCGCTCCGCTTCGACAAGGTCTTCCCCGTCATGGTCTCGAGTGACGAATTCGGCGACGCCAACGCGTTGGCGCGCAACATCTCGGCGGGCGGGATCCTGCTCGAGCTATCCGAGCCGCTCCCTCTCGGCACCCGCGTCCGCATCCACTTCAGCATGAACGTACCATCCGAGGACAGCGACCGGGGGCCCACCATCGTCGCGCGCGGCGAGGTGAAGAACCACTACTTCCTCAACTACTGTGACCACACCGGGCCGCGCTCCATGACCGGCATGGCCGTGCGCTTCACCGAGTTCGAGACCGCGAGCGTGGACCACTTCGCGCAGGAGATCGGTCAGCTCCGCATGATGCACTGACCCGGGCGCTCGCTCACGCGGCCCGCGAGGCGCCACCCACGCGTCGTTCGACCCGCCACATCAAGAGAGGGACGAGCAACGAGAGCGCGACGGCGAGGTACGCGAGGCGAGGCATGCCTTGCAGCGTGCCGTTCGGCGCGGTGGAGAGCAGCCAGCCACCCATGCCGCCACCGACCGAGATGGCGACGTGCTGCACGGCCGACTGCAGCGACTGGAAGCGCGCGCGGACCGGCGATGCGGGCACCTTCGACACCAATGTGTTGTAGGACACGTTGCGCGCGCCCAGCGCCAGCATGAACGTCACGAAGGCGACCCACACCCACCGCACCGGCATCTCGCGCGCGAAGCCGAGAGTGAGCACGCTCACGATGAAGGCGAGCGCGACCGTCGCCACGGGCATCGAGCCATAGCGGTCGACGAGACGGCCGACGAGCCGCGTCGCGAGCACGCTAGCGAGGCCACCGACGAAATACAGCCAGCCGAGGCGCTCCCGGGGGAAGCCGAGGTTGAGCTGCAGGTAGGCCGAGATGTTCGGGATGATGAGGAACATGCTGAGCTGCACGACGAACGTGAGCAGGTAGGACCTCTGCACCGTCCCGTCGCGCAGCAGCGAGACGATTGCGTGCCACGCCGACTCTGGCGAGGCGCCGCGCTGCTGATCGATCGATCTCGGCATCCGCGTGGTGAGGTAGAGCGCCACGAGCCCGAGGAGCGCGACGGCCACGAACGGTGTACGCCAGCCGGCGACGCGCGCGAGCTCGAGGGCTACCGGCACCCCGAGCACGGCGGCGACGGCGGTGGACGTGAGCACGGTGGAGAATGCACGGCCGCGTCGCTCGGCCGGCACGGCGTCGGCGACGATGCTCATCGAGATCGACGTGGCGGGCCCACCGAACAACCCGGCCAGCGCCCGCGATGCCATGAGCGAGGCGAAGCTGGTGGCGAGGCCGATGCTCGCGGTGCTGAGGATGAGGCCAGCCATGGACACCGCCAGCGCGCGGCGCCGACCGAACCGGTCGAGGAAGAAGGCGCCGGCGATCCCGGCCACCGCCGCCGCGGCCGTGTACGCGGCCGCGACGAATGCCAGCCGGCTCGCAGGCACCCCGAGCTGCAGCGCGAAGTCCGGCCCGAGCGGCATCACGATCATGAACTCGAGGACGTTGATGAACTGCGCGGCCGCCACCACCAGCACGACCAGCCGCTCGGCGCGGAGGTCGTTCACGATGATGCGGGACCCATTCCGGGGAGCCTAGCATTGCTTGGCCGGGTGTCAGGAGGTGCTACGCTCCGCGCCGTCTTGGCTCATGCAAGAGCGTTCGTGATCGGCTTGGTCGTGCTCGGTGCGGTCGCCGAGGTACGCGCCGAAGATGCCGCGCGCGCGGTTGCGATCTTTCCGACCGATCGCGATGGTTCGCACCGGCAGCTGGCGCTGGACGTGGCGCAAGCGCAGCGCGGCGAGCTCGAGATCGCGCACGTGGATCTCACGCAGCAGCGCTTCTTTTCGGCCGATGCATACCGAAAGTTGTTTCTAGCAATGTGGGCACAAGTACCTAATTGGAAGAGCGGAGATCCGCTATGGATCAAGCGCGCGGAGCCCATTTTCGCGCAAGCGCCGAAGGGCCAGCCACGGCTCAAGAAGCCACCTCGGCACGACCCCGAGAAGCTCGATTGGTTCGAGGCGTTGCTGACGATCGATCTCGCGGAGCTCGAGCAACCGTTCGCGTTCGAGGAGATGCCCAAGGTCGAGCTGCCGCCGGTTCCCGCGACCGATCGCGAGGCGCTCCGCCGCGATGCGTTGAGTGTGGTGGCACAGGTGCGAGCGCTCGCCGCGACCAAGAGCGCGGATGCGGTGGAGCCGTTGTGGAAGCTCGCTTTCGTTCTCGACGGCGTCTTCCGCGACGAATGTGGCCGGCAGATCCGGGCGCTCGGCGATGTGGCCGTCGCGCCACTCGTTCGCTACCAGTACCAGAAGAACCAAGGCGCCGTGTCGCTCGCCAAGCAGCGGCGCTATGCCGTGTATCAGCTGGACCGGATGGATCGGGCCCGGCCGAGCAAGGCGATCGCGGTGGCGCCGGACGATGGGGTCCGCGCGCAGATCATCCATGCCTATGGCGAGGCGCGTGCCCCGGATGCGGTCGACGCGGTGCTCGAGCAGGTGAACGCGCAGAGCCATCGCGTACGACGCGAGGCGCGCTGGGCCTTCCGCCGCTACGTGGAAGGTCCGCCACCGACGGCGGCGCCGATGCGCAAGCGGCGCTTGCCGGGGGGCAAGGAAGAGGCAACCGCGAAGCCCGATTACCTCACGTACCGCGAGATCGCCGAGCTGGCACTCTCGCATCGCCTGGCCGAGATCGGGCGCACGCTGCCGGACGTGCACCCTACCCCGCTCGCGATGTTCGAGACCATCGTGGCCAAGGACGATGCGGAGAGAGCGGCCGAGTGGGAGCGGATGTTCGAGACGGCCAAGACGCATGCGGCGGCGGGTGACGTGCTCGCCGCGGTGGACGAATACGAGTGGGTGCTCGCGCACGATCCGGCGACCTCACGGCGCGCCGAGATCGCACCTACGTACGCGCAAGCGGCGGAGCTCGAGCAAAAAGCAGGACAGCTCGACGAAGCGGCCGGCCTGTACTGGAAGGCGGCATCGCTGGCGTCGGGCGACGAGGTCTCGCGCCTCGAAGCCGAGGCCGCGTTTCTCGATGCCGTGCGCGCGGAGAAAGCCGGCGTCAGCGACGAGAAGGCGTTGCGCAACGTGCTGTCGCGGCGCCCCGACCACGCGGGTGCCAAGCAGCGCCTCGCCGCCGTCGAACGCGAACGTGAGCGCGGCGGCACGCGCAAGGCGGCGTTGATCGCAGGCGGCCTCTTCGCCTCGCTCGCGTGCGGCGTGTGGCTCTTGTGGCGGCCACGCCGCCCCCACACGGCAGCATAGCTACTTGGCCGAAGACGCTAGGCGCGCTGCTCGGCCGCGAGCTTGCGCACGGTCTCCAGTGCTTCGTCGACGTGCTTGGTGACGCGCAGGCTCGCCTCGAAGCGGTGACGCAGGATGCCCTTGTCGTCGACCACGTAGGTCACGCGACCCGGCGCCAGCCCGAACATGCCGCGCGGCACGCCGAAGGCATCGCGCACCTTGCCTTGCTCGTCGGCGAGGAGGCGATAGTTCAGCGAGTGCTTGTCCACGAAGCGCTTGTGGCTCGCCACGCTGTCCGACGAGATCCCGAAGACGTTGGCACCCGCCTCCACCAACGCACCGTTGTTGTCGCGGAAGCTGCACGCCTCGATGGTGCAACCGGGGGTCTCGTCCTTCGGATAGAAGAAGAACACCAGCGGGCCCTTGCCGAGCGCCTCATCGAGGTTGAAGACGTTGCCGTCTTGGTCGGGGAGCGAGAAGGACGGGACGCGTTCGCCGATCTGGATCTCAGGCATGACGTTGTCGATAAGTCTTCTTCGGCGCGATTACCAGCGCCAAGCGCCGAAGTGGGTGCCAACTCGCTGGGTGACCAGCCCTCGGTCGCCACGCTAAATATGGAGCGGCTCTCGGACCACCTCTGCTCCATTCCGGGTTCGAGGAGAAGGGCTGTCCGTCGCCTGCTGCCGTCGTCAGCTCGGAAACGTTCGAGCCGCGAACGGAGTCTCTCTCCAGTGTTGGGGGAAAAGGACTTGCCGGCGGTGTGGCTGCGGCTGCACTACTGCACTTGTGGAAAGGTACGCCCCTCGGCTGGTCGATGGTCGCGCTACCTATCGGCGCGATGGCTGCGCTGATTCCCCATCTGAGGGGCCACGACACGCTGACGATAAGCAGCGACGAGATCGTCTGCCGCTGCGGCGAGAAGGAGTGGCGGACGAAGCTGTCCGACATCGCGCGTCTCCACAAGTTCGGGGAGCAGTGGGTCTTCGAAACAGCTCCGCCGCACCGGCGCTTCTATCTCCGCCTGCGAGGCCACGAGCATCATCTCGCTCTCATCGCACAGCTTCTCGATGAGCGAGTGCGATCGTTGAAGCTCGAGTGGGTGGACAGCGTCGCGAAGATCCTGCAGCTCTTGCGGTGAGCGCGCATCGGCTCAGAACGCATGTGGGTGCCGCATCACGAGCCCTGAACGGACAAATGCCCTCTCCGGGGATTGCGAAGAGGGCATTTATTAGGAGCGTGGCAGCCGGGGGCTCGCTACTCAGATTCTTCGTCGGCGGCCGGCGGCGGCGACGGCAGACGAGGCAGGGCATGTGCGCCATCGTCGCCACCCTTGTCGTGGCCGTGCGAGCGGTGCTTCTCCGGCTTGCGCGCCTCGGCCTTCACCTCGGGTGGGTCGGGTTTCACGTCGGGCTTCGGTGATTCGACTTTGACGTCGTGAACCTCTGGCTTTGGCTGGGCGGCCGCGGGCAGCGCGGTCACGACGGGCGCCGGATCGATCTTGGCCGCTGGCACGGGTTGGGCTGCGACCTGGGCTTGGTGATCGGCGCGCTGCGTCAACCAGTAGAACCCACCACCGACGGCGACGACGATGAAGGCCACCACGAAGGTGCCCTTGCTCGACGACTGCTTGCGGTTTCGGCCGCGATCGTCGATGTCGCTCCCCAGCGCCTGGCCGGAGAGCTCGAGCGGGATGGGCGAGACGAGGGCGTCGCCCATTTGCAGATCGGCATGCATGTCGCCGAACGCCGGCATCTCCGCCGTGGGTTGCACCGCCAGGTTGCGCCGCTCGATGGGCGCGCGCCGCTCGGGGACCGATCGCGCCGCCAGTGCCGAGCTCTCGCGGGCTCGCTCGCCGATGCCGGGCAAGGCGCTCTCGAGGTACGACGCCACTTCGTTCGAGCTCGCGCGCACGTGCCAGGCGACCAGGAGCTCGTCGAGGGCGACCTGCAGCTCTCGGGCGGACCCAAAGCGATCGCTCGGCTTCTTCGCGAGCAGGCACTGGATCACGGCCCACAGCTCGCGTGGGAATCCGTCGACGAAGGAATCGGGTGAGCGCGGCTCTTCCTGCAGGATCTTGATTGCGATCTCGGCGGGGCCGCCACCGTCGAAAGGACGCTCGCCGAGCGTCATCTCGTACAGGACGGAACCAAGCGAGAAGAGATCGGAGCGCCCGTCGAGCTTGTCGCCCCGCACCTGTTCCGGGCTCATGTAGTGGATCTTGCCCTTGAGGCTGCCGACCTCGGTCTTCGTGACCTGGGAGCCGGACTTGGCGATGCCGAAGTCGCAGATCTTCGCGACGCCATCGACCGACACGATGATGTTCGACGGGGACACGTCGCGGTGCACGATGCCGAGCCCAGCGCCTGCACCGTCGACGGCGCGATGCGCGTGGTCGAGACCTTCGGCGACCTGCGCGATGATGCGACACGCTACGGGCACGGGGACCCGACGTTCGGCCTCGGGCAGCGCCTCGAGCACGATCTGCATGTCGGCGCCGGGGACGTACTCCATCGCCATGAAGAAGTCGTTGTCGACCTGCCCCATGTCGAAAACCTGCACCACGTTCGGATGCGACAACCGCGCGATGACGCACGCTTCGTCGAGGAACATCTCCATGAATCGTTTGTTGGCGACGTGGCCGGGAAGGACGCGTTTTACGACACAGGCCTTGTCGAAGCTGGCGTGGCCGCGCATCTGGGCGAGGAAGACCTCGGCCATGCCACCGGTTGCGAGCGGCCGCAGCAAAACGTACTTGCCGAACGGTCGCGGATAGTCGAGCGCAGCATCCACGGGAGTATCATCCTTGCACCTTGGCGGCCTCCGAGCAAAATGAAAGTCAGTGAGCAAATGCGATCCCTTGCGGGTCGGTTCATCGTGCTCGAAGGCATCGACGGCGCAGGCACCACCACGCAGCTCGAGCGCCTCGCGACCCACTTCGGCGCGCGCCTGCACGCCACGCGGGAGCCCACCACGGGCCCCATCGGCAAGGAGATCCGGCGCCACCTGGCGGGCCCTGTCGAAGGCGTCAGCCTCGACCCCACTGCCTTGGCCTTGCTCTTCGCAGCCGATCGACTGGATCACTGGCAGCGCGAGATCGCGCCCCGCTTGCAGGGGGGCGTGCACGTGGTGAGCGATCGCTACCTCCTCTCGTCGCTCGCATACCAGACGCTCGGCGTGGAGCGTGACGTGGTGGCGTCCTTCAATCGCTTCGCAGAGCGCCCCGATCTCACCATCTATGTCGACGCACCGATCGACGTCGCCGAGCAGCGTCGCGCCGCCCGTGGCGGACCGGCCGAGATCTTCGAGCAACGCGCGTTGCAAGAGCGTGTGCGCGAGGCGTACCTGAAGGAGGTGGCGGCCCTGCGAACGACGGGGGCGCCGCTCGTCGAGATCGATGGCACGGCGCCCATCGACGTCGTGTTCGCTGGCGTGCTCGCCGCGGTGCAAACTTGCATCGCGGCCCCGGTTGGGCAGAAGTAGGGAGCCATGAACAAACACCTGCTCGCGCTCTCCGTCGGTGTGTTACTTGGGCTCGGTGGGCTCGCGGGCTGCGCTGCGAGTCACAAGGCGCAACCAATGCCGGAGCCAGTTGTGAAGGTGGCGGCGCCGGCCCCGGTCGTCGACAAGGAGGCACGTGCCTCGACCTCGACGGGCACCATCCCGCGCACCGCGCTCACGCACGTGCTCGACGAGGCGCCCGGCCGCTTCCTCCAGCACGTGGAGATCGTGCCGCGCTTCCAGTCGGGGCGATTCCACGGTTGGCGCCTGGTCTCTTTCTTCCCCGGCGATCCGCGGTTCTCCGCCGTCGACCTCAAGTCGGGCGACGTGGTGACCACGGTGAACGGGCAGCCCATCGAGCAGCCAGACCAGCTCATGAAGGTGTGGGAGTCGCTCCGGCAGGACTCGAAGCTCATCGTCAACGTCGAGCGTGATGGACGTCCGCGCCAGCTGCACTACGACATCCGCGATTGAGGTAAGCTCATCGGATGATTCCCTACGAAGAGCTCGCCGCCGCGCTCGAGCGCAGGCAGACCCAAGCCGTTGCTGCAGCTCCCGTCGCCGAGCCACTCCACGACCTGCCACCTGCGCTCGAGGACCCGACCATCAACGTCGCCGAGGACGACATCGGCGAGGTCTTGTCCGACGAGCAAGACTTCACCACCTGATCCGAGGTTCGTTTCTTGTCTTCTTCACTGGGCGCGGAATCGCTGACGCTCGACGTCCGAGCGTGGTCGGTAGGACCGGCTGGCGCAACACCCGGATTCGGCACCATCGTCGCTGCAGGCGAGGGTGTCCCCGATCGCGAAGCATTGCTCGGCCAGCACGCCGTCGTGCCGGCGCTCCTCGCCTGCGGGGCTTGCACGCCGTGTCGTCGTGGACACCCGGCATTTTGCGAGCACCGTGCGACCACGCTCGGCGGTGAGCGGTCGATCGAAGTGGCTGCGCGACAAGTGGTTCCGTTGCGCCGTCATGGTGAGGCCGCGCAGCTCGGCACGCTGGTGGCGCCGGAGCAGGCGCATCGGCTCGCCGCGCTCTCCGACGTAGGGCTCACGGCCTACGCCGCCGTCATTCGCGCTTCCGTCGAGCCCAACCGCACCGCCGTGGTCGTGGGCGACGGTCCCCTCCCCTTCTTCGTCGCTGCCTTGGTGAAGCATCGAGGTGCCTCGGTGGTGCGCATCGCGACGGACACCCCCACCGACGGCGCGGAGCACACGGTCCGTGCGCATCTCGCGGAGCGCGACCTCCCCTGGTTCGCGGTGCCGGTGATCGCGACGAGCGGGCACCGTTCGCTCGCCCTTCGGCTCGCCCCGCCTGGATCGACCGTCGTGTTGTGCGAAGCACCGACGGTGGCGAGCGCAGGCAGCGACGATCTCGCCTGGATTGTGGACCGAGGCCTGTCGGTGCACGGCCTGCGCGGTGCACACCCGGACCTCTTGGCAGAGCTCGTCGCCTTCGTGTGCAAGGGCACGCTGGATCTCGCGCCGCTCGTGAAGGAAGCGCCTTTCGGCACCGCGCACGCCACGCAAGCAAGCGACGAGCGCGTGCCGTTGTGGCTGCGCTAGCCGGCACGACGCTAAACAGCAACGCATTGTTCGGAGATCAAAGGTTGCGTTGCTGTTTAGTCTATCTCATCGGGCGTGCCGCCCGCCCTGCCGGCCGAGCCGTCA
>JAYUBF010000243.1:0-13196 GCA_043741435.1 Myxococcales bacterium
CCCGCAAGGATCGATTTCACCAGATCGGGTGAACATCCTCGATTTTCGCTGACGACGATCATACTTGCCGGCGTTTCCCCTCAGGCCGAAGTCCCTGTCTGACAGGACCCGTCTCGAGGTTCGATGATATCGCAACGAGACTAACCGCGCAGGCCCAGCAGCGACTCGAAGAACAACAACAACAGCAACACGACGGCGAGCGCGTGCCACAGCTCACGACCCGGTGGATGCACCGGCGGCTCGCTGGGCGGCGGCGTGGCGAGCTTGTCGCGATCGGGAAGCAGCGTCGGGTCACTCTCGGTGATATCGAGCTCCACCAGCTCCTGATCACGCGAGCGGCCGGCGCGCGCCGACAGGTGATCCGCGATGTCGACCATCAGCGGAGGGAAGATGGGCTGGATGGCGAGATCGCTGAAGCCGCGGTCGATGGAGGTCATGAGCGCGATCACGCGACCACGGCCTACCCGCCGCTCGAGGAGTGCCGGGCTGCCATCTTCGAAGCGGGCAAGGATCTCGCGATCGGAGGCGTCCGACGACAGTGGGCGCACGAGCGCGACGCGGAACGACCGAGCCGCGCGCCAGGTATCGGCAGCGTGCTCTTCCGACAGCGACGGCAAACGCCGCAGCGCTGCGGCAGAAGGGCGCTCGAAGCGGAGCGCTCCACCGGCCACGCCACCAGGCCCCGTCAGCTCACGCATGCCCTCGAAGGGGCTCGGGAGCAACGCGGCCAGCTGTTGCGACAAGGCGATGGGCTCGAGGTTGTCGCCCACCGAGACGAACAAGCCTCCACCGTGCTCCACGAAGGCTTGCAGGGTGCCGAGCGCGGGCGACGGGCGCGGGTTGCACAGGAACACCACCGCGAACTGCGAGAGGTCCACTCGTGCCAGCTCGTCCTCCGGAACCACCTCGATGCTGGTGGCCTGACCACGCGAGGCCCGCAACGCGGTCTCGAGATAGAACGTCTCGTCCTCCCGCCGGGAGATGCCAGGTGCACCGTCGACGAGGAGCGCTCGCGCTTCGCTGCCCGCCACCGGCGCGGCGCGAATATCGTCGATGGTCAGCGTGTCTTCACCATCGAGATCGAGGACGACCTCGGCCACGCGAGGCTCGGTGTCGGCTGGCACCACGTACTCGAAGATCTTGTCGACCGCACCATCGCGCGGAAGCTCGATGACGCCTCGCGCCACCGTGCGACCTTCGAACGACAACGAGACGGTGCGGGTGTGAGACGCGCGCGCGCCGGACCGCACCCGCGCGTTGACGCGGAGGCGACGCACGCCGCGGTCGCTCGACGGTGTCACCGTCACGCCGACGACCGCGTCGTTGGCGAGCGGTGCTTGGCCGACCGGCAACACGGTGAGCCCGAGCTCTCCGGCCTCGAACGGTCGCGGCGCCCTCGGATCGAAGCCGTGCGCTGCCAGGTCGGAGATGAGGTACACGCGCCGCACCGGCAGGCTGGCGCCGGACAGGATGGCCGCCGCACGGGCGAGCGCCGACGTCGAGGATCCCGCGCGAGTGGTGCTGGCTGCGCCTTCGAGCGCCTCCGCCACGCGCCCGCGATCCTTCTCGAGGATTGGTAGGGGGTCGCGCTCGGCACCCGACGTGCCGAGGATCGCTACCTCCGATCCCTCGGCGAAAGCACGCACCAGTAATCGCGCTTCAGTGCGGCCGAGGTCGTACAAGCGCTTGCCGTGATCGCGACGGCTCATGGACAGCGAGTCGTCGAGGATCACCACCGCGGATTGTTGTAGGCCTGCAGCGATGGGAAGCCGCGACGCCTCGTCCCACATCGGTCGAGCGAGCACCAAGGCGATGGCCGCCAAGGCCAAGACGCGCAACAGCACCAGCAACCACTGCTCGATGCGCGCGCGCGGCGCCCGTTGGCGTTGTGCCGCGTCGAGCAAGCGCGCGGCGAAGAAGCGGCGCCTCGGCGCGCGATCGCGCCCGAACAAGTGGATCAGGATCGGCACGACACACAGCGCCAACCCGGCGACGTACAGCGGCGCGAGGAGGTGCACGGCTCAGCGCCCCCTGCGTGTTCGCGTGAGCGTGCCGGTGACGAGCACCGACAACGCGTCCGCGGCGGGCAGCGAGGTGTCGAGCTCGGCAAAGGGAATGCGCGCACGCTGCAGCGACTCGCGATAGCTGGTGATGAGCGCATCCAGGTTTGCGAGGTACGCGGTGCGCACCGCCTGCGGATCGACGAGCACACGCGCCCCATCGTCATCGGACTCGTACCAGGCGGTCTCGTGGAACGGCAGCGTGCGCTCGTCGTGGTGGAGCACTTGCACGATGCAGGGGTCGTGGCCGCGCGCACGCAACGATCTCGCCGCGGCGAGCACCGCCTCCACGTCGGGGTCGAGCAAATCGGAGAACACGATGATCTGTGACCGCCGTGACAACAGCGCATCCGCCCGGCGCAAGGCGGCTGGCAGATCGGCGCGACCACTCGGGTTCGCTTGCTCGAGCATCGTGGTGACCCGTCGCAGGTGGCTGGGCCGCGCCGCCACCGGCACGGCGCTGCCGTCGGTGAGCAACAAGCCAGCGCGATCGCGACGCGTCACCAAGAGGTAGGTGATGGCCGCCGCGAGCACGCTCGCGTAGCGCAACTTGTCCGACTCGCCCTGGCCGTAGCGCATCGACGAAGAGCAATCGATCACCAGGAGCGCGTGCAGCTCGGTCTCTTCCTCGAAGCGCTTCACGTACAGCCGATCGGATCGACCATACGTCTTCCAGTCCACGTGCCGCAGCTCGTCGCCCGGGGCGTACTCCTTGTGCTCGGCGAACTCAACCGAGGCCCCACGACGCGGCGATCGGTGCAGGCCCGTCATCGCGCCCTCGGCCGTCACGCGCGCCACCAGCTCGAGCGCGGCGATCCGATCGACGAGATCTTCCGACAGCAGCGGCGCGTCATGCCCCGGCATGCGCGCTACGCCGGGTGAGCGGCGAGGACGTGCGCGGCGATGACGCCGCCGCTGAGCCCATCGGACTCGGCCGCGAAGCTGGGCACGATGCGGTGGCGCAGCACGTGCGGCGCGACGTCGGCGACATCGGCGCGGGTGGCCGTGGGCCTGCCATCGAGCAGCGCGCGTGCCTTGGCCCCAGCGACGAGGAACTGCGACGCACGAGGTCCCGCGCCATAGCCCACGTTGCGGTCCACGTACTTCGCAGCGGGGCCAGCCCCACCCGGGCGCGTGGCGCGCGCGAGCTCCACCGCGTACCGCGCGACGTGGTCGGCGATCGGTGCCCGTTCCACGAGGTTCTGGAGGGCGATGATGCGCTCGGGATCGAGCACGTGCGACAGCGTGGCGGTGTCACCCGCGCGCAGCTGCGCGATCGCGAGCTCTTCGTCTGCGCTGGGATATCCGAGCTCGAGCTGGAGCATGAAGCGATCGAGCTGTGCTTCCGGCAGCGGGTACGTGCCTTCTTGCTCGATGGGGTTCTGCGTGGCGAACACGAGGAACGGGGCCTCGAGGGTGTGTGTCTTGCCGCCGATGGATACCTTGCGCTCTTGCATGGCCTGCAGCAGCGCCGCCTGCGTCTTCGGTGGTGTGCGGTTGATCTCGTCGGCGAGGATGAGGTTCGCGAACACGGGACCGGGCAAGAACCGAAAGGTGCGCTGACCGCTCGCACGATCTTCCTCGAGCACCTCGGTGCCGGTGATGTCCGACGGCATGAGGTCGGGCGTGAACTGGATGCGACCGAAGCGCAGCGCGAGCGCATCGGCGAGGCTGGAGATGAGCAGCGTCTTGCCGAGACCGGGCACGCCGACGAACAGGCAGTGACCGCGGCAGAGCAGCGCGATGAGCAGTTGGTCGATGAGGTGTGCTTGCCCGATGACGCGCTTCCCGAGCTCGACCTGGAGCGCGTTGCGCGACTCCGCGACCTGTTGGATCGCGTTCAGGTCGAGGTCGACCGTGGTCGTGTCGGAAGGGGGGGCGGGACGCACGCCGGAAGAATGCACGGTGAGGATCCTGCCACAGGCCCGCTCGACGGTCGAATCGCGCAGTGGGCGCCGCTGACCTCGGCGTTCGCGGCTGGCTTCTTCAGTGACTACTTCTTCGCCGCCCCGAGCAGCTCGCAAGCCGCGCTCTCGCTAGGCGCGCGGGGATCCTTCAACGCCTCGTACACCTTCGCGAGCCCACAGCGCGTCTGCGGATCGAACGGGTTGATCGATAGTGCGCCCTCGAGGAAGGGCAGCCCGTTCTTGAGATCACCCTTCTCGATCATCGCGCGCCCGACAGTGACGCGCAGGCCGGCCGAGTCGGGACGCCGCGCGATGCCTGGCTGCGCGGTTGCGATGGCGCGATCCCAGTCGTGCAGGTCGAGGTACGTGCGGCCGAGGCGGCTCGCGAAGTCCGGGTGGCCGTCCCCGAGCAGGCTGTGCGCGCGTTCGTATTCTGCGGCGGCGGCTGCCAGACGACTGCGATTGCGCAGCATGGTGCCGAGCCTCACGTGCCCGCGGGCCTTCGTCTCGGTAGGGGTGAGCCGGGTCTTTGCTGGAGCGGCGCCGTCGGCTTCGTCGTCCCCCGGGCTCGTGTCCTTCAGGCCGTCTTTCTTGAAGCGGAGGCGCGCCATGCCGAGCTCGGGGTGCAGCTTGTAGCCGCGGCCTTTCAGCCACACGCGCCAGCTCTTCTCGAACGCCGAGAACGACTGTCCCGTCACCGACGAGATCGCGCGGTTCATGTCGCCCCCGTCCCGCAGCGCGCCGATGAGCTTGCGGAGGGCGACCGGCCCGCGGCCCTCGGTGAGCTTCTGGAGGGCAGTGGTGACCTCGGCGAACGCGAGGCCCGCGTCCTCTTGCGACGGCAGCTTTGCCATCGACGGATGCATGGCCGAGAATGCGATCAGGTGATCGTCGCGTAGCCCCGTCGCCAACAGGTGCTCCATCGACGGCGGGAGCTGGCCGCCGAAAGGCTCGCGCCAGCGCGTCTCTTCCGTCTTGGCGATGCCTTCGTGCAACCAGATGGGCACCGTGTTGTGCGACGCGCGGTTCACCAGGTAGTGCGTGAGCTCGTGCGCAAGCGTATCGAGCCACGGATAGCCAGCGTGCAGCGCGCGCGGGCTCGTGATCATGAGCCGGTCGTACTTGCAGAGCGCGATGGTGCCCGAGGTCTCGATGTCGTTCACGGTCAACGGCGACACCTTCGCGAGGTCGGTGATGTCGCCGTACACCTCGACGCGGATCGGCGTGGGTGGGTGCTCGTCGAGGTCGCCACCGATCGCGGTCAGTGCCTTTTCCAGCGCATCGAGCGCGGGCACCAGCAACACCTCGTCCTTGCCGGGCGCCACCTTCATCGCGAAGTGCGGGCTGCGCTTCTCCACGAACCCATGCGTCACCTGTTCCGTGGCCCGCGCGAGGTCGCGTAGCATCTTCGCCTCCTTCACCATCTGCGGCAGGATGGCGTCGGCCGACAGCGCGGTGTCTAGCGTCTGTATCGCCTCGGCATATGCGCCGCGATAAAAGTCGTACGCACCGACGACGAAGGGACCAATGCCCGGCGCGAGGCTCTGCTTTTCCACCAACGGGGCCGCATCGTCGAGGCGCGACGCTTCGAGCAGGCCGTAGATCTTCTCTGCGTCGTCGGGGTTGGCGATCGCGGAGCGCGCCATGCCGAGGAAAAACATCACGAGGACCGCGCGCTTCAACGCACCAGCTCCTCGTAGAACTTGTGCACCTGGTCTTCGAAGCGCTTCGGCGCGCCGCGCTTCATCGCGTCGAGCAGCTCCTCGCGGAACGCGCGCGGTGCGGCGCTGTCGTCGGCGTTCGGGATGCGCACCGGCTCGTCACGGTGCTGCGAGCTCGAGCTCGAATCGTTGTCACCCTGCTGCCGCGCTTGCGAGACCTGCTTGCGTGCAGCGTCGAGACGCTGCGCCGCCTCGGCGGCGCTCTCGGCGCCTCGGCCTGGTGCGGGGCGCGCGAGCTGACGCTGCGACTCACCCATCGACTGCTTCGCTCCCTCGACGTCGTGGCGCACGCCCTGCGGCATCATCTGCATCCCCGGCTGATCGCCTTGCCCCAGCTTCTTGCCGAGCTCTTCGCCGCGCTGCTGCGCAGCTTGCTGGCGCTTCGTGAGATCTTCCATCTTCTTGCGATCGCCGTCGCTCAGCTTCGGTGCGCGAGAGCCTTCCTCTGCCTTGTTCAGCTCCGCTTCGATCTCTCGCGCCAGGCTCTCCGCCTCGCTCAGGCGCTTGGCGCCCCGCTTGAGGCTCGCGCTCGGACCATCGCCCACCCGTGCTTGAGCCTCTGCCTCTTCCTCGGCCACCTGCGCCCTGAGCTGCATGCTCATGCCTTCGGTGATGCGCCGCATCTCGGATGCCATCTGCTGCGCCTCGTCGGCGTTCTGCGCTTCCATCGCACGCGCCACCGCCTTCGCGCGAGCGCGTGCTCTCGCGAGATCTTCGCGGTCGAGCTGACGACCGTCGTGCTCTTGCTCCGCGAGGCGCTTGTCGAATTGCTCCAGCTTGCCGCGCAGCTTCTCGCGCAACGCCTTCATGCCGTCGGGCGAGGTGCTGTGCTTCTCGGCCGAGCGCTCCACGATCGCGCGGCTCTCTTCCTCGATCTGGCGCTCTTCCCGCGCGAGGTCGGCGAGCTCGTTCTCCACCTCGGCCATGGCCTTCTCTGCCGCGGGGTCGCTCGCGGCGCGCTGGCCACGGAGGTCGTTGGATAACGAGCTCGAGAGCTGGTCGAGCGAGCGGCTCATGCGATCGAGCTCGGCCATGGCCTTCTCCATGTCCCCGCGCGCGAGCATCTCGCGGATGCCGTCGACGCCCTTGTTGAGATCCTGCTTCGCGATCGCCTCGCGGTTGAGGAACTCGTCGGGGAGCTCGCCCTCCGACTGCGCAGCCGCGCGCCGCAGCTCGGCCATCTTCGCCTCGAGCTCCGTGAGCTTGCGCTCGATCTCACGCTTCAGCTCCGCTTTCTGTGCGTCGCTGGTGGCGCCCTTCAGCTCGTCGAACAAGCGCTTCAGCTGGTCGCGCGCCGTCTTCATCTCGGCCGCGATGCGGTTCATGTCCTCGAGCCGGCGGCGACCGCGCAGATCGTCGAGCGCGAGGATCGCTTGCTCCACGACCTCCACGATCTTCGGCGAGCTGCCCTCGGTGTGGGCGACCTCGGCAAGCACGAGCGGGTCGAGCTTCTTCGCGATGTCGGCTGTGAGCCGGCGCAAAAGCGCCGTGGCGCCCTTGCCGTTCTGTGTGGCCGGATCCGCCGGGGAGACCTGCCCGACCTTCGCGTACTGAGCCGCCAATGACGCGAGCGCGTTGTGCGCCGCGTCGCTGGGCACCGACTTGCCGAGCTCCAACCGATCGGCGAGCAGCTTGAGGCTTGCCTCGATCAAGTCCTCGAGGTTGGCGCGATCCATCTCGGCCGGGCTCAGCTTGCCGCGCATCACCAGCGTCAGCGCGCGCGAGCGACCGACGTGCGCGCCACTCACGGCATCGTTGTCCTTCGCCTCCACCCAGTACGACACGCGCGTGTTGGGAGGGAGTGGAGCCTCCCGCTCGAGCTGTCCCGTCTCCCACAGGTGGACGCCACGGGCACGCCTGGGCGTGGGCCGCTCGGGCTGAAGGGGGGTACGCTGCTCAGGCCCTTCGCCGATGCGATACACGAGAGAAACGTCGGTGGCGCCGAAGTCGTCTTCCACCTCGTAGCCGAGCTCGACAGGTCTCGGCACCTCGAGCTCGAGTGGATCCGCGGCCGCGCGCAGCTCCACGTGCGGAGGTAGATCGGGCTCGATGCTGATGCGATGCGTGGTGGGCTCGGCGATGCGACCCGTCCACCGCCACAACACCAGGCGATAGCTTCCCGGTCCGCCGAGCACGAGCTGCGTGCTGAGCGTGGTCGCCTTCCCCGCGGCATCGGGGAGGATGGCCACCGGCAACGACTGTGCGGGCTTGCCGTCGACCTCGAGCACCAGCTCGGCGCGGCGCACCGCGCCCACGAGCGAGCGGGCACGCAGCTGCACCACGGTGCCGGCGAGGCCGCGTAGATCACCGTCGCTGGCGGGAATGAGGTGCGGCGGGAGCGCGGTGTACTCGGGCGGGCGTAGCTCGAGCTCGAGGTCGCCGATGATCGGCGGCGCGTTGAGCGTGGCCGCATCGCGCAGTGGCCCGCGGCGGATGGTGTGTAGGGTGTCGGGCAGCAAGCGCGGCGCGGTGATGGCGACGATGAGCAACGCCGCTGCCGACAACGCGAAGTCGGTCAACAGACGGCGCCGTGCGCCCACGGTGGGCAACGCGCGCGCAATCGGCGTTTGCGCGAGCCCCTTCGCGACGCGTTGTCGCAGGAGGATCAGGAACGCGGCCCCTTTGCTGAGACGGCCTTTGCGCGCGACGGTGCTCAGCTCCAGTAACGAATGGAGCTCGTCGGCCAGACCGGGGTAGTGCGGGGTCATGCCTTGCACCACGGCCATTCCATCGCAGCGCCGACGGGCTGCGCGCATCGCCAGCACGCTGCCGACGGAGATCGACAGCAGCGTCAGCACGGCCACTGCGCGCAGATCGAGCGCCGGCAAGAGCACACCCAGCAGCGCCAGGATGAGGAAGGCACCGACTCCCACGCGCGCGGTCGCCCCGATCACGCGCCACGCCGCACGCAGCTTCAGCCGCGCACGCGCCTTCGACAGATATGCGAGGATCGGATCCGCGTGAAGCGCCGTGGATTTGCCCGAGTCGGCAGGTGCGACCGGCTCGGGCCGGGCCGGATCCAATTGGGTTTCCACGGGTGAAGCGACAGTCTGAAGGGTGGTCAAACCCCCGGCAAGCCCCGCCTACTCCCTTCTACCTAGACGATTTGCTTGAATATGCTGGGGGCCCGACCGTCTCTGCGTAACTGCAGACGGCCACGGGCCAAAGAGGCTAAGGTGCTACAAGCCATGCAATCTCCCGCGTCCAAGGCTCCGGCACCGCCGCCTGCGGCGATCAAGGCGGTGGTGGACGCACAGATCGAAGACCGCACGCTCGTGGCCCGCGCTCAAGCGGGAGACCGCGCTGCGTTTGCCCAGCTGCTGCGCCGCTACGAGAAGCGCGTGTTCTCGGTGGCAAACTCCATCCTGCGCAATCCGGACGACGCGCGGGATGCGGCGCAGGAAGCGTTCTGGAAGGCCCACAACGCGCTCGCGAGCTTCGACGGTCAGGCGCAGTTCTTCACGTGGATGTACCGGATCACCGTGAACCTCTCGATCGATCACCTGCGCAAGCGCCGGGGTCAGCGGGTGGAGTTCGACGATGCGCGCACCAACGGGGAAGACGAAGCCGCCGATCCGACCGGCCTCAGTCCGCGTCGTCTCGGCTTCGACCCGCACCGTGCGCTCGAAGACCAAGAGCTGCGCGGACAGCTGGAGCGTTCACTCGAGCAGCTCTCGCCGGCACACAGAGCCGTGCTCGTTCTGCGTGAGGTGGAAGGGTTGTCCTACCAGGAGATGGCGGACGTCATCGGCTGCTCCATCGGCACGATCATGTCGCGGCTGTTCCACGCGCGAAAGAGAATGCAGACCTTGATCCTCGCCGAGCGCGGCGAGCGCGCGTCTGCCCCGAGTGATCTCGCAGTTGACGCAAGTGACGACGAAGATGACGAGTAAGGAAGTGATGCGATGAAACGCGACCAGGAGAAGGCGCTCAGCGACGAGATGCTGCAGCGCTACCACGACGACGAGCTGTCCGCGGCCGAGCGCACCCACGTCGAGGCGAATCTCGATGGGGACGGCCGAGCGCGCCTCACCGCGTTGAGCGAGCTACACGAGCTCTTGGGCGCACACCACGCGCTCGAGACGGACCGCGTCGATCTGTCTTCCACCATCGATGCCATCGAGCGCAGCGCGCCGGTGGCGGTCGCGGCGCCGGCCCCCGAGCGCCGTCGCTTGCTGCCGGTGTCCGTGCTCGGTGTGCTCGCTGCAGCGGCGGCGTGCATGTTCATGTTCTTCGGTCGCGGCACCGCGGGGATGCAGAGCAACGAGGCCGAGATCGAGTCGCTCGAGGTCGAAGGCGGTGCGGCCACCGTGTTACGAATGCAGGATGACAGCGACCCGGCGCAGACGACCACCGTCATCTGGGCTTCGCTCGACGACAATGACGAGGACGAGGACGATGACGATGACGATGACGATGACGCCACCCCGCCGGACCCTCGTGGTGAACAGCCCGGCGACTCCGACGAGAAGGAGACGCTGTAGATGACGATCGGTCATGAGCTGTGTCGGGCCGCATGGGCCTGCGCGATCTCTTCGCTGGTGTTGCTCGCTGGATCGGCAGCCCGCGCTGACGCGGACGTTGCACGCTGCACGGTGCGCGTCATCCATGCGCTCGATCCCGCCACCGCGACGCCCGAGCTACATAAGCAAGGGGCCCAGGGTGACGCGGTGAAGATCGATCCACGGATCGATCGCCTGCGCCCGTACCTGGTGAAGCCACCGTTCACCACGTGGCGCGAGTTCGTGCTGCTCGACAAGCGCTCGCTCGATCTCGCGCCGAAGGTGGCCCAGCAGGTCTCGCTGCCGAACGGCAAGGTCGCGTCGCTCACGTTCCTCGAGCACCTGTCTGCCACCGACGGCAAGCATCATCGCGTGCGCATGCAGCTGCAGATCGACGGGCCGAAGAAGCTCGACACCGTGTTCGTCGTGCACGAGGGCGGCGTGGTGTTGCAGGCCGGCCAGCACTACCAAGGTGGCCTCCTGGTCCTCGGCTTCAGCTGCGACCAGCCGCACGACCAGGCCAAGCCTTGATTTTCGGCTAAGCTCGCGGCCTTGCGTTTTCGTCTCGTTGCCGTCGTCCTCGTTGCCATCGTGTTGCTGGGGCTCTCCTTGCTCCCACGCGTCGGTGCGCGTGTCGCGCGAGAGAAGGTCGCGCAGCTGGCGCAACGCTACGGCGTGCGCATCGAGCTCGGTGCGGTGCGCTTCGGAATCGGGACCGTGGACCTCTACGGGGTGCGCGTGGACGGGCAGGGCAGCGACCCCATCGTGTACGTGAAGCGCGCGTCCGCTCGCATCTCGCTCATGGCCCTCCTCGAGGGCCACGTGCAGGTGTCGAGGCTGGTGCTGGAGGAGCCCTCCATCTTCGTCGTGCGCGGAGGACCTGCCGACAACGTGACCGCGGTCATCGATGCGTATCGGGCACGCCACGCGACGGAGTCGAGCGGTGGTGGCGGCGGCGGGACGCGCATCGACGAAGTCACGGTGCAGAACGGCCAGCTCGAGGTTCGGGATCACCAGCGTGGCGTGCTGACAGCCGAGCACATGGATGCGCTGCTCCGTCCGGACGATCTGGCGTCGGTCGATCTAAAGGGTCTCCACGCGGTCTCACGCATCGGCGCGGCAGCGGACGTCGACGAGCTGCACGTGGAGACGAAGCTCGCCGGTCGACAACCGGTGGGTTTGCCGACTGTGCGCATCACGAACGGCGTGCTGGCTCCGTTCACCGGTCTGCGCCTCGGGGGCATCACCGGCGAGGTCGCTGCGGACCCCGCCACGCCGGGTCGCGCGAAGATCGAGGTCGCCGGGAGCTTCGCCAATCGCAACGAGCCGCTGTGGAGCGCGCGCGGCTGGATCGACCCGGAGGCACGGCAAGGCCGGCTCACGATCGCGGCCGAGCGCTTTCGCATGGGTCAGCTGTCGAATGTCATGGGCGGCGCGAAGCAGCGCGTGGTGGATACCGCCGGCGGCGAGGTCGACGCGCGCATCGAGCTCGGCTACGCATCGCAGGTCTTCGACTTCTCCGGCCGGGTTCACGTGTCTGGCCTCACCATCGAGAACCCGCGGCTCGGACCCAAGCCGGTGCGCAATGTGGGCTTCGACGCCGAGACCAAGGGGCGTGCCGATCTCGCGAACAAGAAGCTCGACCTCGAAGAGCTGAAGATCGACTACCGCGGGGTGCGGGCGTCGCTGACCGCCAACGTCGAGAAGAAGCTGGGCGTGCTGCCGAGCTTCCGCGCGGCAGCCACCATCGATCCGGTGCCGTGCCAGAAAGTGCTCGACGCATTGCCCCCCGAGCTCACGCCGTTCCTGCAGGGGTTCCGGGTGTCCGGCACGTTCACCACCGATCTCCACGCTGCCATCGACCTGTCCGCGCTCGAGTCCCCCGTCGATCTGGGTGGCAAGGTCGGCATCGAAGGCTGCAAGGTCACGCAATCGCCCGCATGGGGCAGCGCTGATCGGCTGCACCGTTCGTTCGAGCACACCGTCGAGTTCGAGCCGGGCAAGTGGATGACGTTCGTCGCCGGCCCGGACAACCCGGACTTCGTGCCGTACTCGGAGATCTCGCCTTTCCTGATCAATTCGATCATGACCACCGAGGACAGTGGCTTCTTCAAGCACCGCGGCTTCATCGCCTCCGAATTCCGCTCGGCGTTGCAGCAAAATCTACAGAGGGGTTACTTCCGGCTCGGTGCGTCGTCGATCACGATGCAGATGGTGAAGAACGTGCTGCTCAGCCGCGAGAAGACGCTCTCGCGCAAGCTGCAGGAGATGTTCCTCACCTGGTACCTCGAGCACAACCTCACCAAGGAGCGGATCCTCGAGATCTACTTCAACGTGATCGAGTTCGGGCCGGGCATCTACGGCATCGGGCGCGCGTCGCACCACTACTTCGGCAAGCCCGCGCACGACCTCACGCCGCGTGAGAGCGCCTACTTCTCGTCGATCTTGCCCAACCCGAAGCGTCGGTACGTGCAGTTCTGTCACGCGAGCGGGCAAGTCGATGCGAAGTGGGACACCTATCTCAAGCGAATCCTTCGTCGGATGCACGAGCGGGGACGGCTGACCGATCCGGAATACGCGGAGGCCATCGCGGTGCCGCTGACGTTCTCGCGCACCGAGGCGGTGTCGGAGCGCGAGTGCATGGCCATCGTGAAGCGCACCACCGGTGGGCCGCTCTGGCCCGCGGCACGGTGATCGGGTCAAGTCGTCGACGTTGACTGCCGTGCAAAAAGAGTTCGGTGAAGCGGCCTATGGCGCGGGCCCCGGTCGAACCTGCAAAATCGTGAGCAGGCTCTCGCTGCGCGAACCCTTCGTGTAGGCCCATTCGAGATCCCAGCCGCCAGGTGAAGCCCACAGGCGTGTGCTGACGCGAAGCGCGACTCGGCGAATTTCGTCGGCCTGCGCGTCCGACAGGGACTTCGGCCAACCTCCAGAGGGCAGGATCAGATCAATCGAACCGACGGGTAAGTGATCGGTAGAGTCGAGCCGTGGCGCGGTTGCGTAGAG
>JAYUBF010000244.1:0-13144 GCA_043741435.1 Myxococcales bacterium
AGCTGTCCATAAATGGACAGCTCTTGAATCTATCAGGGGAGGACTTGCCCGTCCTCCCTCGTCGGGCAGAGCCCGACGAGCCTCCCTCCACCGCGCGTCGTTCGCGCGATTGATAGACACCTCTTCAGCAGTTGGGATTTTCGGCGGGACACGCCTTCGTGCTGCACTCGACGCGCGCGTGGGTGTTGTTCGGTACGGGCTGCCCATGACGGTCGACGGAGACGGCGACGCCCTGCGGGGAGATGCCCTTGCACTTCGGCTCGTCCACCACGCGCCAGCACACCGTTCCGGCGGTGACCTCGGAGCAGGGCAAGATGGATTTTTGCGTCTCCGTGCCGTCAGCCAGCGTGGTTACGTCCTGGACGTCGCAGGTTGGGTGCATGAGGTCGAGGAGCGGCGCAGGGATGCAGCCTGGCTGCAGCGTGCTGGCGATCTGATCGGCGACCTTTTGCAGCGCGGCGGAGTAGTCGGGCGACTTCGCCGGATCGTCGCCGCAGATATTCGCTGTCTGCGAAAGGTGCGCCTTAGCGATGACCGACGCGATGCGTAGCGGTGGGTCGCCGAAGAATGCGGGCGCTACCTGGTTCTGACACGAGTGCTGCAGCGCGACGAAGCACTCGGGTGGCGCAAGCGGCGAGCACGCCTGATAGGTCGGGTTCGGCGCTTTCCCTGCGCCCGTGTCCTTCCTCGCGAGGAGCGTCTCCACCGGAGACGCTGGCGCCATGATGCCGACGAGGATCACGTCGTTCGTCGGATCGCTCTTCACCTGGCCGGGTTTCGTCAAGAAGTCGGCGTACCGTGACACGTCGTATTCTTCGCCGATCTTTTGCACGCCGTTGTTCGGCGCCGGCTGGCAGCCGAGGAGCGGGCCCAGCGACGGTGCGTACGGAGTCATCGCCAGCGGGTTTCCACAAGCGATGCCCCCGCGCGTCTGGCGGAAGGTATCGTACGGCCCGAATGGACCATTGCCCGCGTCGTAGAGCGTGGTCGTCGGAGGCGCGGAGCCATCGTCTTCGTTCGTCACGAACACGACGGCGAGCAGCGCGCTCGGGCGGAGGAAGCCCGGGTTTGCCGCGCCCTTGTCCTTGAGCGCTGCGTACACCGACTCGAGCTGGTGCTCGAAGCCACAACCGCTCGCACCGACTTGCGCCATGCACGAAAACGTCTGGCCCAGGTTCGTCGCGTTGCAACCACCGGGCAGGTTGCAGGTGTCGCCACCGGCCGCGAACGCATACGAGATGAACGGCGTTCCCGACGGTGCTGCGCAGCTCGCGGGCGCGGCCACTCCCTTTGCTTGCAGGAGGCCGTTCTGCCCACCCGGAGATTTATCGCAGCTCCCGTACTTCGTGCCGCCCGCACCATAGTCGGAGGTGACGACGCCGATGTGCAAGTCCGCATACTGCGGCTCGACGCCAGCGACCGTGGGATGCGCCAGGCGATCGAAGACCTGGAGGAACTGCGGGAACTTCGCGGTGAGCTCGTCCTGCATCGCGCTCATGGAGGCGGAGTTGTCGACCATGAACAGGATGTCCACCTGGTTCTGGACATTCTGCTTCACGCTGATGGGCACGACCTGCGACACTGTGGTGTCCGGTGCTTCCACCGGCGGTGGAAAGCACGCCACCAGCGACGACGCCATGAGCGCGAGCGCTGCAGTTTTCATTACGGCTTCTCCTGGTTACACGTGTCGATACTCCCGGCCGCGGCGCGATCGCATGCGTAGGGCGTGATGACGTGGCGAGCATCCCCATCGCCGTCGACGTTGAAGCCCGGAATCAGATCGTCGCGACACACGCACAGCTTGCGACAGCAGAACGGACCGGTGGCGGCGACGACGGCGCAAGCGAAGCCGTTCGCGCACGAAGCCAGCGTCTCGGCATCGCAATCGTCGTCGCTGTCACACGACGCGGTGCACGTGCACCTGCCGCCGGGACAGTCGGTGCTGTTCGCTGCCGTCGTGGCGTTCGCCCGGATGAGGCACAAGCGTGACGGACACTCGAGCGCGGGCGAGCTGATCTGCGTGCCCACGGGCGCGTCGCGGTTCGGATTGATGCACGTGCGTCCGATCGAATTGGGATTGCACGCGCCGACGAGCAACGACGCGCAGGCAAGCGCATACGCGCGGACCGCATTCGAGAACACCATGGCGCTCCTCGAGACAGCGACAACCCGCTGCCTTCCCCCTCGATTGGGAGCGCGCGTGACGATCCGTCACGCTGCACCGGAACAAAAAGATTGTACGACGAGCTCCGTCACGCTCTCGAGGAGCAGACGAAGCTGAATGTGGAGGGCGGAACCATGGCGATGGTGGCCGCCGAGGCGCGCGACGACGCGCATCGTCTACGCGGCGCGAGGCTCGGCGGGCCGTTCGTGTTGTTGGTCGTCGACTTCTAGCCAGCCGATGACGTCACCGACTCAGTCGTGCTGCGCGGGCTTCGGCCTGCTGCGAAACGCGGTCTGCAGCACCGCGGGGACGTCGCTCGCGATGAGCAAGGTCTGGGCGCCGGACTTGAGCACGTCGAACGTCGACACCGAGTGCGCGCTGCCCGCGGCGTGCGCGCTCCCGTGCCCGATCATCTCCCCCGCCACCGTCGTGGTGACTCCGAGCACGCCCGGCCACACGTAGTTCGCGCCGATGCTGCGCAGACGATTATCGGCCGTCGCCACGTCCCCGCGCGTCATCCACACCTGGATTACGAGCGAGCCCGCGCTCGCGGCGATGGCGAAGGGGCCCGGCTCGATGCCGAGCTTCTTCATCATGCCGCCGGCGACTCCTACCGCGAGGAGCTTGAGGCCCATCGAGACCGGCTTCTCGCGCACGGCGTCCCACGTGTGCTTCGGCCCGTCCACGAAGGTGCCCATCGCCACGGAGTGCGTCTGCTTCATGAAGCGCTGGGCGGCGTGCGTCGCCCGCCAGACGTTCCGCCGTGCCGGTGGCGCGGTCGCGAAGGCCGGCGTGGCGATACTGGCCACCAGCGCGAGCGCTATGACCGTGGACAACTTACTGAAGTTCATCGAATTGCTGGGGAGGCGCGACATGTTGCCGCGGTGCAAGAGCAACTTTCAGTCCAACTAAAAACCCGTACGGCTGAATGCAATTTTGCCTCAGTCGTTCTTACTTCGCGAGCGCCTTCGCAAGCTCTTCGTAAAGGTAGATGGCGCTCTTGATCGACTTGTCGAAGTCGCCGAGATGCAGGCTCTCGTTCTCGGAGTGCGCGTTCGTGTAGGGATCCTCCACGCCGATGAGCAGCGCGGGAACGCCCCCCAGCTCACGCGCGAAAGGCTCGACGAACGGAATGGAGCCGCCGCAACCGATGGTGACCGCCTTTTTCCCGTAGCCCTTCTCGAGCGCGCGGAAGGCGGCCTGGAACGCCGGGTGCGCCGGGTCCGTGTACCACCAGCCTGCCGCGCCCTCCGGCTTCACCTCGACCTCCACGCCCCACGGTGCGAGCGCCTTCAGCTTCGCGACGAGGAGGCTCTCCACTTCCTGCGCGGCTAGATCGGGAACGATGCGGATACCGATGCGCGCCCACGCCGACTCGTTCACGATGTTGCGCGCGTCCTTGCGTGAGCTGGCCTGGATCGCGGTCACCGCCAGCGATGGCCTGCGCCAGATCATCTCCCACGGATTCACCTTCGCCATGGCGCCGTGTCGGACGACGCCCTCGAGAAGGCCGGCTTGCTCGCGGAACGTCTTCTCGTCCGACGGCAGGGATGCAATCGCGCTGCGCTCGGCGTCGGTCAGCGGCTTCAGCTTCTCGTACAGCTCGGGGATCGCGATGGTGCCGTCCTCCGTCGAGAGCCCTGCGATCATGCGGCACAGCGCCATGCCCGCGTCGGGCACCGGGCCGCCCCACATGCCGGAGTGCAGCGACTGCTTCAGCGCCTTCACCTCGACCTCGACGGTGACGAGGCCGCGCAGCGCGGTCGTGATCGACGGGAGGCCGGTGTCGAAGTTGGTGGTGTCCGTGAGCACGATCGCATCGGCTGCGAGCAGCGTCTTGTGCGTGCGCAGGAACTCGGAGAGCGAGCCGGAGCCTACCTCTTCCTCTCCCTCGACGATGAGCTTCACGTTGAGCGGCAGCGCGCCCGCGCCCTTCAGCCACGCGTCGACGGCGCTCGTGTGCACGACCACGCCGGCCTTGTCGTCGGCCGCACCGCGCGCGAAGAGGCGACCCTCGCGCAGCGTGGGCTCGAACGGGGGGGAGGCCCAGCGGTCGATGTCGCCCGCCGGCTGAACGTCATGGTGCGCGTAGAGCAGGAGCGTGGGCTTGCCCTTCGCGTTCAAGATCTCGCCGTACACGTACGGGTGCGCCTCGCCGACACGCAGGATCTGGATGTTGGAGAAGCCGCGCGTCTTGAGGAGCACCGCGGTGGCCTCGGCCGAGCGCACGACCTCTTGCGGATCGAAGCCAGGGAACGAGCAGCTCGGGATGCGGATGAGCATTTTCAGATCCTCGAGGTACTCGGCCTTGTTGCTCTCGTACGCGGCTGCCGCCTTGTCGCTCTCGTTGTCGCTCATGGGCTACTCCTCCGATGCGACGGCTTCGTCGACGACCTTCGACAGGCGGTTGGTGAGCGGGAACAACACGATGCCAGCGACGAGCGCGGCGCCCGCGCTGATGGCGAAGAAGATCGCCTTGTTGTCGAACTGGTCCCAGAAACCGGCAAGGATCGCGGAGATCTTGCCGCCGATGGACGTGGTGAGCATCCAACCGCCCATCATGAGCGCGGTGATGCGGCGCGGTGCCACCTTGGAGACGAGCGAGAGGCCGATGGGCGAGAGGAACAGCTCGCTGATGGTGAACACGCCGTAGCTCGCGAAGATCCAGGCGGACGACACCTTGTTAGAATAGATGTCCGTCGACATGCACGCCGCGATCATCACCACCGACGAGGCGCCGGCCACCAGGATGCCGATGGCCATCTTCGACGGAGTGTTCGGTTCCTTGCTGCGAGAGCGGAGCCAGCCGAAGAGGCCGACGATGATGGGCGTGAGGATGATGATCCAGAACGGGTTGATGGACTGGTAGAGCTCCGTCGAGATGAGCTTCAAGTCCTGCCCATCGGCCGGCCACCGGTCCCTCGGCAAGTTCTGTAGATATGGGTTCGTGCCCTGGTGGGTCACGACGTGCCCGCTCGCGTCGAGCTGCGTGTGGAAGCTGCGGTCGAGGACCGGTACGTCGGAGAGCTTGGTGTCCACCTTCTCGACGAGGTCCACGCTCGCGAGCGCGGGCTCCATGCTGCGCGGCATGTCGCGGTGCGTGTACTGCTCGGCCCACGTGGTGAGCGCCGTGGAGTTCTGGTTGTAGATGTTCCAGAACACGATCGACACGCCGAAAAGGGTGAGCAGCGTGGCGATGCGGCGACGATCGGCACCTTCGGCGCGGGCCCACAGGCGGAAGTAGAAGAAGACGATGGGTATGCAGATGAAGATGAACGCGTCGTTGGAGTTGTTCTTGAGGACGTTGTGGCCGAGGACCTGGTGCGGCACGAACCAGCCGAACACGCCGAACGCGATCGCCGGGAGGAACACCGAGCTCACGATCTGACTGATGGGCATGTCGCCGTCTTGCAGCGGGCGCTTCACGTCGGCGTGCTTCACCGTCGACTGACCGATGAAGAAGATCATGAAGCCCACGCCCATGCCCACGCCGGCGGCGGCGAACGCGTGACCCCAGGTGTACTTGAGGCGCAGGTACGAGCCGACGAAGTTGCAGATGAAGGCACCGATGTTGATGCCCATGTAGAAGATGTTGTAGGCGGAGTCCTTCTTCGGCTTGAGCTGCTCCTGGTTGTACATGTTGCCGAGGAGCGTCGAGATGTTGGGCTTGAAGAAGCCGTTGCCGAGGATGATGACCAGCAGCGAGGTGTAGAGCATCCCGTTGCCACCCGGGAGCGCGATCATGAAGTAGCCGAGGCCCATGAGGAAGGCGCCGAGCAAGATCGAACGCCGGTAGCCGAGGTAACGATCGGCGAGCAGGCCGCCGATGAACGGCGTGAGGTACACGAGCGCAACGTAGGTGCCGATGATCTCCGTCGACAGGGCCACGTCCATGCCCTTGCCGCCGTGCGCGACCGTGTCGCGGAGATACAGCGGCAGGATGCCGATCATGAGGTAGAAGCCGAACCGCTCCCACATCTCGGTGAAGAACAAGACGTAGAGGCCGGCGGGATGCCTGGGCGCAGGCCCAAGCTTCGAATTGGCGGGTGCTGCCTTGGCGTCGCTCATGCGGCCGGGACCATAGCCAAACGAGTCGAGGAAGCAAGCCGGTTCGACGGCTTGGGCGGTGGAAACACGACTCCGTGTGTTCGTAGCCGAGCTGGTTAGTCGTCGTCGCCGCCAGCAACGATGGGCTCATCGTCACCGAGGCTCACGCCGGGATCTTCGTCTTCGAAGTTGAACCCGCCGCTCGGACCGTCGTTCTTGTCGCTCTTGTCGCGTGGGCCACTCGGGCGTCGACCGCCGAAGGGGCTGCGTGGACCGGCGCCGTCTTTGCCGGGGAAGGCCTTTTGGGTCTCGTCCTTCACGGGCGCGATGAATGTTTCCCACGACGCGGCTCGGCGCAGGGCTTCGTCGAGCGGCACGCCCTTTTGCACCATCGCGTTGATCTGCGCCTTGGCCTCGGGTGTGAGCCGGCGCGCAGGGACCACCGCCGTCTCGACGACAGGCTTGGCACCGGCCGACTTCTTGGGGACGAATTCTTCTTCGTCGTCATCGTCGTCGTCGCCGTCACCCTCGTCTTCGACACGCGCAGCCCCCGGCTTGGCGGTGGCCTTCGGCCCTCGCTTCTTCGGTTCTGCGCTCGAGTCTGCCTTCACCTTGGCTTCGGGCTTGGCTTCAGGTTTGGCTTCGGGCTTGGCTTCGCCCTTGGCCGGTTTGGCTTCGGGCTGTTTCTTGGATTTCGTCACTGGCGTCTTGGTCGGCACGTCCGCCTCATGCCCGCGCTCCCGCGGCAACGCGCACCTTTAACACGAAGCTTGCGCGTGGTGTCAACCCTTACGCGTCAATGAGCGCGACGCCGAGCAGCTTGTGGGCGGAGAGTTGCTCGATGGCGGAGCGGAGGGAACGGCCCAGCGTTTGTCCGCTGCGGCAGGTCAGGATGGTGGCGTCGACGTAGTCCTCGATGAGGTTGGCATCGGCCGAGCCCAGAACCGGGGGGGTATCGATGACGATGTAGTCGTAGCCGATGCGTTGCAGCATCTCGATGGCGATCGAGAAGGCCGGCGCGTCGAGCAGTGGACGGTTGATCTGGCCTGGCTTCACGGCCAGCACGTGCAGCGACGGGCTGAACACCTCGACGATGGACCAGGGATCGAGGGGCTTGTCGCGGTGGCGCTGGAGCTGGGCCGAGAAACACTCGGGTGGCAGGAAGCCGAACAGGACCGCGATCTGGGGCGCGCGAAAATTGGCCTCGAGGAGCAGCACCTTGGCGCGGCCCAGCTCACCGAGCGCGAGGGCCAGGTTGGCCGCGCACGTGGTCTTGCCTTCCCGGGCACCGGCGCTGGTGACGGCGATGACGCGCGGGTCGCCCCGGTCGACCAACCGGTGACGCATGACGCGAAAGCTCGCGCTGCGTGCCGAGTCGGGCTCGCGCAGCAGCACGAGCCGCGGATCCGGATCGGGTGGCGCCTTGTGCGTGGCGATCCAGACCTTCGGACGCTCGTCGTCGGGCACGTCGAGGTGGGCCGGAGTCTGGACACCCTGCGTCGCCAGGTGGTCCTTGCGCACCGTCGGTCCCGCGCTCGGCTGCGCACGGCGGACTACTTGCTTGGAGCCGGTCATCGAGGTGCGATCGTCGTGGAGCGACTCTTCGAGCAGGTGAGGATCATCGAGGACAATCGGCTTGCCACCGGGCGGCACCGTCATCTCCGGGTTGGTGCTAACCCGGTACTCGGCCTTCGAAGAGGGCGTGCTCGCGCTCCCGCTGCCGCGACGTATCGTATCAGCCACGATTGTTCTTCTTCCCGTCCGCGCGCGGCACGACACCGAGCAGCGGGGTCAGGCGCAGCAGCTCGATGTCCGCCCGGTCGTAGATGCGATCGTCGAGCAGCGCCAACAGGAGCGCCAACATCAGGGCGAGCGATGCCGCGAGCGCCGTGCCCACGAGCACGAGCTGCGTACGGCCCTTGTTCGGGTGGGTAGGCTTGTAGGCTGGGTCGACGATGATCATCTGCGCGTTGCGACCGCTCGTGACCGCGCTCTCGAGAATGGACGCCTTGAACTGACGTGACTCGAGCTGTTGGTTGCGCTCCCGGGCATCGGTGACTTCTCGGTTGAGGCGGGTCCAGTCGGTCTCGAGCGTGACGATGGCGGCCGAGCTGCCGGTCGTCGAAGCCGGCGGGGCGGGCGCATCGCTCTTGCGGCGCTTGTACGCCGCGATTTCGTCTTGCACCTTCTTCAGGCTGGCCTCGAGCGCGCCGCGATCGATGGTGCCCTCGTCAACGGCCTCGGGCTTCTTCTCGGCATCATTGGCCGCGATCGCCTCGTTCGTTCGTCGCAGCTTGGCCTCGGCCGCCTTCAGGCGTCCCTTGGCGGCGCGCACGTCCGGATGCTCTTCCGTGAACTGCGCCATGTTGGCCAGGTCGCGTTGCGCTTGCTTGAAGTCGGACTCGGCCTCGGCGCGCATCGCTGCGAGCTTGGGATCGATGTCACGGTCGGCTTTGCGATGCGCGGAGGGCAGCCCGAGGCGCTCCTGGATGCGCGAGGCCTCGCGCTCGAGCGCGCTCAGCTGCGGGTCAGCGAGCTTCCCCGCCACCGGACGACCATTCATGGCTCGCACGGCGATGCCCGCCTGCGTGCCGGCACCCGCGCCGTTCGACTCGCGCGCGAACTCGGGGTTCTTCGCGATGAAGCCCGCGAGCTTCGATTCTTTCTCGCGCAGATCTTCGTCCGAGCGCCGCTTCTCGCCATCGAGGAACTCGCGCGTCTCACCGGCTTGCTCGAGCCTGCTCTTCGAGTGCTCTTCCAGTAACTCCTGGCCGAGCCGTGCCGTGAGCGTTTGCACCTTGATCGGGTCGTCTCCGGTGAACGCGAGGCCGAAGGTGTCGCCGTCCTTGGCGCGGAACGCAATGTTCTTGCGCATCTCGTCGACGGCATCCACGTAGCCGCGCTTCTCCACGATCTCCGGATAGAGGTGGTACTCGGCAATGATCTTCTGCAGGCGAGTGCGCGAGAGCACCATCTCCTTCAGCTTGAGCGTGAGCTTTTGCTGCGCATCGACGGCCATCTCGCTGTTGGTGATGGTGCGCGTGCCGATGCCCTCTTGATAGACGATGAGGGTCTCCGACGTGTACTCGCGCTGCTTCAGCATCGCCACGGCAACCGAAGCACCGATGCCGATGACCATGACGATCCCCACGTACCAGCGGAAGCGCCAGGTGCGACCGGCGATCGAGACGGCGCGATCGAGCTGATCTCGCATGGTCCGCGTCTCGCCTTGGCCCACGGTATACGAAGCAGGCGGGGGCACGAGCCCATCGTGCGACGGCGGAAGGGGGGAGACGTTCATACGTCGTTTATCTTAGACGATCTTCGGCGCGCAGGCGCTCGGTGAGGGTTCCGGCGGCGTCGCCAGGGAAAGGCGCGACCGATGCCAGGATGGGGATCCCGAGACGGCGCACGTCTTCGGCCTGCCGGATCTTCGTCTCGAAGGCGCCGAGCAACAACGCGCTCAGGAACCCGGTACCGAGGAAGATGAAGGCCGCCGTGAACGCCATGCTGGTAGGCCCTTCGTGTCCCGCCACCACGTACCCGGGGTCCACCATCTCGAAGCGCAGGCCCGAGCGTTGGTGCTCGAGCGCAGCCGTGATCTCGAAGCGACTCTTCGCGCTGTCCATCTCTTCCATGCGCTTCTGCTGCAGCTTTTCTTCGGCCAGGAGATCGCTCAGCTCCACCCGCAGCCGCGGGCGCACCTTGGCCTCGCCGCGGGAGAGGGCGGTCTTGCGCTCGCTGATGGCCCGTCGCAACACGGCGAGGCGCTCCGCTGCGAGGTCGGTGGCATCGAGCACCTCTTGTTGTCCCATGCGGAACACCTGCCGCCGCTCTTCGGTCTGTGCCGCCACGATGGTGCGGCCGAGTGCCTGCACGACCTCGAGCACGCGCGGATCCTTCGACCTCCACTCGACCGAGAAGCGCACCGAGCGCGCTTCATCGTCGTTGTCGTAGTGCTCTTCGATGAAGTAGTTGCGCCACACCTTCACGTCGAGATCGTCACGCAAGGCCTCGACCGCGAGCCGAGGGTCGCGCGCGTACTTGTCCGGATAGAGGTCGTACGCCTTGATGACCTCGAGCAGGTGTGGGCTCGAGAGATGAACGCCCCACAGGTAGTCGAGGTAGCTCTTGCGCGGATGCAGCGCCGCGGTGAGGTCGAGGTCGGCTTCAATCAAGCGGAAGCTGATCTTCGCCACGCGAGGCTGCGGCGCGAGGACGCGCTTGCCGACGAAGCCTCCCGCAGCGAGAAAGGCGCACAACACGATCACGACGCGGCGCGGCGCGGCCCTGCGCAACAACCGCAGGATCTCGGTGCGCGCGAAGCTGCTGCCCGGTTCGATGGCTTCCCAGTCGGTGCGATCGCGCGCTGCGTTCATCCCGCGCCTCGCTGGTGGGTCGCGATGGCGCGCGCGAGCTCGTCGCGCATGGTGGCGGCGCTGTCGGCCCAGTCACGAAGGCCGGAGCAGCGCGCGATCTCTTCCGCGTTGTGCGGCGCCGCGCTCACCCGATCGAGGGCCGCCGCCAGCGCATCACGGTCGCGGGCCGGCACGAGCTCACCGAAGAGCGGGCGGTCGACGATGTCCGGAATCCCCCCGACGGCGGTCATGACCACAGGGCGCCCCGAGGCCAGGGCTTCGAGCAGCACGCTCGGGGTGCCCTCGTTCCAGCTCGGCAGCGTCAACAGGTCGCACGCGCCCAGATAACGAGCGATCTCCGCGTGTGGCCTCGGACCGAGGACCTGGAGTTGCGCGCCGATGGTGCGCGCGCGCTCGCGCAGCGGCTCCAGCAGATCGCCCTGGCCGATCACCACCAGGTGCAGGTCGGGACGTCGCGGCGCCAGGTGCTCGAACGCCTCGACCAAATCGCGCGCGCCCTTGCTCTCGAGAAGATTGCCCACGAACAGGGCGATCTTTCCCGTTGCGGGGAGCCCCAGCGCCCGGCGCTCTTCGCTCCGATCACGCAGGTGGAAGAGCGCGCTATCCACGCCGTCCATCATCACCACCGTGCGCTCGGGTGAAGCGCCCATGCCGATGGCTGCTTGCGCCAGAGGTCGGCTCACCGCGAGGACGCGATCGGCGCGTGGCAAGGCCCAACGCAGGTTGAGCCCGATGCTGGGCGTCTTCGCCAGCACGTTCAGATCGGAGCCATGCAGCTTCACCGCGACGGGCAGGTCGAGCGCGCGACCGAGCATCACCGCGGCGACGGCGTCTGGATAGCCCCACGCCGCGAGCAACACGTCGAACCGCCGGCGCTCCTTGCGCAGGAGGCTCGCCAACGACGCGGCATACAGCGCGCCCGCGAGGCCATGGCCCCACCGCGGCACGCGGAGGTAGCGCGGGTGCCGCACCTTCAGGCCCTGGATCTCGTCGTGGTCGGGCACGTTCACGAGGCGGCCCGCCATCGAGCTGGGGAAGAAGCGAGCACCCGGAAACCACGGCACCGTCGACAACACCTCCACCTCGCACAGCTTGCCGAGCGCACCGAACTGCTGGCGGTTGTACGGCGCCCACAACGGCTCGAGGCGATTCGGAAACAGCCGGGTCATGACGAGGACGCGCATGCGGACGGATCGCCAATGGTACCAGAGCCGCGGCGAGCGACGCGGCGGCTGAGATTGTCCGCGGGCTCGCTCACTGATCGGGGTCGACTGACCCCTGTGGTGCGGGGTCAGTTGTCCCCCCACGGGTGAACGTGCTGAACGACTACGCGCATGGGAGACAAACCCTTGTTGTCCATCAATATTGTCGCTCAAACTGCCACGGCCTAGCCCGTGGGCCGCAACAGCCTGTTGGCCGAGCGACCTCAGCATGAATGCATGAATGCGGATAAGCACTTGATATAAAATGAAATAAACAGTGGCCAATTGCTTGCACTGAACCTGGGCAGGAGGCTCACATGACTATGCGCAGCTGGCTCGTGATGGGATTGATCGTCAGCGTTACCGGCTGCGCGCCGGGCGCGTCGTCGCAATCCGATGAAACCACAGGCAATCTAGGCGGGTCAGCCGCTCCGAAAACGTACACGCCGTTTCAGGAAATGTTGGTCCAGGATTTTACTCCGACGCTCGAGCACACCGGTATCCACGGGATTTATTCCTGGCAGGCCTCGGTCGTGGGCGATGGCGAGGGCCAGGTGGCCTTGCTTGTCGTAGGTGGCGACCTCGACGGACTTACACAATATGCCGTCCAGCTCGTGCTGTACGACCCCAAGAATCCCCAGAAGCAGCATGACGTCGTAATCGGAGCCAGCTCGTTGGATGGTTCCGATGTTGGAGGTCTGCTCGATGATTCAGTGCGAGCGGCCATCGCCGCCGACTTCGGTGACATGTTCGCGCAGCTGCAGGCCGCGCCAGCTGGTGCACCCCTCTCCGGTCAAAGCCTGCGGACGCAGAGTTTGGGCCTGGACGGAAAAGATTGTTGGAAGGCTTATGGGGGCGCAGCACTGGGGGCGATTGCCACCTTGGGTCTCGTTAACGTTGGTGTGATTGCTTGCCCAGCAGTAGCGCTCGCGTCTCTCGGCCTCCTTGGCGTAGCCTGCGTCGGCACTGTAGGGACCCTTGCGGTGGGGGCTGGTCTATTCACGGTCGGCGCGCTGGAGGAAGCGGTGACCTGTACGTACGCGGCGATGAGGGGTTTCTAGATCTCGTTGCATCATCCGCTCTCCCAGCGACTGACCGATTGATCGCCGTGCGCCGACAGGCGCGGTGGCGGGCGACGCGCAGCTGAGGAAGCTGATAGAAGCGATGAGCAAGCAAGGCCGGATCGGAGTGGCCGCGGTGAAAGCGGACATGGATCGCAAGACGGCACGAAAGTATGTGGCGGGGGGAAGTTGCCGTCGGAGATGCGAGAGCCGCGCGACTGGAGGACGCGGCAGGACCCGTTCGACGAGGACTGGCCGGCCGTGGAAGCACTGCTGGTGGACCTGCCGGAG
>JAYUBF010000245.1:0-4146 GCA_043741435.1 Myxococcales bacterium
GCTCAGCTGTACTTTTCGCCTCCGCTCAGCTGTACTTTTCGCCTCCGCTCAGCTGTACTTTTCGCCTCCGCTCAGCTGTACTTTTCGCCTCCGCTCAGCCTCACCTTCGCTCAGGCGAGGGCGCTGGTGACGACGCGGCTGAGCCGGAAGTCGTCTATCGTCTCTTCCGCCGAGCGCTTCGCTGCAAAGCCCGTTGCCTCGCGAAAGCGACGGCTATCGATCACGACCGGATACTTTATGTGTGACACCGCGCCGGCCGTGAGGCGCGGTAGGCCGAAGCGTCCGAGCATCGAGGTGAACACGAACTCCGGCAGCGGCAGCGGCATGCGCCCGGCCGAGCGGATGATCACCGACAACGGCAGCGGCGCGGGACCCGCGACGTTGAACACGCCACGAATGCCTTTCTCGAGCGCCAGCAAGATCGCCTGCGCCACGTCGTCTTCGTGCATGAAGTGGAACAGCGGATCGAAGCCCATGAGCGTGGGCACGCGCGGTGGATCGATGTACGTAGCGAGCGTGCCGTGCTTCGACGGGCCGAGCGTGTAGCAGACCCGCAGCACGGCGGTGTCGAGGTCTGGGTAGCGCCACAGCGCCGAGCCCGCGTACAGATCGGCAGCGACGAGGTCCGCGAGCTCGGGAAACGGTGAGCTCGCGATCGGAGGCTCTTCCTCGGTGTGATACAGCGGCGAGTCGCTACCGGCGCCGTAGAACGTGTGACGCCCCACGACGATGGCGCGCTTCACGCCGTACTTCACGCTGTGCTCGAACACGGCGCGCGTGCCGCCGAGGTTGATGCGATAGCGATCGTCGCTCTTGTTGAAGACGTGGGTCACGGTCGCCATGTGCACGACGGCCTCCGGCCGGTGCTTGCGGAAGACCTCTTCCGCGCCGCGCTTGCGGATATCGACCTGGTAAATCTGCACGCGCTTCGGTGCCCCGTACCAGGGACGCCGGTCAATCCCGATCACCTCGTGGCCAGCCTCGTCGAGGCGTTGGGCCACGATGCGACCCAGTTGTCCTGCCACACCGGGGATCAGAATTCGCATGGGGAAGACCTTCCTACCTATCCCGCTTGCTTCGGGAGCTCGCCGCGGATCTGACGACCGCGCTGGATGAGCTGAGCGATCTTGCCCTTCACCTCGGCCACGTAGCCATCGATGACATCGTCTTCCTCGGTGCCGTCGCCGGAGAACCGCATGGGCGCGTCGACGACCATGTCGAGCCGCGCCGGCAGCGGCAGTGGAAACAGCCACGGCGTGATCGGGATGTACGGCGCGCCGAGCAGCCGCCCGAGCTTGTACGCGTTGAACACCGTAGGGATCGCCTCGCCACCGCCGAGGAACGCAAACGGCACGATGGGCGTTCCCGTCTGCAACGCGAGCCGCATGAAGCCGGTGCCGAAATCGACGAGGCTGTGGCGCTGCGCGTAGAGCTTCTCGGTGCCGCGCGAGCCCTCGGGGAACACGAGCACCAAGCGATCTTCTTGCAGCAACCGCTGCGCGTGCTCGGGCAGGCCCACGATCTGGCCGCAGCGACTCGACCACATGCCGGCAAAGGGCAGCGTGGAGAGGAACTTCTCCACCATGGAGTGCGCAAGACGTGGCGGATCGAGCTCGAAGAACATCGACGCGATCACCATGCCACCGTCGAGCGCGACGCCGCCCGAGTGGTTGCCGATGAGCATGGCTCGACCCCGCTGCGGGACGTGCTCGAGGCCGTGGTGATGCATCTCGAAGTAGTGGCGATACATCGCCCCCAGCATCGTGAAGAAGCGCCCGAGGTCTTTCTTATTGATGCCGTACGGGTCGATGCCGGCTGCGGAGAAGGGAATCTCGAGGCGGCCGATGCGCTCTTGAACGTCGTGGGTGAGGCCCATCAGCGTGCGCACGCATACTTGGCGGCGACGACGGTGATGGTCTGCCGCGCGAAGGCCTCGTCGATGCGCAGCGTCGTGAGCAGCGTCTCGATGAACTCGTCTTCTTTTTCGTTTGCACCCTCTGACGCGAGCGCGAGATCGACGGCGATCACGAACAGCTGACGCCGGAGCTTGTCGGTGCTGATCGTGGACAACTTGGCGAGGAGCGCCTTGCGGCCGGCGACGGGCGGCCGCGCATCGGCGGGCGCAAGGCGCAGCTGAGGAACTGTCTCGAACAGCGCTCCCACCGTGACATGCTCGGCGAGATCGACCGCGCCATCGGCGGTGACCATCGCCGAGATCAGATCTCGGAGAAAGCTCGCATCGGTATCGGTGACCTGATTGGAGTCGCTCGTCAGCTCTCGGAGAAGACCCATGCGCATGCCACTTCCAGTTGTAGCGGCACGGTATCACGCCTCTAGGGCCGTAAATCGCTCGAGTAGACCGGCTACCACCAGCGATCCATCCCGCGGTAGTAACTCGGCGCTGCATCCGGATATTTCGCGCGCCAGGTTTTGTAGCGATGAAGAGAGGCCCGGTAGCGCTCGTTCGACGAGCGCAGCTTGCGGTGAGGGTATTCGAGAAGGAACCTCTCCACCTTCCACAAGTTGCTCATGCCGAGGCGCCAGTCGTAGCTGCTGAGCTCGCGGAGGTCGACGAGGGCGTACCCGGTTACGCGCCCTGTGTAATCCACGTAAGGATCGACGTACGTCCACGCGAGCTCGCGCGGGCCGCGATATTCGGCGGGCCGGCCGTGCAGTGCCTCGTCGCGGGATCTTCCGATCGATCCGAACGGACCGTGATCACCGTGCCGTCGGTGAATCGCGAGCACGTGATCGAGACCGTCCTTCGACTCGAAGCTCAGCACCAACGGCGGGCGCCCGTGCTGTTCCATGACCGTCGCTGCGAACAGGGCGGCCTCGAGACAA
Source organism: Myxococcales bacterium (assembly GCA_043741435.1). GTDB lineage: Bacteria > Myxococcota_A > Polyangia > Palsa-1104 > Palsa-1104 > JBDTCO01. The sequence goes on from JAYUBF010000245.1 coordinate 2,845, forward strand.
TGTGCGGTGCCGTGTCGCACCACGCCGCGAAAGCCACGCAGCGTTTCCCCGCCGCGCTCTCGGTTGTAGGGGAGTGCGCGCAACCAACGTTGGATCGCGAGCGGCGTCGACAGCGAAGCGATCAATCGTCGCTCTGCGGTCGAGAAGGGTGACACGTGGCGTCAGCCGAGCCGGAAGGCGGTGGACCAGAACGGCGCGAGCGTTGGCTCGGGCTCAGGCTCGGCGGTGCGCAGATCGAGGATGAAGTCGCGCAGCATGCGGAGGTGACGGCCCGCGGCGGCGACGATTTCCACGCCGCTCACGCGACGCACGCGTACCGGACCTTCGGACTGGCGAAAGGGCTCGAGCCGATCGAAGCGGATGACGCCCTTTGCCCAGATGAGCTCGTCGATGCCCGGGTGCTCGAACTCGAGCTGCACGACGCGCTCGCGCTTGGCCATCGCGCAGCGGCCCAAGAGAGGGCGCTCGAGGCGAATGCCGGTCTCCGACACGTCGAGCACGAGGCCGAGCTGCTCGGTGTCGGCCGCGAATTCGGTGCAGAGTCCGCTGGCCGAGACGCGCAGACCTCCGCGTCTGGTGAGCACTGCATCCTTGTTGGAGAGCCTGGGGTTGCGAGGGAGTGACAGGGCAGGGTGTGACATGTGGGTAATTATACTACAATGGATGACACCGTTGCAAGATCGCGAGCGATTGGTACATCGCGTGCTCGGAGCTCGTCGGTGACTGCAATCAAGCTTGTCACGATGCTGCGAGCGAGGCGGCATTCAGCGCCTCGGGAACGCTCGGTGGCTGTGTCACGGATGTGTGCGTTGCCGCGGGGAGCTGCACTGGTATCGGCGACTTCTCGAGCACGTGCGTGTCGTGTCGCAAGGCGCATGTACGCCAGCGACCCTCAGGACGTCGCGACCATGCGTACCTTCGACAGCCCGAGAACGAGCTGCGTTTCGCACAGCCAGGGCGAGCGCCGCTACCGGCTGACCGCCCATGCGGACGTGATGAGCTCCGTGCGCTCCAGCTCCATCGCCTGCGAGCGTTCGATGAGCCCGCGCGCCACGCCGAGCTTCACGGTCTTCGTGCGTGCCTGCGTCAGTGCGCCTATGCCGCTGGTGTACGATCCGGCGCCTGCGCCGACGACCGCGCCCGCGGCAGCAACCCAGCCACGTCCGCCGCTCAGAATCCACGCCGGCATTCCACCTGTGATGGCGCCCACCAGCCAGCCTCTGTCGCGGAGCGAGTCAGCGATCATCCCCGTGAGGTGTCGCGTGTGCAGCACCATCAGTCGCGGATCGTTTCGCACGACGT
>JAYUBF010000246.1:0-4140 GCA_043741435.1 Myxococcales bacterium
AGTGACGGCAGCCAAGGCAGCCACATCGTCAAATCGCCCAATACTGCACGAATTCAGCGACTCGATTGAGAGCCGCCGCCACTTTTTGAGAAGTTACACGTAATGCAGCCAACTCTTCGAAATGAGGGGCTGCTAAAACTCGACGACCGACACGCCCTTCTTGGTGAGCACCCAGGCGCGGCGGCGCTCGTCGAGGGCGATGTCCTGTACCACGTCGTCGAGAAGGCCGTGCTTCAGGTCGACCACGTCGTCGCTGCAGGCGCCGAAGCAGAAGAGGCCTCGGTCGGTGCCGAGGAAAACGCGTCCGCTCGTATCCCGTGCGATGGCGTTGGCCGGCAAGTAGAACGCGCCGATCTTGTTGAAGCGCCAGCGGGTGCCGTCGAAGCGACCGGTGCCGCGGCGCGTGGCCGCCCACACCTCTCCACTGGTGCCGGCTTCGATGTCGTGGATGATCTCGGAGTCGAGGCCTTCGTTCTCGGTGAAGACGGTGGTCTTGCCCTCGCGCACTCGCACGGCGCCAGAGCGCGTCGCGAACCACGCTTCGTCTTCGCCTTTCCAGCTGACGGCCACGACGTTGTTCGGCAGCTGTTGGGCTTCGGGGATGGCGGGATCGAGACGGTGGTAGCGCACGGTGCCGTTGGCGAGCGTGAGCTCCGCGGCGCCGAAGTCGACGACCTCCTTTTCGGTGTCGGTGTAACGCAGGCCGATCCACAGGTTGCCGTTCGGTGCGAACGACGCGAAGTTGAGGTCCGGCTGACCGACAGGGACCGCGATGCCTTGCATGGCGATCGGCGTCCAGCGGCCGCCCTCGACGCGCGAGATGCGCAGGCTCGAATCGGCACGACCACGGTGGATGGCGAGCACGGAGCCCGAGGGATCGCGAACGATCGCGAGCACGCGCGAGCCGGGCTCGGGATCGATGGGCGCGACGGAGAACGACTGACCATCGAAGCGCCACGCGCGTGCGCCGCCCGTCGCGAGGTAGCACTCGTCGGCATCGGTGCGCATGCAAGCGACGGTGATGCGATCGGCGCCAGCGGTGATGTCGGCGGACTGGAAGGGGCGCAGCAAGCCGTTCTCGATGCGCACGATGCCGCGGAAGCGCGTGCCGATGAGCACGCCGCGCTCGCCGCTGTGCACGCTGGTCACGCCGTCGGGCAGCTTCTGGTTCTGCGCGACGGAGTAGAGCTCCGGGCCCACCGGTGGACCGGGCGTCTTCTCGCCGGGGCCGAGCCTCGGGACGATGGGCTTCGGTGCGGTGCGCTCGAGCGTGTCGAAGATCTTGGAGGACAGGCCGTCGGAGAGGGGAGCCATGCGCGAGCTCACGGCGCGAGCGGGGATCGGATTGAAGCGGATGTAGCCTTCATGCGCGTCGGCGGGGAACTGATCCTTCACGACCCCGAAGAAGTCGCGGTCCTTGCCGACGTAGATTTCGCGACCGCCGCGCGCGGCCCATTCGATGGGAGAGCGCACGCCACCACCCTCGACGGTGTAGGACCAGAAACGGTTGCCGTCGAACACGGCAGCGCGTGGGCCCTTCTCGTTCTCGCCGACGACGAGCACCCAATCGGTGCCGGCAGCGATGCCGCGGATGAGGTCGGGCTCGCAGCCTTCGGCGGCGCCGTATTGCTCTACTTGATCGCCGGAGCGCGGGATGCGCAGCACGCCACGGCCGGTGGTGCCGAGCCAGAGCGCGCCATTCGGACCCATGGCGAGCGCGGTGATGGGCGTCTCGTGGAAGAAGCGGCTCCACGTTCCGTTGCGGAGGCGCGCGAGGCCGCCGGGGCCGCCGGCCCAGAGGTCGTCGCTGTCCATCGAAGCGGCGAGGCCAACGACGAATTCACCGACGGGCGCGGCGGGATAGGACTTCCAACCGGTGCGTGTGCCGCGGGCCACGCCCTTGGCGGTCGCGAGCCATACGGCGCCTTCGCGATCGATGCTGAGGGCGAGGATGCGGCCCTGCGGAAGGCCGTCCGTGGCGGTGAACACGCCGTAGCGCGAGTGGGCGAGGTCCCACCGCAAGAGGCCTTGGTTGGTGGCCGCCCACAATGCTGGCCCGCCGTCGACCACGGCGCTCACCGAGTACGTGTCGGTGAACGACACGATCCGAGGACCCTTGGCGCTGCGTGCCAGCGGCGACGAAGTGGGCTTGACCTGTGCCGGCGGATCACACGCGGCGAGCAGCACGAGCGAACCGAGGAGCGCGACGCCGCCACCGACGAACCCGAGCCGACTTTTCATGGAGCAATGTGGTATCGGCCCCCGCGTGAAGTGTCAACCAGCCTGAGGCTGGGCTGACGTTGACCGAGGTTCGTGCATTGATAGACCGTTGTGGCCAGTGCCGGTCGGCTGCGCTTAGCTGGCCGGTCGGCTCCGCGGTATGGGCCGCGCAAATCGTAGTGGACGTGCGACGGGATTTAAGTAGTATGCCGTTCGCTTCGGGGACGTAGCTCAGTTGGTAGAGCGCCGCAATGGCATTGCGGAGGTCGACGGTTCGATCCCGTTCGTCTCCACCCTCAACACGAAGGGCTTTGCAGAGATGCGAGGCCGTTCGTGTTTTTGGAGTCGCCGCCGGACAACGATTGGAGAACGTTTCTTTCGTTGTCTCATTTGCTGGAGGTGAAGCGATGCTTCGACGAGTTCGTCTACGGCGTTTGGAATTAAGCCTACCTGCGCGTTGTTCTAATGGGATGATCAAGGCACCCAAGCTCGCGATCATCGCGCTCGTACTGGCGCGGGCGGAGGCGGCTCTTGCAGGACCGATGTGTTGTGGTGACATCGGCCCTTTCGGCCCATCCAGCGCAGACATCGCTGTTTGGGCGAGCTGCTTCTTCGGCATACCGCTCATCGGCTGGCTTTTCCTGCGGTGGCTTCGGCGTCCTTTCGCACCGCGTGTCCCCGAACCTGACGACGTGGAAAAGAGCAGACATCCCTATCGTTGAAGTGGATCGTTCCGACGTTATCCACACCTGTACGTCGCGGTGGATAACGATTCCGACCAAGCAGCGACGGGACACCCTGAGATGGCGTTGCGGAGGTCGACGGTTCGATCCCGTTCGTCTCCACCACCGTAAGGGGGCCTTCCCGCCCCCCTCCACTCGGCCGAGCCGAGTGGAGCCGCCCCCCTGCCGTGCGTTACTCGCACGAGTCGTCTCGTCCTGGCTCGCCGGTGTGCTTGGGTAGCGCTCGCTGCTTCGCGGCTTGCTTGCGTCGATGCCAAGCCAGAGACGATTCTGGCGTAGACTCGCCCATGCGCTTCGGGGTCGTTCGCAACCGGCAGTTCTGGGTCTTGGCCACGCTGCTCACGTTGCTGATCGAGATCGTCACCGTGGTGACGCGCTTGGCGCTCGGCCAGTCGGCTGACCAGTTCAATCACACCGCGGATCCGCCCTTGATCTTGAAGGTGCATCATCCGGTCTACGCGGTGCCACTCGTTCTCATCGCCCTTTTCGTGCGCAACGAGCGGATTGCGCGTCCACTCTGGGCGCTCATCTTCGCGCTCGTCGCTAGCGACTGCTTGCACCACCTGATCGTCTTGCCGCTTTGGGTAGGCAACACCGGCTGGCACTGGCCGTGATGCCAACGCCGCAGTCCAAATAACAACTTCACGTCGCTGCTGAAGCCGATATCGAGACGCTCAGCGACGGGCAACGTAGAGATGGCATTGCGGAGGTCGACGGTTCAATCCCGTTCGTCTCCACCCGAAATGAAAGCGGCTCCCTTCGGGGAGCCGTTTTCGTTTCGGGTGGTCTATTCACCCGGGGACATGCGGGGCACGAAAACTGGCTCAGGCGGAACATGACCATCACCGTGGGCAAGTAGCCCACCACGACGATGACCCACAACAGCTCGCTGGGTAGGTTGAACTTCTCGAAGAGAGGACCGATCGTCACTGGACTGACCTTCGCGAGCGTCATGAGGAAGACGACCCCTGCGACGAAGCTGATGGGCAGAGCCCACCGCAGCACGCGCAGCCTCCGCCAGCTTTCAGCTTTTCGCTCGCTCATCGCCGCGGACGATACAGGGCGTGCCCATCCTTTGTCTCGGACAGGGACTTCGGCCAACCTCCAGAGGGCAGGATCAGATCAATCGAACCGACGGGTAAGTGATCGACATGATCCAGGATTTCTCGAGGGTGGT
>JAYUBF010000247.1:0-13042 GCA_043741435.1 Myxococcales bacterium
TCGATGCGCACACACGCGAGCCGCAGCGCCGGTGGGTAGCCGGTCTCCTTGCGCGCGGCGATCTCGCTCTCGAAGAACCCGACGTAGTCATGCGTACGCGCGTGCTCGATGGCCGGATGCTTCGGGTTGTACGTTTGCACGAGCACTCGACCTGGTAACGCGCCACGCCCAGCGCGCCCGGCGACCTGTGCCAGGAGCTGGAAGGTGCGCTCGCTGGCGCGAAAATCCGGCAGGCCCATGCCGTGATCCGCGAGCACCACGCCCACCAGCGTGACGGATGGAAAGTCGTGCCCCTTGGCGATCATCTGCGTGCCCACCACGATGTCCACCTCTCGCGCACGCACGCGCGCGAGCAACGTCTCCAGGCCATCGCCCTCGGCGGTGTCGCGATCGAGTCGGGCCACGCGCGCCGTGGGATAGCGTTGCTCGATGACCGCTTGCACTTGCTCGGTGCCGTAGCCGAGGCGCTCGAGGGTGGCATTACCGCAAGCGCCGCAACGGATCGGCGGGGCGGTGCGATGACCGCAGTAGTGACAGACCATCTCGTCGTCGGCGCGATGGTACGTGAGGCTCACGGAGCAATCCGGACAGCGCTGCGGGAGGCCACAGGTCTTGCACAGGATGAAGGTGGAGAAGCCGCGCCGGTTGAGAAACAAGATCGACTGCTCGCCCGCAGCGAGCGTGCGCTGGAGCGCCTCGGCCAGCGGTGCGCTGAGGAAGCCTCCTGCTTCCGTTTGATAGACGCGCAAGTCGAAGATCTCGACGGGGGGCATTGCGCTGGCCGCCGCGCGATCGGGCAAGCGCAAGAGCCGCAGCCGGCCCTCCAGCGCCGCGGCGTAGGTCTCGAGCGAAGGGGTGGCCGAGCCCAGGATCGCCACGGCATTCGCCGTGCGCGCGCGCCGCAGTGCCGCATCGCGCCCGTGATAGCGCACGCCGTCGTCTTGCTTGAACGATGAATCGTGCTCTTCGTCGATGACGACCACGCCCAGGTCGGGCTGCGGTGCGAACACGGCGGAGCGTGCACCGAGCGCGATGGCGGCATCACCGCGCTCGAGTCGGCTCCACGCGATCTGCCGATCACGATCGCTCAGCCCACTGTGCAAGACGGCGACGGCGCGACCGAAGCGCGCTTCGAAGCGCTCCGTCAATTGCGGCGTGAGCGCGATCTCCGGCACCAGCACCAGCGCTCGCTTGCCACGCGCGATCGCGGCTTCGATCACCCGCAGGTACACCTCGGTCTTGCCCGAGCCGGTGACGCCGTGCAGGAGGAACGGCGCGTACGTGCCCTCGTCGAGTGCGCCGACCAGCGCGTCTACCGCGGCCTGTTGTGCCGACGTCAGCGTCGGCGGTGGCGCAACCTCGACGGCAAGCTGCTCGATGCCATCGTCCTCACGTTGACCGCGCACCTGAACGCGCGCCTCGATCTCCACGAGCCCCGCTTGTTGCAACGCGGCCAGATCGCGCGCCACGCGTGCCGAGCCCGCTTGGAGACGGTCGACGAGGCGTGGGCCTTTGCGCAGCAGCGCCAGCAGCGCACGCTGGCCCGTGTCGATCTCGCTCAGCTCCACGGTCTCGAGCGCTCGATCGGCGAGCTTGGCGATGCGCTTGCCCTCCGCCGTGAGCCGCGCGCGATCTCGAGCACGGGCCACTCCACCAATGGGAAGAAACAGCCGCGCGACTTCTCCCGGCGGCGCGAGGTAGTAATCCGCGATCCAACGCGCGAGCGCGAGCCGCTCGGGATCGAGCGGAGGGCCGTCGACGAGCTGCCCCAACGACTTGAGCGCCCGCGGGTTGGTCTCGGCGCTCGCGACCTCCCACACCACGCCCTCCATGGCGCCGGTTCGCCACGGCACCCAGACCCGCACGCCCGGCCGCACGCGGTCGAGCAACGTGGCCGGGATCGTGTAGTCGAACAGTCGCTCGAGCGCGTTGTACACTGCGACCTTCGCGATCAAGATTCACCAATGGGAGAGAGCTCGATGCCCCACGCCGCCAACCGTTGATTGCTGAGCGCGATGTCGGGTGACGCCGCGTCGGCATCGCTGAGGTCGAACACGCGCCGCGGGGGCAGGCCGCGAGCTCGGGCGGCATTGCAGACCGCTTCGACCAAAGCGCCTTCGAAGCGCGCGGTGATGAACGGCTGCCCGTCGCGGATGCCGATGACCAGGGCACGCTGCGTATCGAATACCACCCAGCGTGCGTCGTCGAAGACGGCTTGCCAGCGCGGCGTCGGCACCGCCTCTGCCTCCACGAGCGTGCGTGGGCGTGGCGGCGCCCCGTCGAAGCCCAGCCGTACGCTACGCGCACGTGCCTTGAGCGCGTGGTCGACGAGCGCCAGCACCGCCAACCCGCAGAGCCCGATTGCAGTGAAGCGGACGAGGAGGTGCCCGCTGGCTTCGGCCAGCGCGCTCGGCTCCGCAGGGTGCAGACCGAGCAGGTTGCGACAAACGTAGAATGCGGCGGCAAGGAGCCCGGCCCACCCGAGCAGTGCGAGCCAGGCGGACGGTGTTGACCGAATCCGAGTTGCCTCGGGCGTGGGCCGGCCCAGGTAGCCGCGGGTCTGCAAGAGACCAGCGACGAGGCCACCTGTCACCGCGCCGAGCAGAACGAGACCACCGGATCGCCCAACGAGCGAAGCGCCGGCGCCGATGAGCTGCGTTGCGTCCTGCGTGGCATCGTAGCCGTTCGCCCAGAGGAGACGGAGGGGCTCTGCCACCGTCGCTGAGACGCTACCCAAAGCGAGCGCCGCTCCAACCGCGCTTCCGGCGAGCGGAACCAGCGCCCCGTGCACGACGTCTCCGTCGGCACGCGCGGCTTTGTCTCGCTCGGCGCGGGCCACGAAGGACTACAGCCCGAATCCCGCGCGCACGGTCACGGTGTCGTACGGCATGGCGTGCACGGTGTAGTCGGGTGTCTGGTTGTTCTTCAACGCGGCCTCGATGGCGTTGGCGTCCACACCGCCGTAGATGGGGTGCGACCAGCCGACCGCGATCGTAAGATGGAAACGACTCGCGACAAAAACATCCACTCCCGCCTCGACAGTGGGTCGGTATTCGTAGCTCGCTAGCTTGCGGCCGGCGATGTTCGCACCGACGAGCCCCACGGCGAACTCCACGTCGAGGAAAGGGGATACGCGCCAGGGATACTGCACGCCCAGCGAGAGGCCGATGTCGGCGAGCCAGGCCGACTCGCGGGTGGACGCTCCGGCGGTGAGGAGGAGGCCTACGCGCAGGTAGCGCGACACGGGATAACCGCTCAGCTGCACCAGCTGAAAAGGCAGCGACCCGCCGTACGGATCGGCCAACATGAGGAAGCGATAGCTGAGCTGGAGGCGCGCCGTGGGCCAGCGACGGTGATAGCCACGTGCCAGCTTGGGGTCGTCTTCGTCGACGGGAAACGTCGTCCGGGGCCGACACTCACCACGCGCGCACTTCGGATCGTCGAGGTCATCGCGCACGTGGCCCGTGGCCGGCGTCGCGCTCGCCAGCACCCATGCGATCGCCAGCACCACGCAAGAGCGAACCACTCCTCAGCGTAGCATGCGTGTTGCCGCCGCGACGCTCTGCGTGAACGCGGCGAGCGAGCCGGCGAGCAGCAGCGCCACCACCAACGGGCGCACCGCGCTCGCCAACGCGCGCGCGTCGAGCGGAAGTCGTGCGCTACGCTCGAAACGCTGGACCAGGCCGGCGCACAGCTCGACCAGGCCAACGGCGAGCAGCGACGGCAGGGCGAGGCTTGCCGTGAGCGCCAGGAGCGCGTGACCCGCGGCGATCATCTGCCCCGTGGGCCAGATTTTGTAGCTCGCGAGGTATGCCGAGAGCAACAGCTGCGGACCCCGCGCCGCACAGAAGGCGAGCCACGCGATCACCGCGAAGGTCGTCTGCACCGCATCACGGGTCGCGCCCATCTGCACACCGACAAGGCCACCCGCCCAGCGCGCCGCCCATACCGGGAGCGTGGCCAAGAGGCCCAGCGCCACGCCCGCGAAGAGCTCGAGCGGTGCGTGGTCCCAGGAGAAGGTTTGCAAAGTGGGCGCGCTCGCACCGGCCAACGCGAGCACCAACCCGAAGGCGATGCGCAGCCACCAGCCAGGCAGCGGCATGCACAGCGCCAGCGGCAGCGCGCGCAGGCAAGCTGCGTAGAGCGCGAGGTCAGCCGCCGTCGCCGTGCTTAGGGGGCTCACTTCGGCGGGGGCGCCGCGGCGCTGACGGCCGAGTGCAGCATCTGCCGCGTGAGCTCGACGAGGCGCGATGCGGACCACGCCCCGCACATCACCAACGTCACGCCGACAGCGACGAGCCGAGGCGCGACCGAAATAGAACGATCGCGCACCCGCGTCACACCTTGGAGGAGGCCGGCCACGATGCCGGCAGCCAGCACCGCCAGCAGCACGGGGACCGCCAAGGCCGCGAGCACTCTCGCCGCTTCGCGCAGCGCAGCTTCGAAGCCGAGGCTCACGTATAGCCCTTCATCAGGCCATGCACCAAGAGGCTCCATCCATCGACGGTGACGAACAGCAGCAGCTTCAACGGGAGCGAGAGCACGCGCGCTTCGATGGTGTGCATCCCCGTCGCCAGCAACACCACGGCGATCAACAGGTCGAGCACCAAGAACGGCAGCAGCAGGAAGAAGCCGATGCGAAATGCCGACTTGAGCTCGGCCAGCGCGAACGCGGGTGCCAGGACGGACAGATCGTGATCGGTCGCGGCGTTCTTGTTGTCGTCGGCGCCGCGGAGGTTGACCTGGAGCTGATAGAGCTCGTGTCGATCGTCGGCCGACACGTTTCTCTCGAGGAACGCACGCACGGGCTCGGCACTGTTTGCGATCCCCGTGGTGCCCACGCGCTCTGCGATCGGCGCCAGCACAAAGCCCGAGAACAGCAACGAAGTGGCCACCACCACCGTCGACGGGAGCGAGCGCCCACCGACGGCGCGGCCGAGCAACGACAACACCACCGAGAACTTCACGAAGCAGCCGATGCCCACCATCAGGAGCGGCAGCCACGCGAACAGCGTCATCGTCGCGCAACCGCAGAGAGCAACGAGCCCAACCCAGCGACCGACGCGACCTCTGTCCCGGCCTCAATCAGCGACGCGTCCCGCTCCGACAGCTCGGTCAGGAGCGACAAGCCTTGCTCGGCCGAGCTCATCAGCAACCGACGGTCACCGATGGCGACGAGAAGCAGCGACCGACGCGGCTCCACCGGCAGCTTCGCGATCACCCGCCAGCCCGCATGTTCCGACCGAGCACCGCGGCGTATCCAGAAGGCAAGGCCCGCCAACGCCGCCGCCAGCGCGATCCATACAAAGGCCACGAGATTGCTGCTCGCCATCGGTCGATGAGAGCCCGCCACGATCGAGCGGGCAACTTTTTGCCGGGGCGGGCGCAAGACAAGTGGGGGCTGGGCATGATTTCGTGTCGACATGGACGGTTCGCTTTTGCAGTGGGGGAAAAAGCCAAGCTGCCCATCAAGGCGCATGCCACATGCGCTTGAGCCGATCGTCACAGATTGGCTGCCGTATTTGCGTCATGTGCGACTTGCCGGTCCTTCGGTAGGTCCCGGTGAGCGAGAGCCCAAGCGCGAGGTCGTGCAACGACATGTGCGTCTACATTTTCGAAGATCGAGGACCAGCAGGGCGAGGCGGTACTCCTGCCCATGGGAGGCACGACACATGGCCAAGACGTTCACGCTGCCAACCAGTTGGTGACAAGTCGCACGGGACGCCCCCCCGCAGTTGAAGGCAGGCTTGCATCCAAGATGCTGAATTGTCGGAAAGAAATCCTGGCGTCCGGTTTGCTCTCCAAGTGGGGAGGAGATGCCCGATGCCCAACCTGTCCGTGTTTCGAGTCCTGTTCCGCGAGCTCACCACCTCAGAACGCATACCCCGCGTCGCCGAGCCCGATTTGGTGATGGACGATCCCGCAAAGGTTGCCGCTTACGTGCGCGCAGGCGCGGAAGGGGGGGTGATGGCGCCGGTGTATCTCTACCACTGTCACCAGATCTGCGAGGTCATCCGCCCGGGCGACGTCGTGCTCGACCTCGCCTGCGGCCCCGCAACGGAGCTCGCGATGATCGCGCGCCTCAATCCCGACGTTCACTTCGTTGGCGTCGATCTTTCGGAGCCCATGCTCGTCCGAGCTCGAGCGCACGTCAGCGCGCTCGGTCTCTCGAACGTGGAGCTTCGGGTCGGAGACATCACGCACCTCGCCGAGTTCGCCGATGACACGGTAGACGCAGTGATGTCGACCATGGCCCTGCACCATCTGCCCGATGCGACTCATCTCGACCGCGCGTTGGCCGAGGTGGCGCGCGTCCTCACGCCGGGTGGCGGGGTCTATCTGGCCGACTTCGGCCGCCTGCGCGCAGAGCGCTCGATCCGCTACTTCGCCGACCGAGACGCGGACAGCCAGCCGGAGCTGTTCACGCTCGACTACCTACATTCTCTGCGCGCAGCGTTTTCTCTGGACGACTTTCGCTCAGCGGCGCGGCAGCTCGACGATGCCGTCGCGGTGCGCTCGACGTTCGGCTGTCCCTTCATGGTCGCGTTGAAGAGCGCCCCGCGGCGCGAGTTACCCCTCGACCTGGTCGGACAGCTGGCAGAAATCCGCGACGCCCTCCCCACGCAGCAGCAAGCCGATTTCGCCGACCTAACTACGTTTTTCCGGTTCGGCGGCTTGCGCATGCCACGGCAGCAGAGCCTCCTCGTCGATCACGGCCCGAGCACGACTGGAATCCGAACGCGAAACCGACTCCGGTCGTCGAGCGCGGCGAGCGAGTGCGCACCTCGCATCCCGGTTGCAGACAGGGGCAGCTCGGCAAATGCACCCGCGTCGTCGGATTCGGTGGTCGCGGCCGCCGTCGAAGAATCGTCCCAGTAGAAGCGCACCGTGGCGCGCGCGGCAAAGTTGTAGCCTCGCACGCTCACCGAATCTGGCGTGGCGCCAGCCCCGGCGGATTGGCGCAGGATCGGCCCGTAGCCCTCGAAAAAGCCGCCGCCGATCGCGGCGCCGCCGATCGCGTACAGACGGCCGTCCGGGCCCGCGACGAGTTTCGGGAACGAGGTTTGCCCGCTGGGCGCGCCAACTGGCAGCCAGCGCCGTCCACGAAATGCGATCACCGTGTGGCCGTTGTACCTGTAGATGCGACCATCCCCACCCTGTGCGGCGGCAGCGTCGAGGCCGGGGTCAGGCAGGTCGACGCCCGCACTCCACTCGTCGCTTCGAGGATCGTAGATGCGCATGGCATTGGTGGCGATGGCTGCGTCATTTGATCGTCCGCCGAGTAAAAAGATGCGCCCGTCGGCGCCCATCGTCACCGCCGAATGACTCGTGTGTAGCGTGCCTGGCACTTGCCGCACCGACCATGATGTTTGTGGGCGGCCAGCGTAGACTTCTAAGGTGTCGAGCGCGCTCCCTCCGTTCGTCGGGTCCACCCCCTCGATGACGTAGATTTTCCCTCCTTCAGATTGCGCCAGCGCGAAGCCGGCTCGGTTCAAGTTGAGCGGCGGTGCGGGCGACCACACATTGCCTGCCGGGTCGTATGCTTCGACCCGCGAAGTGCTTTGAGAGGTGGAACCATCGACGCCGCCGACGGCGTACAATTGACCGTCAGCGCCTGTCGCGGCGCTGATGTCCCATCGGGGCGTTGGCAATGGCGCGCGGCTGCGCCACTGGTCGAAGTAGGGGTCGTAGGCTTCGACGACTGCGGTGGGCGTCTGCGCAAAAATGGCCTCCACACCGCCAATCACGTAAATCAGACCGTCGCTTCCCAAGGCCGCACCGGCGCGCAAGCGCGCCGTGGGCACATCGGCCGTAGCGATCCAGCTCGGTGGTCCGGTCGCCAGATCGCACCAGCCCGACATGCAGGTGCGCGTCTGGCAGTCGTTGGCAACTCGACAGCTACGATCGACGTCGCAGCCGAAGCACGACCCGCCGCAGTCCAGATCGCTCTCGTCCTCGTCGAGCACACTGTTCGTGCAGTGGGCCGGCAAGGGGTCGCCGGCATCGTGGCCGCGCGACAAGCCGTCGAAGTCGGGCGTGCACGCTGGTGCCGACCCCAGTGCACCAAGGAGCGCGATCGCGGCCGACCAACGAAGCGGCGGGCTCACGGTCTACGCCTCCGCGCGGCAATCCACAGGCCGATGTCGACCACGGCCGCGGCGCCGCCGATGCCGACCAGCGAGTCGCCGGCGAGGACCTGTTCGGGTAAGCCTGCCCACTGCGCACGAGAGCAGTCGGGTGCGCAGGTGTCGCGCAGCCGGTTGAACGCGAGCTGTGCGTTGATCCGCAGGCCGGCGCCGATGGCGGTCGCGGCGAGCGCCACCACACCGACGACGATCGTCACCATCCTCGGCACGCGAGCTTCGCGGGAGCGGATGGACAAAGCGATTTCGCTCGCCCACACCATCCCTGGACCGAGATCGAGGTGCGTGCGGTAGGGCTCGAACCCGGCCTTGGAAATTGCCAGTGAATGGCCGCCCGGTAACACGCGCAACGCCGACCTGAGCGGCGTCTTGCCGAGCGGGTGGTTGTCGAAGGTCACTTCCGCACCCGGCTGTGCGACCACCAGCACATGACCGAGCGCGCGGTCCATCCGTGCGACCTCTCCGCGTGCGTACTCGACCGCCGATGCGGGACTATCGACGGCGGTGGCGAGGAAGGACTCGAAGGCCTCGATTGCTTCCAAGCGACGGTCGAGCTTGGCGAGCGCGAGCGCCACATTGTATTTGGAGTTGGGAGACGGATAGATGCTGTAGGCCGCCTCGAACCGTTCGAGCGCCGCGCGGGCGTCGCCATCGCGCAACGCTTGGGCGCCTTGGTCCTTGAGCACCTTGGCTTCGACGCGCGGATCGACGGCGTCGGCGGCCCACGACTGGGCAGCGCACAGCGCGAGCGCACATACGATGACACGCCGCCAGCGCCGCCCGGCCGAGCAAGAGTGGTTACGGCTCAAGCGGGACCGGTTCCGCAGCGTGAGCTTCGCGTGCTGCGCCCGCGGCGACGGTCGGAGTCGCGCCCGTCGCGCCGGCCTTTCGTCCGGCTTGCGGGCGAGCGCGCGACGCGCGTCGCAAGACGACGACGATTTCGTCTTCTGCGACGCCCTGCAACGAGCGAACTTGAGTTTGATAGCCCGGCGCGCTCACGCGAAGCCGATGGTCGAAGCCGTCATCGGCCACGTCTACCCACGGTTGATGCAACGGAAGACCGTCGACCGTCAGTTTGGACTGCGTCGGGGAGCTACGTACGGCGATTCTTCGGCGCGTTGCCACCGGAGGAGTCATCGGCGCAGAGGGTGTGGGCGTCTCGCCTGTTGGGTCCGACATCACCAGCGAAGGTCGCTCCTGCACCGACAGGGGCGCTTGTTCGCGACGCCAGCCCAACACTGCACTGGTCACCACGATCGCCAACGCGCCGGTCGCCCCGAGCCACGGGAGACTGCGCCGGAGCCTGCCCGGGTGCAACCGGAACGAAAGCGACCGAGTCCGGATTCGCTCGTGTGGCGGCGGCGCCACCGCTGCGACGTCGGCAACGCTGCTCGCCCCGCTCGATAGATGCCGTCGCGCGCCCGCGGGTCGCGTGGAGGCGGCGGACGCCGCGAGCACACCGTTGAGCGTGCGTCGCGCGCGGACGTATTCTCCTATCCCGGCTCTCCCTCGCGCCTGCGCGGACCGGAAGCTCGCGAGCTTGTCGTGAAACAACTCCCGCATGTACGTTGCGAGCCCGATCGAAGAAACCGGGATTTTATGATCGCGGACGAAGGCCTCGAGGTCCGCTTGCAGCGCCTGCGCGGTGGGGAATCGCTGCTCCCGGTCGCGAGCCAGGCCTTTGACCACGATCCGCTCCAGCTCCGGTGGGCACTCGGCCCGCACCATGCGGGGCGAAGGCGCGTCGTATTCGACGATTTGTTTCAGGATCTCGAATTCGCTGTCGCCGGTGTACAGGCGCTCCCCGCAGTAAAGCTCCCAGAGCATCACCGACACCGCGAAGACATCGGAGCGTCGATCGAGCGCCCGCTCCACACACTGCTCCGGCGACATGTACTGGACCTTGCCCTTCAGCGTGCCTTCCCGCGTCTCGGTCAATCGGTGCGCCGCTCTCGCGATCCCGAAGTCGACGAGCTTGATGCCACCGTCGTAGGTCACGATGACGTTTTGCGGAGACACGTCCCGATGCACGATTCCCAACGCCGCGCCGTCGAGGTCGACCTTCTCGTGCGCGTAGTGGAGAGCACTGCAAACCCCGAGGATGATGGCGAGCGTGTGCTCGACCGGTACTGCTTGCCCGCGGCAAGCTGCCGCGTTGGTGATGTGCCTGACGTCCTCACCGTGGAGAAACTCCATGGTGAAGAAATATTCTTGCTCGCGCGAACCGATCTCGTGCAGCTGCACGATGTTGGGATGGTTCAACGTGGCGGCGATGCGTGCCTCGTCGAGAAACATCGCCACGAACTCTTCGTTCTTCGCCAGGTGCGGCAGGATGCGTTTGACCGCAAGCAGTTTCTCGAAGCCCTGCATTCCGCTGGCGCGCGCCAACAGCACTTCGGCCATGCCACCCCGCGCGATCGTCCCGAGGAAGTCGTAGCGGAGGCCCGCATCGCGACTGCTGGGGGGATGCTCACCTGACATGGAGATTGTGCTTCTGCATCAAACGATAGAACATTTGGCGCGAAATGCCCGCTTTGCGTGCGGCGTTCACGACGCTGGAGGAGCCGGCTTCGAGCAGGCCCCTGCAGTAGTCGTGCTCGAAGCGATCGATCGCAGACTGCCGTCCTGCTGCGTAGTCGGAGGGCGCATCGGCCCCGGCTGGCCTGACACCCGTCAAGAGCTCGCCGACCATGAGCAAGCGTTCGACGGCGTTGCGGAGCTCTCGGACATTCCCGGGCCAGGCGTACGCACTGAGGGCTGCGATGAGCGACGGCGTAAGCAGTTGCTCAGCAGGAAATTGCGGGTGCAGCTCTGCGGCGAAGTGTTTGGCCAGGAGCTCGATGTCGTCTCGACGGTGCCTGACCGGGGGAACATCGATCTTCAACACGGCGAGCCGATGGTAGAGGTCATGACGAAAACGTCCTTCGGACACCATGGCGGCCAAGGGACGATGGCTGGCTGCGATCACCCGAACATCTATCGAGGTGTACCGGCAGGCGCCGACGCGGCGCACCTCGCGGTTTTCCAGCAATCGCAGCAGACGGGGCTGCAGCTCGAGCGGTAGCTCGGCAACCTCATCGAGAAACAGCGTGCCGCCGTGGGCCTCCTCGGCGAGCCCGCGGCGGTCTCGATCGGCACCAGTGAACGCGCCCTTCTCGCAGCCGAATAGCTCCACCTCGAACAGGTCCCTCGGGATCGCGCCGCAATCTACGACGACGAACGGGGCGTGCGCTCGCGGCGACGCCGAATGGATGCTCTCGGCGACGCCCTCCTTCCCAGTCCCGGACTCCCCCTGGACGAGCACGGTGGCGTGAGTGGGCGCGACCCGCTCAAGGCGGGCAAACAGCTCGCGCATGCAGCGCGAGCGCCCGCGCAGCACGCCGAAGCGCTCGAGCTCACTGACGCTACGTTCCACGACCTCGTCGGAGCACTGATATTGAATCTCGGTCTCGCCGAGCGAGAATCGTTGCGCGCTCGATCGGATCACCGCCTCACGAATTTGCAGATCACCGACGCGAATGCCGTTGGTGCTGCCGAGGTCACGTAGGGTGTAACCGCCGGCCTCACAAATGAGCTCCGCGTGGCGCATGGAGACACTGCGATCGGTCAGAACGAAGTCGACCTCGGGGTCGCAGCCGATAACGGCCGAGCCTTGCTCACCCAGCTCGTGGGTCCTGCCGCGATCGGCGCCGCGCACGACCTTCAGGCGGGCTCGCCGCACTTGCGTCGACAGCGGTCCGATGTGCGGCGTCTGTGCGACCACACGCAAGGATATTACGATTGCGCGTGCAACGTCCATGCGAACATGGTCGCCGGTCGGGGTTCCGTCCGCGCAAGCACACCGGCGCGAATGCGCTGGCGTCGTCGGACATGCAGGATCGGATCGCCGAACGACCGACGAGGTTGCCCGAGACCGCGATTGGATCAACAGCCCTTCAGGCCCCGGCGAGCGCTTTGCGGACCAGATCGGGCGGAACGTCGGCTCGCAGCACGCGCTTGGCGCCTTTGCGGCCCTTGCCGTCGAACCAGGCGCGCACGTCCTCGTCGAGCCCGACCCCGTGCATGTAGTTGTAGAGCGCCTTGCGCAGGCCCACGCCCAAGCGATCGTGGTCGGCGCCGATCGGATCTTCGAAGGGGATCTCGTTGCGGGCGAACGGCGTGGCTGCCTCGGGCCGGAGACGGATCTTGAAGAGCTGCGGCTTTTGCCCGATGGGGCTGTGCGCGGTCGCGGCGAAGCGGTGCCAGAACCCCGACTGGATGCAGCCCTCGGCGAAGAGCTGGCGCACGCGTTCGAGCGAGTCCACGGTCTCCTGCTCGGTCTCCGTCGGGAAGCCGTACATGAGGTATGCGTGGACCAACACGCCTGCATCGCTGAAGGCGCGGGTCACGCGAGCCACCTGCTCCACCGTCACGCCTTTCTTCATCATCGACAACAAGCGATCGGACGCGACCTCGAGGCCGCCCGAGACCGCGACGCAGCCCGAGCGCGCGAGGAGCTGGGTAAGCGCAGGTGTGAAGCTCTTCTCGAAGCGGATGTTGCCCCACCAGGTGATGGCCACGCGTCGCTCGATCAGCCGTTGCGCGAGCGAACGCAGCAAGGCGGGCGGTGCGGCCTCGTCGACGAAGTGAAAGCCCGTCTGCCCCGTCTCCGCGATCAGCGCCTCGATGCGATCGACCAGCAAATCGGCCGCGGCTGGCTCGTAGCGCGCGATGTAGGCGAGCGACAGATCGCAGAAGCTGCACTTCTTCCAGTAACAGCCACGCGCGATGGTGAGCTTGTTCCAGCGGCCATCGGACCACAGGCGATGCATGGGGTTCAGCATCTCGAACAGCGACACGTAGCGATCGAGCGCGAGCCCGCGGTATGTCGGCGTCCCCGTCTCCTCGTGGTGAAGATC
>JAYUBF010000248.1:0-12990 GCA_043741435.1 Myxococcales bacterium
CCTCGCCCTCAGAATCCAGGTCGTCCGTGCCACACTCGATCCCCGCGAAGCCTACAACCAGATCCCGGAGAGAGACCCCCGTCTCCGTTAGGCACCCAGGGAGCCGTCGGAGCGAGACCGAGACAGGGCACTGTGTGACAGGACCCGTCTCGTCGTCGGGCGATATCGCCCCCAACGAAACCTAGCGGCCGAACATGCGGCGCTTGGGGGCGAAGGTGCCGGCGAGGAGCTCTTGCGAGTAGCCGCCGGGGACGACGCCTGTCGCGGCGTAGCGATAGAGGGCGACCTGGAAGACGCTCTTGATGGCCGAGGACACGACGGCAAGGAACAACCAGTAGAAGATGCCGAGCGAGGCGACGCCGAACGACGCGGCCAGCGGGGCTTCGTGGGCGGCGAGGTAGATGCCGGCGCCGAACGGGAACATGCCGAGGAGCGAGAGGTACGAGAACACCACGTTGGTGCCGACGCTGGCGACCATGGCCTCGCCCCACGACTTCTTCATGAGCTCGGCGGAGCGACGCACCGCATCGCCTGCACCGACTTGCTCGAACACGAGCACCGGGACCGCGAAGTAGGTGACCACGGTCCACGCGCAACCGACGAGCGCGATGACGATGCGGCCGAGCAGACCGAGGCGTTGCTCGATGGTGCGGAGGATGATACCGACGGTCGCCGAGATCGCGGCCCAGCCGAGGAGCTTCACGGCGTGCTTGTTCGCACCGCGGAAGCCGTCGGCGAGGGTGGGGTCACCGCCGTCCATGCGCATGGCCGCGCAGTGCATCACGGCGACGTTGAAGTAGTAGGTGATGAAGAACGTGAGCACGTAGAAGACGAACATCACGGCGTACCAGTACGGCTGCACTTGGTAGTGCTCCCCGGCCTCGAGCTCGTGCCCGTGCTTCGCGACGGCGTATATGACCGGCGTGAGGAAGGACGCGAGCGTGAACAGCGAGGCAATGGCAGAGAAGACCGGGAACCACAGAAGCTCTTTGTCTTGGATGAGGATGTTCCAGCTGTGACGGACGAGCTGCCAGCTACGCGACAAACGATCGAACATGTGGGTGTCTCTCCTGTTGGGCGATCATGCCAGCAAACCAATCGCTCGACGCCGTGGGGAATGTAGCGTCAATGTAGGTCGCCGTAGTACGTGATCTTCATGGACTCGCCGTAGGGCGGCATGGACCAGGATGGTACCCCGGCAGTATGGTGCCGCGATGTTCGCCGAAACTAGGCCTTGGGCCCTCGTCGCTGCCTTGCTCTGCATCTCCGCTTGTGAAACGGAGCCGCCCGCCGTCGATCGGGCGGACCAGACTACGCCCGATGCCGCGATGGGCCCGTGCGGCCTCATCAACGAGACGTATCGTTTTGCCAACGGTAGTCCGGTCGGTCATGCCGACCCTGCGGGTGCGCGGGCTGCGAAGCAAGCGCGCGCCGGCGTCATCACCGATCTGGCAATGGTGCATTCGCCGGCCGACGTGCGCTTCCCCGTGCGGGTCGGTGACTATCTTCTCGCGAACGAGAAGATCGCGCTCTACATCGAGTCCGCGCGCGTCTCCGACGGGTACAATCCGTTCGGTGGCGAGATCGCGGCCATCGAGACGGTCGGGGAGGACGGGCTTCCACGGGGTGCCTCCGAGTGGGCCGAGGCCCTCATCAGTGCGGGCGGTATGGTGGTCGCGCCAGACAGAGTGACCGTGCTGGCCGATGGCTCCGACGGAAAAGCGGCGATCGTGCGCAGCCAGGGCGTGCTGAAGGTTGCGCCTTTCCTGCAGGGCTACTCGTCCTTGTTCAGCGACACGCGTCCGCAACCGGCGGCGATGGACTACGTGCTCGAGCCGGGTGCCGAGAAGGTGACGCTGCGCCTCTCGATCCAGAACGCCTACGCGCAACAGGTCGACCTCAGCCAGGTGCAGCTCCTGGCGTTCCTCATGAACCGCGCCGCGGCGTTCACGCCGGAGCATGGCTTCGCGCCGATCACGGGAAACGCTGCGTGGCTCGGGTGGGAGTCTGGCTTGCACGCGGTCGGCGCTCGCGTCGCGCACGGCCTCAAGTTCAACTACCTCTCGGCCGTCGAGGGCGCGCAGATTTTCGTGTCGAGCGGCGCGCTGCTGCCGGCCTGTCAGCTCGTGTCGTTCGACTATGTGGAGCTCGTCACCGCGTCTCCCGGCATCGATTCGTTGATCCAGGCGATGCGCCGGATCGATGCGCAGCCGGCGTGGCGTGCGGTGACCGGCATGGTGACGGACGGGAGTGGCCTGCCCGTCGTGGGTGCGTTCGTGCACGCCACGCGCGCCGACGACACGTACATCACCAGAGCCCTCACCGACACCGACGGTAGGTACACGCTGCACGTGCCCGACGAGGTCGCGAAGCTGTCCGTGACCGCGCGTGGGTTGCCTGCGCCAGCGCCCGTCACCGTCGCCGCGGCGCAGACCACGCAGGATCTCTCCGTGGGCGGGCTCGCCACGCTGAGCATCACCGCCGTCGAGATGGGCTCCAACGTCGCGCTGCCGGCGCGCATCCAGGTTACGCCGACCACGGCCCCCGCGTTGCCGCCCGCTGCCTTTGGTGCCGATGATGCCGGCGATGGTCGCGCGCACCTCGAGTTCGCGGTCGATGGCAAGGCCACGCTGCGTGTGCCGGCCGGCGAGTATCGCGTGGTGGCGAGCCACGGCTACGAGTACGAGATCTTCGACCAGACGCAGACCTTCCTGGCGGGGGTCAGCTACGCGATGAATCCGGTGTTGCAGCGATCCGTGGCGACGGTCGGTGCGCTGAGCGCCGACACGCACATCCACTCCAACTACTCGCTCGATTCGGCCGATCCCGTGGGCTACAAGGTCCGCGGTGCGCTGGCCGAGGGGCTCGAGCTCCCCGTGTCGAGCGAACACGAATACGTCATCGACTTCGGGCCGGTGATCGAGCAGCTCGGCGCGACTGGATGGGCCAAGGGCTTCGCATCGGAGGAGCTGTCGACCTCGACCTTCGGTCACTTCGGCGTCGTGCCGATGGTGGCGAAACCCGATGCGCCGAACCGCGGTGTCGTTAAGTGGGCCGGCATGCGGCCGCCGCAGATCTTCGACGAGGTGCGCAAGATGGACGGTGACCCGGCGCTGATCGTGAACCACCCGCTGGCCACGCAGGCGTTCAAGGGCTACTTCGCGGACGTGCACTTCGACAACACGACGGTGATGGGCGACGCGATGGATTGGTCGACCAACTTCGACGCCCTCGAGGTCTTCAACGACTCCGACTTCGACGACAACCGCACGGGCTCGGTGGCAGCATGGTTCGCGTTGCTGAACCACGGCAAGCGCGTGTACACGACCGGCGCATCGGACAGTCACAAGATGACCTCGGGGCCGGTCGGTTATCCGCGCACCTTCTTCTTGCTCGGCACCGATGTGCCGCAACAGGTGACGCCAACAGCGTTGCGCGATGCGATCCGCGCGGGTAAGTCCACGGTGTCGGGCGGCCTCTACCTCACGGTGGCCGGGCCGGGTGGCGTTGGTCCGGGTGGGACCGTGAGCACCACCGGTGCGCCGACGACGTTCGACGTCGTGGTGCGATCACCGAGCTGGGTGCTGGCGAAGACCCTCGATGTGATCGTGGATGGCGAGACGACGAAGACCATCAACCTCGTGGAGTCCGTCAACCCGAGCGGGCCAGGTCACTTGTACGAGGCCACCGTCGAGGTCATCGCGACCAGCACCAACGCTGCGCACTACGTCGTGTTCCACGCGACGAATGCGACGGGCGATCTGGCACCCGTGCACCGCGGCAAGCGTCCGTTCGCGGTGTCGAACCCGATCTGGTTCTGAGCCCATCATGAAGCGCGCGCTCCTGACCCTCGTCCTCGTGCTCGTGCTCGCCGCCTCCGGCCAGGGCGTGACGACAGCGTGCGCGCTCGGGACCAGCTGGCCGTTCTACGGGTCGGAGCTGATGTCCGGCCTTCCTTTCCGCGTCTGGGACATGGACTATGTGCCGCTGCATCGCTACGACACGATCGCGTCCGGCACGATGTTCAAAATCACGAAGCTGCAGACGGAGTACTCCCTCACGACGACACCGTAACGACGAGGACTCATGAGCCTGACGGAAGCGAAGAACGCGATCGACATGTTCACGGCGCGGGTGAAGAAGAGTGGTGGTGCGACCGCCCTGCGTTGGAAGGAAGGCGGCCGTTGGCGCGACTCGAGCTGGAGCGATTGGGATCGCACTTCGCGTGAGATCGCCGCCGCCCTGGCCGATGCGGGCGTGGGCCCCGGCGACCGCGTGTGCATTTTGTCGAGCAGCCGCCCAGGGTGGGTGGAGTGCGACGTGGGAATCCTCATGGCAAGCGCCGTGACCGTGCCCATCTATCACTCGAACCTCGCGCACGAGTGCGAGTACGTGCTGAACAACTGCGGTGCCAAGGTGTTGTTCGCCGAGAATCCGGAGCAAGTGCGCAAAGCGATCGAGTCGCGCGCCACCTTGCAGGGCGTCGCCAAGGTCGTCTACTTCGACGAGACGCAGCGCCTCGACAAGCGCGATGCAAAGGGTCGCACCGCGCTATCCATCGACGACGTGGCGACCCCCGAGACGAAGGGTTGGCTCGTGCCGATGGCTGCCTTTCGCGCGCGCGGCCGGGCGCTCCTCGGCGAGAACGATCGCGAGCAAGAGATGGTGCGGAGCTGGGCCAGCGTGAAGGCCGACGACATGTTCACCATCGTGTACACGTCGGGCACGACCGGTCCGCCCAAGGGCGTGGTGCTCACGCACGCGAACGTGCTCGCCGAGTGCAACGCGCTCAAGCACATGCTCCCGTTCGACGAGCGCGACGAGCAGCTCATCTTCTTGCCGCTCGCGCACATCTTCGCCAAGGCCCTCGCGTGGGCCACGGTGCTGCGCGGCAGCAAGCTCACGTTCGCGGAGTCCATCCCGCAGCTGAAGGCCAACCTGCTCGAGGTCCGCCCGACGTTCATGTGCTCGGTGCCTCGCGTGCTCGAGAAGGTGTACCTGGGCATCCTCGGCGCGCGCAATGCGTCGTCGCCGGTCAAGCGCAAGATCTTCGACTGGGCACTCTCCGTCGGGTACGACGTGTCGCGGCGCTTGCAGCGGAAGCAACCGATCCCGCCATTTCTCGCTGCCCAACGTGCCGTCGCGCACAAGCTGGTCTTCGAGAAGATCCATGCGCAGCTCGGCGGTCGCTTGCGGTTCATGGTGTCAGGGGGCGCGCCGCTCTCGAAGGAGATCGCCGAGTTCTTCCACGCGGTGGGGCTCCTCATCTGTGAAGGCTGGGGCCTCACCGAGACGTGCGCCGGCGCGGCGCTGAATCATCCAGACGACTACGCGTTCGGTACCGTCGGCAAGCCGGTGCCCAACGTGGAGATTTGTATCGCTCCCGACGGTGAGATCCTGGTAAGGGGCGGCATCGTGATGAAGGGCTATTTCAACGACCCCGAGGCCACCGCCGAAGTGATCGACGCGGGCGGCTGGTTCCACACAGGCGACATCGGCATGTTCGTCGATGGTCACCTCAAGATCACCGACCGCAAGAAGGACATCATCGTGACGGCGGGCGGCAAGAACATCGCGCCGCAGAACCTCGAAGGGTTCTTGAAGGCCACGCCGTACATCTCGCAGGTGATGGTGCACGGCGACAAGCGGCCGTACCTGGTCGCGCTCATCACCCTCAACGAGGAGAACATCCGTCGCTGGGCCAGCGACGAGGGCTGTGGCGACCAGTCGCTCGCGCAGCTGGTGGAGCAGCCGAAGCTGCGCGCCCTGATCCAGACGTACGTCGACCAGCTCAACGCGCGCGAGCCGAGCTACTCGTCGGTGAAAAAGTTCCAGGTGCTGCCCTATGACTTCACGCAGGAGACGGGCGAGCTCACGCCCACGCTCAAGGTGAAGCGCAAGTTCGCCTACGAGAAGTTCCAGAGCGTGGTCGACGGTCTGTACGCGTAGCACCACCGCGGGCCAGGCCCTGGGGGTCATTGGGCCATAGTCGCGCTACCTGGAAAGGCCCCGACGTTTGCGCAAGTCATCGGAAACCAAAGGATTGGCGCTGGCACCTCGCTTGCTCCACCCCGGCATGGAGGAACCCATGCTCGCTCAAAATCGTCCCCTGGTTGCGGTCATCTTGCTCGGTGGTGTGTGTGCGTCGACGCTCGCGTCCGCTGGACCCATCGAGTTCTATCGCGCACAGAACACCCTCATTCGGATGGACCGCGTCTCCAGCATTTCAAGCTCCAAGGAGCGGATCGGGCTGAGCGGAAACAAGAAAAAGGGGTTTACTATCGTAGCGCGATCCGCGGACACGCCGGACTCGAACTGGAACCACACGATGCAGGCGCGCAAGATCAACGCGATGTCCCGCCATCTCGACGCGATGACCAACCACATCGACGCGCTCGCGTCCCAGCCGGCGTTCGCCGGATCGGAGCGCCAGGCGAAGCTCGCGACCGCTGTCCGTGCGATGAAAGTGTCGGACTGGGCAAGCGTGCCGATTCGCGCCGAAGGTCTCGGCCTGGTCTACAACGTGATTCGCGGCAAGATGCCGGCTAGGTCCGCCGAGAATCGCGAAGACGCTATCGCTGCACGCTACGGCGAGTCGTACCGGCGTTTCCGCGTGGCGGCGAACAAGCTGAACGTCGATTTCGGGCGCTAAGCGGTCAGCCGCCGATCCTCAACGATCTGCGTTGACCCGCGCGCTCTCATGCGGTGCTTCGTTGTGTTCACGAAGCCGCACCATCGCGAGGAAGAACGTGACAGCGAGCGGGCCCGCGATGAGCCCCACCGCGTCGAAGGCCATCACGCCGCCGACGAGCGCGAGGAACACTACGGCGCCGTGCATCTGCATCCCGCTCTTCATGAGCATGGGCTTCAGCAGGTTGTCGACGAGCGACACCACCACGACGAAGTAGATGCCGAGGAAGATGGCGCTGCCCTTGTGCCCGGAGAGGAACAGGTAGGCGACGAGCGGAACGCCGACGAGCGCGGTGCCGACGCCAGGGATGAACGCGCAGAGCAGCGTGAGCAGCCCGAAGAACACAGGCCTCGGCGCACGCGCGATGAGGTAGCCGATCGTAGAAAGCACGGCCTGCGCGCCGGCGGTGGCCAGCGTCGAGGTCAGGATGGCCCGCGTGGCCTTCTTGAACTCGATGAGCAACGCGTGGGTATCGGAGCGCTGCAGCGGTGACACGTCGACCAGCCACGTGACCGCCTTGCGACCGTCGATCAGGAGCACGTGCATCGTGAGCAGCATGAGGACGAGGTCGAGCACCAGCTCGGTGGTGATGCGCAGCGCGCCGCCAGCGAGCCCAGCTGCCCAGGTCGTGCTCTTGAGCAGCTTGTCGGCCATACCGCCACCGACGTCGCTCGAGTCGACGGCTGGGGCAAGCTCGCGCACCCTGGCGACGACCTCTTGGACCGCATGCGGCAGGTGTCCGAGGAACGAGTCGAGGCCACCCGCGGTCGCGAGGTTGCGCAGCGCGCCGAAGGCATCGAGGGCCTGGCGAATGGCGATCACGGTCACGCTTCCGATTGGGCCGAGCAGCAACAGCAGGCACCCGAACGTAGCGATGGCAGCGGCCAGGCCGCGGCGCCCGCGGACCAGGGTCACCAGCCGCTCGTAGGGACGGTGGAGGGCGGTCGCCAGCACTCCACCTAGGAAGAGCGGCTGCCACATCGGATAGATGACCGCACCGACGAGACCCAGGGCAATGACCATGAACACAATGAACGACACGCGACGTAGATCGACCATGGGAGTCGGGCAGCTTAGCCGTGGAGGTCCTCGAGGACCAGGGCACACAGGGTGGGGTTCGCGGTCCCAGGATCGGAGACAGAACGGACGGTGAGTCGTGGGGTTAGCGACACGGAGGTTGTGGTATGCGCGGTGCATCGCTGAGACCACATGCGTGACCAGAACGTCGTCTCCCGAAACCTGGTGGCCGATCTCGAGGGGAAGGTGAGGGACCTACAGACCCGCCTGTCCGATGTCGAGGAGGAGCTCGGGGCCGCCTTCAGCGTGGAAGAGATGGATGCGATTCGCGAGCAGCTGGCCGACCGCGTGGTCGCAGCGGAGGCCGCACGTGAGCAGCTCGAGTGGAACCTGAGGCTCGAGCTGGCGCGTGTCCGTGAGGCCGAGGGCTGCTGCCTGCGCGCCGCGAACGAGATGCACCGCGCGGCGTCTTCGATCGCGAACCTGCTCGGCGAAGAACAAGAGCCGCTGCTGCCCGTGCGCGTCGTCTCGCGCAAGCAGCGGATGCACGCGTAGCCCGCAGGGCAGGTTGTCGACGCTCAGCGCAAATCGTTGAGCAAGCGGCGCAGGCGTCTATCGGCGCCCATTTGATCGCTCGCGCGCAGCGACTCGAGCGCTGCAGCCACCTCCGCCCGGATCTCTGCGACGGTGAGCGGTCCTCGGCGTGGCGGGTACTGCGGAGGATACGCAGAGGGCCCCAGCGGTGGGAGCGGCGCAGCGACGTAATGCGGATGTCCCGTCTGCCGCATGCACTCGATGACCTGCGAGCCGATCAGCTGACCGCAGTTGGCTTGCTCTCCTTGGTTGAAGTCCTTGCCGGCGATTGCGCCGACGCACTGGATCACCTGCGACCCAATCAGCTGACCGCACACCTCGGCCGCCCCAGGATCGATGTGACGTCCACCGGCCGTCGCCTGGCACTGCACGACTTGGGAGCCGATCAGCTGGCCACACACCTGCGCGAGGGCCTCACCACGATCGGCGTGCCCCACCGAGCTGAACCACAACGAGACCGCCACCACACACACTCCGAGAATCTTCTTCACGCATCACCTCGCTGAAATGTGTCGGCACCGTAGCAGCCTCTCCGGCCTTCATCCAGGGTGGTCGCCCATGCCCGTCGCCTCCAGCGCGGCGTCGATCTCGAGCAGAACCGAGGCATCTGCTTCCACCGAGCGATGCGCTTGCAACCTGCTTCTCGCGTCGTCCTGGTGAGTGCCACCGAGCCGACGCCCCACCTCGGCGATGGCCCACACGACGTGTGCACGCACGAGCGCCGAACGTTCGGCGAGCGCCGCCGCGAGCGGGCCGAGCACCTCGTGCCCGCCGGTATTGCCGAGGGCCACCGCAACATTGCGCAGCAGCTCGGGGCGATGAACGCGGCGCAACGCGCTCTTCTCCTGCCACTTGCGAAACTGCGCGGCGCCGAGGCCGAGCAGGTGGAGCAGTGGTGGATGGCTGTAGCCGCCCCGCGGTGCCAGCTCGGCGTCACCGCTGCGCGCGTGCGCTTGGCCGACACCGCTATTGAACGGACACACCTCCTGGCACACGTCACAGCCAAACACGCGCGCACCGATGCGAGATCGTAGCTCGCGCGGGATGGGTCCGCGGTTCTCGATAGTGAGGTACGAGATGCACCGTCGCGCATCGAGCACGTAGGGGCCCACGAAGGCGCCGGTCGGACACGCGTCGAGGCAGAGGCGGCACGTCCCGCAGCGCGGCGCCGCCGGCGTGCCGGTCGCGCACTCGAGGTCGACGAGGAGGGCACCGAGGCTGAGATAGCTGCCGTGCCCGGGCGCGATGAGCATCGCGTTCTTCGCCACGAACCCGAGGCCCGACTGCGCCGCGAGCTCGCGCTCGAGCAACGGCGCGGTGTCCACACACACGAGGCGCGCCAGCGGCCTGCCGACCGAGTGCTCGAGCGCATCACCGAGGCGTTGCAGGCGTCGCTTCAACACCAGGTGGTAGTCCCCGCCGCGCGCGTAGCGAGCGATGTCGGCGCGCGGTCCTTGCGTGAGCCGCTCGACGGGGATTCGTGGGTTCTCGTCGCTGCCATCGGGATGCGCGTACGACAGCGCGGCGATGATGACGGTCTTCGCGACGGGCAGGAGCGCGCGCGGATCGCGCCGTGGCTCCGCATCGCGCTTCAGCCAGTCCATCTCGCCGGCGTATCCATTCTGCAGCCATTCGAGGAACGCGGGATGCCGTACCACGGGCGCCGCGGCGGCGAAGCCCACGTGTGGCAACCCGAGCCCGCGCGCCAGATCGCGCGTGTGGTTCGTCGCCTCCTCGGGGGTCACGGCGCGACGCTAGCATGCGTCGCCATCTCGAGATGCCGGCAGGGCGGGGATGGACTTCGCAACCTCGAAGGACGATGGTTGCGCGCATGAGCGTGCCGACGATCCGCGTGCGCGCGGTGAATGACGCCAGCTTTCGTGCCGACGGTGATTACGTCGTGTACTGGATGATCGCGACGCGGCGACGTCGCTACAACTTCGGGCTGCAACGCGCGGTGGAATGGGCCGAGCAGCTCAACCGGCCGCTCGTGATCCTGGAAGCGCTGCGGGTCGGCTATCGCTGGGCATCCGATCGGCTGCACGGCTTCGTGCTCGACGGGATGGCGGAGAACCTGAGTGCGTTCGGTGACGGCGCGGCGCTGTACCATCCTTACGTCGAGCCCGAGCCCGGTGCAGGTGCGGGCCTCCTCGAGGCGTTGTCCGCCAAAGCGTGCGTGGTCGTCACGGACTATTTTCCCGCGTTCTTCTTGCCGCAGATGATCGCAGCGGCGGGCAAGAAGTTGGCCGTCAAGCTCGAGTGCGTGGACAGCTGTGGCCTGCTTCCCATCGCGGTAGCGGATCGCGATTTTCCAACGGCGTACGTGTTCCGCAGGTTCTTACAGAAGAACCTCGCGCCTCATCTGTCGGAGCTGCCGGCCGAGGACCCGCTGGCCGAAAAGACGCTGCCACGACTCGAGTCGCTACCCCTCGAGGTTTCCAGGCGCTGGCCGATGGCGAGCGTAGCGTTGCTGTCACGTGATCCCCGTGCGCTGGCGAAGCTTCCCATCGACCACGAGGTAGGGGTGGTGCAACTGCAAGGCGGAGCCGCTGCAGCGGACGCCACGTTGTCGCGCTTCCTCGACGAGAACTTGGCCATGTATGGCGAGGGTCGCAATCACCCGGACGACGGCGCAGCCAGTGGTCTGTCGCCGTATCTGCACTTCGGTCACTTGTCGGTGCACGAGGTGCTCGCGCGCATCGGGGATGACGCCGGATGGACACCGGAGAAGCTGTCGCGAACCGCGTCGGGAAAGCGCGAGGGTTGGTGGAATCTGCCGGCCCCCACGGAGTCGTTTCTCGACGAGCTCGTGACCTGGCGAGAGCTCGGCTACAACCACTGCGCGCGCAATCCCGACACCTACGATCGCTACGAGTCGTTGCCGGCGTGGGCGCGTGCGTCGCTGGAGAAGCACGCGAGGGATGCAAGACCAACGCTGTACACGCGCGAGCAGCTCGCGCATTCGCAGACGCACGATCCGATCTGGAACGCCGCTCAAGCCGAGCTCCGAGAGTCGGGCCGCATGCACAACTACCTGCGCATGCTGTGGGGCAAGAAGATCCTCGAGTGGAGCGAAAGCCCTCGCGTGGCGCTCGATCATCTCATCGAGCTCAACAATCGCTACGCCGTCGACGGTCGCAACCCCAATTCGTACTCCGGCATCTTCTGGACCCTCGGTCGCTACGATCGCCCGTGGGCGCCCGAGCGCGCGATCTTCGGCGCCATCCGCTACATGAGCTCGGACAGCACGAAGAAGAAGCTGCACATGAAGGCTTACCTCGCGAAGTATGGCGGTGAGCAAAAGGCCCTTTTGTGACGGAGATTGGTTGCGCCACGCCTTGCACATTTGCCTCGCGATAGCATAGTGGGCGGACGTCATGGCCCTCTTCCCGAGTCGCTACTGCAACCTCGAAGCGGCGCGTTTGCGCTTCGGTGACCGGGTCGATCGGCTCGGAGGCTTCCTGTCGCTCGGCGATCCCCTCGCTGATGCCGCCGTCGCTGCGTTGCCGGATTCTCCCGCGGCGGCGAATGACCTCGTCGCTGCAGCCATCCGAGGCGCCAACGATGTGCCCGCACCTTTGCGCGCGCTCGTCGACGAAGCGCGTCGCGTGCCGCCATGGGTCGAGTGGGATCGCATGGAGCGGGGTGGCCGGTTCTTTCTCCGCACCGGCATCCTGGGTGGGCTCGTGCTTGGCGCGCGTGCTCTGATCTTCGGCTACGCCAGCCCGGGTGGGAACAAGCCGCTCGCCTTGTCCGGGCGCTTGGCCGAGGCCGCGGCACCGCGCCTACAGGAGACCGGTCGCTTCGTGCAAGCCGTGGTTCGCGCGGGTGGCATGCGCCCCGATGGCGAAGGCTTTCGCATCACCTTGCGCGTTCGTCTCATGCACGCGCAGGTGCGCAAGATGATCCTTCGCTCGCCGCGCTGGGACGAAAAGGCCTGGGGCTTGCCCATCAACCAGCACGACATGGTCGCTACGTCGCTGCTGTTCTCGGTCATCACGCTCGAGGGGCTCCGCATGCTCGGGGTCTCCATCAGTCGACAGGAGTCCGACGACTTCATGCACCTGTGGCGCTGGGTCTCGCACGTCATCGGTGTAGACGCGCAGCTCGCTGCCGGCACGGAGGCAGAGGGCGTTCGGCTCGGCGAGCTCATCGCCGCGACGCAGGCGGTTCCCGACGACGACTCGCGTGCGCTCACCACCGCGCTGCTCGACAGCGGTCGCTCTCACCCCGACACAAAAGAACGGAAGAGAGCCATCCGGACGCAAAGCTTCGCGCATGCGCTCTGTCGACGCATGCTGGGAGAGGTCCTGGCCGACCAGCTGGGCGTGAGGCGCACCCGCGCCCGCTACCTCGTGAGCGCGCTCGTCGCCACCGTGCGCAGTATGGAGCGCGCGCGGCCACGGAGCGCCGCGATGGAGGATTGGCTCGTGGAGCGCGGCGGTCGCTACTGGGACGACGTGTTGCTGAAGGGCTCGGTCTACACCACGACCGATTTCCACCTGCCCGAGCGGCTGAGCGGCATGTCCGCTCGAGTGTCACAGTAGCGTATCGGAGACCTGCAAGAGCTCGTCGACCGGGAGGTTGGCCAGGGGTGACTAACGGAGACGGGGGCCATCGTTGAGTAAAAAAGTTGCAGGTTGGTGGAATAGGTGATCTAAGACAGGAGCTGCCGTCGCTGTTGCTGC
>JAYUBF010000249.1:0-12956 GCA_043741435.1 Myxococcales bacterium
AACGGCATGAGGCACAGCTTGCAATACTGAAGCAACAACCACGGCGCATCGGCCACGGCCCACAGCGTCTCGACGAGCTGCACCGGCTCTTGCCCGACCCGACCGAGCAGCCGCACACGCAACAACAAGTACACGACGGTAACCAACAGATGACCAGCGACCACGAACAGCGTGGCCATCCGCCGTGATGGCGCCCACGCCGCGCGCCGCTCGGACAAGACGTAGATGACCAGCAACGGGCCGGAGGTGATCGCCATCTCCTTGGTGAGCGTCGCCAACACGAACAACGCGATCGAGCCTAGCGCCCTGCCCCACGCCGGCCGCTCCGAATCGATCGCGGAGAACGCCAGGTAGAGACCGGCAAGTTGGAACACCAGCGACGCCAGATCGCCGAGAGCCGAAGCGTAGAGCACGTCCTCTCCATGCACCGGCAACAGCAACCACATGCCGGCGCCGATCAGCGACGCGAGATCATTCTCGGTGAAGCGCCGGCACAGCGCGTACACCAGCAGCCCGCCGAGCAGATAGAGGACTACGTTCAGGCCGAGGAAGAACGCCGCGCGGTGCGGAGGCGATGCTTCGGAGGCGATCCAGATCCAGCGGAAGAAAATGCTGCGCAGCGGGCGGTAGATGCGCTCGTTGTAGTCGGGCCGCGTCGAGGTGGTCTCGCGATCGGTGAAGTACTGGGCGAGCGGCACGCCGCGTCGCACGGCGGGGTTCTCGGTGATCTGGACGAAGTCGTCCCAGATGAACTCGTGTGAGGTCCACGGGACGTAGACCGCAGCAGCAACGAGCAGCAGGAGACCTAACGTGACCCTGCGAGCGATCGCCGACAAGGCAGAGAGCGTACCTCAGTCGTTGTCTGGCTGCGTGTCTTTCGGCCGCAGGTCCTTCACCACCGTCTCGGTGGCGCCGACGCCAATATCGACCGAGAAGGACTCGCGGATGCCGAACTGTGGATTGGACAGGAGCACGCGGTGCGAGCCTGCCGACAGCTTGATGTGCGTCTGCGGCGTCTGCAGGCCCGTCTCTTTGCCGTCGATACTGATGTGCGTCCACGGACGCGAGTTCACGCGCAAGTAGCCTTCGCCTGCAGCCGACGATGCGGGCTGTGGCCGCTCGGTACGGTCTGGCGTGCGGTCAGGCGCCTGCGTGCGCACCGGCGGCGTCGGGTCTTCCTCGCGCGGGCGGCGCAGGGGTGCATGCGCGATGCGAGGCGGATCATTCTCGGCGCTCCGCGGCGTCTGGTGCTTGACGGGCTCGAGCGGCTCGGGATTCGCGGCTGCGTGCGTAGGCCCGACGGGGTGCGGCACCACGTGCGTCTCTGGCGCGAGCGCGACCTCCGGCGCCTTCGCGGGCACCGCGTTGGTCTGCGAATTCGGGAACACCGGATGCAGCTCGATCATCTTGCCGGCTTCGAGCGTGATCTCGTCCGACCACGAGCCCTGCGGCGAGCGCACCTCGACGCGGTGCTTGCCCGGCATCACCGATTGCACCTGCAATGGCGTGAGGCCGTCGAGCTGCTTGCCGTCGAGGATGACCTGGCCGCCGACGAGCTCGGACAGCTTGAAGCCAGTGCCCGACGTGAGCGGCTCGAGGACCACGTGGCGCGTCAGCATCTCGTTGGACTTCACATCGACTTGCGCGCTGTTCGACACGTAGCCGTCGCGCTGCACTGTGAGGGTGTAGGTGCCGGCCGAGCGACGAAGCGTCGTGGGCGTGTCCTCGGTGCTGGCGCGCTGGTTGTCGATGAGGATCTGCGCGCCCGGCGGATCGGACGTGACCTGGATCTGGCCCGGTCCTCGGCTGACCGTGAAGTACCAGATGGCACCGACGGCCGAGAGAATGGCCGCGAGCGCGACGCAACCGCCGAGGAGCACCGCATTCGACGGACCACCGCCGCGCGACACGCGGGGACGGACGCCGCTGTTGCCGCTCGGCGCGCGACGCAAGACGGACTGCGAGCGCGAGCTCGACGCCGGCGTACCGCGGCTCGGCGTGGGCGGGCGCGGGGACGCTGGCACCGGCGCACCATCGAGAGAGAGCTCGACGCCCGACAGATCGGGCGCCGGCAGGTCGGACACGATGGAGTCGTCCGCGTTCTCGGGCTTGTCAT
Organism: Myxococcales bacterium; assembly: GCA_043741435.1. Taxonomy (GTDB): domain Bacteria; phylum Myxococcota_A; class Polyangia; order Palsa-1104; family Palsa-1104; genus JBDTCO01. Next base: position 2,117 of record JAYUBF010000249.1, read on the forward strand.
CGTAGATGTTCGTGGCGAGCTCTTCGTCGTCCCAGCCGAGATCGGCGCCGTGCGCGCCGTTCGCGTGACCGTTGCTGTGCTTGCCGTTGACGGGCGCATCGCCATTCGCCTTCGGCTTCGGCTTCGGCTTCGGCTTCGGCTTCGGCTTCGTTTGCGGCACGGGTGACGTGAGGGAGTCCGCCGCGGGAGGAATCGCGACATGCTGCCCCGACGTGCGCACCGCTGCCAACGCGGCCGGCGGCATGGGCGGAGGCGCGGCGACCGGCATGCCACCCGACGGACGACGACCCGAAGACGGCGGCGGCGTCATGATGGCCGGCAGCCGCTGATACGATTCGAGCTTCGCCTGCTCGGCGCGGATTTCGTCGTCGTATACGCGCTTCATCCACGCGCCCAAGTCTTTGCGCGCGTAGAACTCGCCGGCCGTGTACATGAAGGCCTGCAGATCGTCGTGCAGGTCGATCGCGTTCTGGTAACGGTCCTCGACATCCTTCGCGAGCGCCTTCAAGCAGATTCGCTCGAGCTCTTCCGGGATGCGACGGTTGTAGGTGGACGGCGGCAGGATCTCGACGTTGCGGACCTTCTCCAGCGTCGAGAAGTCGCTCTCGCCGACGAACAAGCGCTCGGCCGTGAGCATCTCGTACAAGCAGATGCCGAGCGAGAAGATGTCGCTGCGACGATCGAGCGGCAACCCGCGCACCTGCTCGGGCGACATGTACCCGAACTTGCCCTTCAAGATGCCCTGCTGCGTCTTCGAGGCCTTGCCTGCCGCCTTCGCGATCCCGAAGTCGATGAGCTTCACCTCACCCTCGTAGGAGATGAGAATGTTTTGCGGTGAGACGTCGCGGTGGACGAGGTGCAGCTCCGACCCCGTCGCGTCCTTCTTGTTGTGCGCGTAGTCGAGGCCTTCGCAGGCCTTCATGATGACGAAGCACGCCTGCGCCAGCGGCATCGCCGATGCGCCTTCGTTGATCTGCGGCTTCTGTTTGCAGAGGTCGTAGATCGCGCGCAGGTCTTTGCCCTGCACGAACTCGAGCGCGATGAAGTACGCGTCGTCGACCTTGCCGAGATCGAAGATCTGGCAGACGTTCGCGTGACTCAGCTGAACGGCGATCTTCGCTTCGTCGATGAACATTGTGATGAACTCTTCATCCTCCGCAATGTTCGGGAGGATGCGTTTCACCGCGACGAGACGCTCGAAGCCCTCCACGCCGAAGGCCTTCGCTTTGAAGACCTCCGCCATGCCGCCGACGTTGATGCGGTCGAGGAGGAGGTATTTGCCGAATTGGATCGGTTTCTTCAACTTCGTCTAGTCCCCGTAAAGCCCCAGGTTTTCTAGCATAATGATGGTGCGTCAGGAGACTATTTTATTACTTCGAGCATCGTCCCCCCAGCGCGCGCGGACCTTCGCGCACCGAGGGGCCAGGTAGCCAGGTAAATAGACACCTGTAAACGCAGGATCTTAGCCTTCGATCCACACTTTCTTGATCAGGTCGCCGCCCTGGATCTTGTCGATGACGTCCATGCCCGAGACGACCTGACCGAACACGGTGTGTTTGCGATCGAGGTGCGGCTGGGGCGCGTGACAGATGAAGAACTGCGAGCCGCCGGTGTCCTGCCCGGCGTGCGCCATGGAGAGCGTGCCGCGCACGTGCTTCTGCTTGTCGCCCTTCGTCTCACACTTGATCTGATAGCCCGGGCCGCCCTGGCCCCAGCGCGCCTTTTGATCCTCGTGGCGCGTGAACGGATCGCCGCCCTGGATCATGAAGTTCGGGATGACGCGGTGGAAGCGAAGGCCGTCGTACATCGGCGTCTTGTGCTTCTCCTTCGTCTTCGGGTCGGTCCACTCCTTGGTGCCGGTGGCGAGGCCCACGAAGTTGGCGACGGCGCCGGGCGCTGCGTCTTCGTACAGCTCGACGATCATCTCGCCATTGTCGGTCTCGAAATGTGCTTTTTTCATGACGCTCCTTGGGGCGACTCTCGATTGGATTTCGCGCGCTAGACTCTTTTCCACTCACGGCCGCACGTCAAGCGTGGCGGCATTTTCGCAAAGTCGTGGTCACCGGACTGTAACCAGATCGCCCCTACCCTCACTTACCTTGGTGAACGAGATCCGGATGGCAGACCTACCCCAGGATTCACCACCCCCACCGGGTGCCGCGCTCGACATGGAGCAGCACCAGGTGCGCCGCGCCCAGCTCGGCGACGCCACCGCGTTCCGGTGGCTGTTCGATCGCTACGCCTCGTCGGTGCGGAGGTTCGCCACCGACCTCTTGCGCAACGCGGATGCTGCCGACGAGTGCACGCAGGAGACGTTCGTGCGCGCGCATCGCCAGCTTGCCTCGCTGCGCGAACCAGACAAGTGGAAGTCGTGGCTGTTCTCGACGGCGCACTTCGTCGCGCGCGAACATCGGCGGAAGTCGCAGCGCACGACCTCCGACGAAAACGCGCCCGAGCAAGTCGATCGCGCGCTCGATCCGGAGTCGGCGCTGCTCGGGCGCGAGGCGGATCATTTGATCGACAACGCGCTCGCCACGCTCTCGGAAGATCGACGCGCGGCGTTGCTGCTGCGCATCGATCACGGCCTCGGCTACGAGCCCATCGCCCAGATCATGGGGTGGTCGTTGTCGAAGGCGAAGGTGGAGGTTCATCGCGCGCGCCTGTCGTTGCGCGAACTGGTCGGCGCTTACGTGGAAGGTGCATCGTGATGAACGCCTGTGACGCAGCTGCGCTCGAGGCCCTCGTGGCCGAAGAGCTTCCCAATGAACGATCGAAGTCGGTCATGGCCCACGTGATGGAGTGCGAGGCCTGCCGCACCGAGCTCGCGGCTTTGCGCGACGAACGACTGCGCTTCGCCACGCGGGCGCACCGCCTCTCTCAGGTCACCCAGGCCGCGGACGCTGCGACGTGGAACCGCGTGGCGGCGGCGCTCGTGCCGCAGCGAAGGACTGCGCCTGCTTCAGCGCGCCGGCACGCGCTCTCCGCATCGGCGATCGCGGCAGTCGTATGCGTTGCGCTCGGCTTCGCCGGCTACACCACCCTGTTCCATCACACGTCCCCTATCGGTGGAGAGCCCATCGCCGTCGAGCTGAAGGTGCAAGGAAGTACTGCGCCGAAGGTGTTCACCCCGCCGCGCGAGCTACGCGGCAAGAGCGAGGTGCCGGTGCGCGACCTCGCCGACACCGCGTGGGTCGTGAGCTTGAGCGAGAGCCCGAAGGTCGCCGTGAAGATGGTGGGCGGTGAGCTCACCGTGAGCACGACGAAGACGGCGCAAGGGACGGTGCGCGTCCACGTCGACCAGGGCGCTGATTCGATCGATGCGGACTGGATGCTGTTGGTGGAAGAAGACGCGGGCACGGGGCTGCGTGTCGAGCTCAGGTGCAAGAAGAGCAGCTGCGGTGCCGCACCGTCGCTGTCACTGGAGGTAGACGTCCCCGCGCGCAGCACGCTGCAGCTCGATGCGGTCGATGCGGATCTCACGGTGCACGACATCGTCGGGCGCCAGGTGGCGCGTACCGTTTCGGGCAACGTCGTGCTGGAAGGTAGCGGCAACGTCGACGTCCACACCACGAGCGGGACCGTCGAGGTCACGGGGGTCGGTGGCGAGAGTCGGGTCGAGAGCGTGTCCGGCGACGTACAGCTCACGGGCGCGTGTGGAGCGGGTTGCACCCGCGACATCACGACCGTGTCCGGGGACGTCACCCTCGACACCGAGGACCAGGCTTCGTACCTGCTCCACTACAAGACCGTGTCCGGCGAGCTGTCGGGCGACCAGATACAAGATCGGGGCTCGGGCGATCTGCGCATAGGCCAGGGCGAAGGCCGCGTCTCGGTGAAGACGGTGTCGGGCGGCTTGACGCTCGAATGAGCCGAGGCGCTGGAGGCTAGAGCGCGCGCTTGGACCTGATCAGATCTCCGGGTTGCGCAGCGCTGCCGCAATGCGCGCGATCAAGAGTCCCAGCAACATCGCGCCCACGAGTGCCATGCCGCAGCCGCAGCCGTAGCGAGCCGTGGAACCTTCGACATTCCTCCAGATGGCAACGTCGAGGCCGGTCACGAGAGCCGCGCACAGCGCCATCAGGATGAGCGAGCCTGCGCTCTCGGTGATGATTTCCGTATCACACCCTTCGCAGCGGAACTTGTATTCGGTACCGGTGGGAATGCCGTTGTGCCTGCGACGCGTGATGTGGGTCGCGACAGCCTTTTGTCCGCAGCGCCCGCAACGGCGCGCGCGCGGGCCGTCCGTGTAGCGAACGGCCGGCATCGGCGCGTCAGGGACGACCGGGTTGTCGATCCATGCACGCTTCCAGCGACGAGCCCGCAGCAGGAAGTAGATGCCCGGGAAAACAGCGGGCAAAAAGAGGAATCCGAAGACCCAGCTCAGCGTGATGTCCAGCGACGGGCGGAGAGTCACCTCGCAGCCACACGCTTGGCAGCGATGGTCGCGATCGACATTGCCGGTCTGCACGCCGTTCATCGACCGCTTCCACTCCTGAACGCAAATGAGCGCGGGGCCCTGCAGCGTGCGCAACGCCGAACGCCCACCGAATTCGTTGCCGAAGCGATGTTCTCCATGGGGGGGTCTTACGAAACCCGCCGCCGCTGCTTCCGTCAATGTGAAGCGCTTCTCATCGCCCTATGTCCCGCCTCGCAGGCGCGCCAAACTTTACGCGTTCGATCAATCGATCTATGGTGCCGCGCCGTTTCTCTATCCTGCTCCGTCCGGGGCAAAACAACATTGGAGGCAATATGAATCGTGCATTCGTAGTGGGGTTGGTGGGCGTCAGCATGTTGGCAGCGGGTCACGCATTCGCGGGCGACAAGAAGGCGGACAAGAAGGGGACGACCACGGCGGCTGCGCCGGCGATGCCGGCCTGTGGCCCGATGATGAAGTCACTCGCCGCTCTCCCGGCCAAGTTCGCCGAGCTAATGACGGCGGTGGCTGACGGCCAGGCGGCGCACGCGGCGATGCTCACCGGCAAGGATGCGGCGTCGGTGGCCGAGGCGGCGACGATGAAGAAGCTGTCGCAGGACCACCGCGACCTGGCGGCCGCCGCCAAGAAGGCGTCGACGGACATGGACGCCGCTGGATCGTTGGCGCCCGTGGCGAACGAGCCCAAGCCCGACGCCAAGGGCATCGAGCACATGCAGAAGTCGGCGTCCCTGGAGAAGGAATTCGCGGCGATGATGGTGAAGCACGCCGAGGACACCGAGAAGATGATCGCCCAGATGAAGGCGACCGCCTCCACCAAGTAGAACCGACGGCAGCACCTCCCACGAGGTGCTGCCGTGTTATCCGATTCTCCGTGCGTCAGGCGCCTTGCAGCGCCGACGCCGGATCCACGCCGGCGGCAAGACGCGCAGGCAGCAACGCGCCGAGCAGACACGCCGCCAGCGACGCACCGAGGCCGATCGCCACCACGCTCGCATCGAACGAAAAGAATGACGCCGGCTTGAACGGGAAGTCCGGCACGAAGCGCGCGGCACCGAGGTCGACGAGCAGACCCAGCACGCGAGCGCCGACGACACCGACGATGCCTCCGGCGAGCCCGAGCACCGCGGCCTCGGCCAGCAACATCGCCGACAGGTCACGCTCCGTCGCACCGAGCGCCCGCAGGAGGCCCAGCTCGCGCCGGCGCTCGGCCACCACGCGGAAGAAGCTGTGCGCGATGTTCATTCCGGCGACGAGCAAGATTGCGAACGACACCAGCGCGAACAACGAGGTCGCGAGCGTCATCGCTAGGCCCGCACGCTCGGCACCCGAATCGGCGATGTCGTAGCCCTGCGCCCGCGCGAACGCGAGGAGCGCGGTGGTGCTGCTGCCCTTCTTCACGAGCGCTACCACCGACGACAGCTCACGGCCCGCGGCCGCGCCGGCGTACTCGGCGTTCCACGCCTGTACGTACGCCATCGGCACCGACAGCGCGAGCGGTGATGCCGCGGCGCTCACACCGACGAGCATGAACTTGCGCTGATGCGGCTCGGCCTTCACTTGCAGAGCGCTGCCGCCGAGGAGCTGGCTGGCCGCGCCGCCGAGGAATGATCGACCGAGCTCCGCCGTGAACGTGAGGCCGCGGAGGCGATTGGCGATGAGCCCGCCCATCTGCGGGAGGCCGTGTGCCTTCGCGATGGTGCCGTTGTAGATCTCGACGAGGAACGGCGAGATCACGGCCGGCACCGGCGGCTCGCAGCGGTGCGTGTCCCAGGGACAGTATTCGCCGGTGTTGCACTCCGCGTCCGCGATGCATGTTTTTTGTCCCGCGGGATCGGGTGGCCCCGCGAACGGGCGCGGTGCGAGATCGTCGCCGGTGGTCGCGGAAGGATCGAGCCCCTCTGCGATGAGCTCCGCGCGCACCTCTCGCCCGAGGAGCTCTTGCCCTCCCCACGCGCGCGCGGGGAACGCGAGCTTCGCGCGGCGAAAGACCTTTTGCACTTCGGGACGCGAGCGCAACGCGTCGACGAAGGTTTGATCGAGCACCTTCGGCCCGCCGAACGAAAGCCCACCGAAGCTGGCACCGAGCGAAGACTTTTGCGGAACGATCTCGATCTGACCGACGGGGAAAATGCGAGCCAGCACGCCTTCCTGCACGCCGTGCGACAGCGCAAGAAAGAAGCAAAGCGAGGCGATGCCGATGCCCACCCCGATCACGGACAGCACGAAGCTGCGGCTTCCGCGGCGAACGTTCTGCTTCACCAACGCCACGAGCGCAGCGGAGGTCATGCGGACGCTCCCTCGATGCGACCGTCGACGATGCGCACCACCCGGGTCGCAGCGGTTGCCACGCGATCTTCGTGCGTGACGATGACGATTGTGATGCCGCTCGCGTTGAGCTCGCGGAACAACGTGATGACGCCATCGCCCGTCGTGGAGTCGAGGTTTCCCGTGGGCTCGTCACAAAGCAGCAGCTGCGGCCGCGCGAACAGCGCCCGCGCGATGGCCACGCGTTGACGCTGTCCGCCGGAGAGCGACGAGGGGCGCGCATCGGCGAACTCGAGCATGTCGACTCGCTCGAGCGCATCGTCCGCAGCCGCCACGCCGGCATCGCCCAGCAACTCGGCGGCGCGTTGCGGATGAAAGAACGCGGGGAGCCGCACGTTTTCGCGCGCGCTCAAGTGATCGAGCAAGTGGAAGGCTTGGAACACGAAGCCCACGTCGGTGGCCCGCAGCGCGGCGAGCGATCGATCGTCGAGCGCACCGAGATCGCGGTCGTTGACACGTACCTGCCCTTCGTAGCGACGGTCGAGCCCACCGACGAGCTGCAGCAACGTGGACTTTCCGGAGCCGGAGCGGCCGGTGATCGCCACGAGCTCTCCCGCGTTCACCGAGAGCGTCACCCCGCGCAACACCTCGGCCTGGCCGTAGCGCTTGCGCACGTCGATGAGCTCGACGATTGGCTGGGCAGCGACGGCGGACATGCGAGGGAAGTTAGCATGGCAGCGCCGTGCGGAAGCGCGGGGCGCACCGTCTGGAGCGAGGCAGGTCTTGTCACGCCTTTCCGCTTTGGCTACGTTGAGCCTGCCATGCCCAACAGTCCGGCGGAGCGCCAGCACATGGTGGAGAGTCATCTCTCCTTCGTGCGCTCCATCGCGGCCAAGGTAAAAGAGCAGCTCCCGCGCGAGATCGAGTTCGACGACCTCGTCGCCTACGGCACGCAGGGCCTCATCGAAGCCGCCGATCGCTACGACCCCGCGCACGGCACCGCGTTCTCCACGTTCTCCTACTATCGCATCCGCGGCGCCATCTACGACGGCCTGCGCGGGATGGGTTGGTTGTCGCGCGGCGAGTACGCGAGGCATCGGTTCGAAGAACGCAGCAACGCATATCTTCAGAACCTCAACGACCGCGACGAAGGAATGGCGCCCGCGGATCGCGAAGCGGAGAACGTCCACGACGACGTGAAGGCCATCGCCGGCGCGCTCGGTGGTGTGGCGGCGATCTTCGTGATGGCGCTCGAGGCGATGCCGGAGGAGCCGGTCGATCCGTCGCCGCGGCCCGAGCAGCAGGTGGAAGAGCATCAGCAACGCCACGTGGTGCGCGAGGCGCTCGCGAGCCTGCCGGAAAAAGAGCGCCGCTTGCTCGAGCTGTACTACTTCGAAGATCGCTCGTTGCTCGACGCGGGACAGACGCTGGGGTTGTCAAAGTCGTGGGCGTCGCGGCTACACGCGCGCGCCGTGACGCTGCTCAAAGAAGCGCTGGAACGTGCAGGCGCTCTCCCCATCGAGGAGACAGAGGCAGGAGGCGAGTACCGCCCCGGTCGCGCGAGGCGCTGACTACGGCGCAGGCTCGGGCTTGCCCTGGTGGCAGGTGTTGCAACCGACGGGGTGCTTGTCCGCACCGGGCCAGCCCTTCATCCATTTGGTGTTGATGTCTTCGGTCATTTTCATCATCTGACGAGCGATCTTCTTGTGCTCGTTGGTGTCGGCCGCCATGTCGGGCACGTCGTGGCAGAAGTCGCACTCGACGCCGAGGGCCTTCGCCTGGCCCTTCATGATCACCTTGAGCTGTTGCTTGGTCGTGGTCTTCGGCAGCACCTGGAGGTTCTTCGGCGCCGCCCCTTGGGCGTGGGCGACCGCGGCTCCGACAATGGCAAACGCGAGAACGGGCAAGGTGGTCTTCATCACAGCGCGCATGACCTCTCCGGAAGAACTGATTTCTTACCACATCTTCAGTGGGTTCCAGACGCCAGCCTGGGGGTCTATTCAACCCAGGACGAAGGGGGTGTAAACTATGGGGATGCGCCTGGGCATACTCGGCTGTTTGGGTCTCCTGGCCTCGACGGCCATAGTCGGCCTCGGTGGCTGCGGCGTCGAGCTCGAGCATGGGCTCGATGAGCGCCAGGCGAACCAGATCGCGGCCGTGCTGGACGCGAACGGCGTGTCAGCGGAGAAGCTACGCGACGACGGCACCGACGGGTGGAAGATCGTCGTCCCCAAGACCGAGATGGCGCGCGCCTTCCGGTTGCTCGAGGCGAACGACCTGCCGCGACGCGACCGTCGCGGCATGAACGAGCTCCTCGCCGATCGCAGCCTCCTCCCGAGCCAGTCCGAGGAACAAGCACGCATGGAGCTGGCGCGTGGCGTGGAGCTCGAGCGCACGCTCGAGCACGTACCGGGCGTGATCTCCGCGCGCGTGCATCTCGCGTTGCAGGCCAACGGCCTCGACGGTACTGCCGTAGCAGGCCGGGCGTCGGTGCTCGTACGCACGAGTGGCACCGTGAGCATCGACTCGGCGGGCGTGCAATCGCTCGTCACGGGCAGCGTACAGGGCATCGTGGCGCGCGATGTGAACGTGGTGTTCACCGGCGTGGCGCCCGAGGGGAATGCGGCTCCAGCGAATGCTCTGGCCGTGCGCAGCGCGAGCGAGCGAGGCCCCTTAACCGCGGCGCTGGCCTCGGGCCTCGCGCTGCTGATTCTTCTCGGAGGTGCCTTGCTGTGGACCGCCTTGCGCTTGTCCTCGCAACGGACGCGGGAGGCCGCGCTGCCGACGCCTCAGTCGCCACCGTCGAAGCGCAACGCGTAGGTCCACTCGACCTGCAGTACCGGTGGTTGGCTCCACGCAGGGAAGGTGGCGCTGCGGAACACCCGCGACACGCAGGCACCGACGTCGTTGTGTAGCTCCGGCGGTAGCACCACGTTCGTGACCTGTCCCGACGGTGCGATGATGATCTTCACCGCCACCATCGGCGGCGCACTTCCGGTTCCGTTGCGGCACGAGACCGCGTGGTTGCGCACCGTCAACAGCACATTCTCGAGATCCATGCGCGTGAGCGAATAGCCTTTGCGGGGCGTCGGCTCCTCGGGCGTGTCGACCTCGGCGACCTCGCCCGGCGCCGCGAGCTCGCTCGTGGTCTGCGGCGCCTTCGCGAGCTCGCTGCGCGGTGGCGGCGACAGGTCCCTCGGGATCGGCTCCTGGCGGGCAAGCACGAGCGCGCCACCGAGGGCCGCGAGCAGGATGAACAAGGAGACGAGGCGCCAGGGGTTGGACACGTTCGCTACTTCCAGCGTGACCCGCGTGACCCGCGTAAGACGAGCGCGCGAAGAAGGGAGGCCATGCGCGACAGCGCACCAGGCGCCGGCGCACGGGGAGAGAGCTTCGCTGCAGCCTGGCCCGCGACCTTCGCTTCGTAGCGCACGTTCTCCGCGACCGCGGCCTCGGCCTCCGCGAGCGCGGCGGCACCGGCTTGCGCCTTCTTCGACAGCTGCGGCTTCGGTTCCAACGCCCGATTAGCTACCACGAGAACGCCCGGATGAAGGCCACATCGAGAAGCCGCAGCTCTGCAAGATCGGCGACTGCGGCGGCGCGGGCATCAGCCGCTAAGACGAACGAGGCCGTAGCGTCTCGATCAGCTTCTCCAGCTTGGCGATCACCGCGTCGTCACCGCTCCAGGTGAGCGCAACGCCGCGGGGATCGTGCCGCACCACCTTGGCCGCCACCTTCACGGTCCGATGTTGCTCGTGATCGCGGTCGAAGATGGAGATCTCGTGCTCGCTGTCGATCGGCAGCATCTTCGCTTCCTTTTCGTCGGCCTCGAGCAGCACGCCGGTGGTGGAGAGGTTGCAGACGGTGAGGATGACGCGCTTCTTGCCGCGCATGATGGCCACCACCGCGTAGAGGTCGAGGCGTTGTGCGCGAGGCGCCTCGGTGCGATCCGCTTCGTCGGATTGAGTCATGCGCCTCGTTTATCGCACGACGCTCTGCGCCTGGCCACAACGCGCCCGATGTCGTCGGGGCGATATCGCCTGGGTGCGGATCTCTTTTGACGACGACGATCAGCGCGAAACTACGAGGTTTTCAGGTTTATAATAAGTGACGAAAGGGCCTTCCGGCGATACGTATGGG
>JAYUBF010000250.1:0-4078 GCA_043741435.1 Myxococcales bacterium
AGTGACGGCAGCCAAGGCAGCCACATCGTCAAATCGCCCAATACTGCACGAATTCAGCGACTCGATTGAGAGCCGCCGGCACTTTTTGAGAAGTTACAACGCCGCAGCTGTCGGGGATGTCGACAACGACGGTCATCCGGACCTCGTGCGGATCGCGGGGAGTTGCTTCGACGTCGTGAAGAGCAACGCCAGCGGTCAACTGATGCAGGGCCAGGTCGTGGGTCCGGACGGCTCTGGAACCGTGACCTATATCGACGCTGGCTTGGCCGATCTCGATGAAGACGGCAACCTCGACCTCGTCATCGCCGACCGCGACCAGAATATATTGCGCGTGTTGCGCGGGCTGGGCGACGGCAACTTCGTCGATGCCGTCAAGATCTCCGCAGTCGTCCCTTTTCAGCTGCTCCTCGTCGATGTCAATAACGACAAGCACGTCGACATCGTCGTGGCGGGCAACTCGGCCTTTGGGGGCGGCTCGTACTATGGGATCTCGACCTTTCTGAACGATGGAAAAGCGGTGTTCGCAGCCCCAACGACGGTCACCGGTCCAATCGGTCTCAGCCAGATCGCAGTTGTGGACTATGACGGAGACCTCAAGCCGGACTTGCTTGCCTTGGGGAGCTCGCTCTACCTGTTCAAAGGTGCTCCCGGCTATTCAGACGGGCAGCGGGCGATCGTGAACTTGTCGGTGCCGTGGCAGGCGTTCAGCGTTGCCGACTTCAACCGGGACGGGCTCGTCGATCTGGTCGCGAGCACCTCGGCCGGGATTGCGATCCTGCTTGGTTCTGGCGCTGGCAACTTCGCACCGAACCATGCGTTCAACTTCGCGTCCTTCGCGCCGTTCTACGGCAGGATCGTCGTCGCCGACCTGGACGGCGACAAGCTGCCGGAGCTGGTGGTCCGAAACGTCGCGGGCTGGTTGTCGGGAACCGCAGGCGCGATGCTCCTGCGCAACATCTCGAAATAGCGCAAAGGGCGAGCTTCGCCGAGCACGAGATCCGCGACGAGGCGTGTGCCGTCGGACCAGATGTGGTTGACGACGCTGCCACCGAAGCCGGCACTGGACACACAACCGAGGTCGGTATCGAGACGGGGCTGACCGAGCACGAAACGCAACCTTTGATCTCCGAACGATGCGTTGATGTTTAGAAGACCGGTACTACGTCACGAATCTGGTGCGCGGTCGTCGCAACGGGGAGTAGCTGATCCGACTCTCCCGCGCGCACTGGACTATCGAGAACAACTTGCACGGGACACTCGACATCCAGTGGCAGGAAGATCACGGTCGCTGGGTCCAGCGCAGAAACGGGCTTCCCGTCTCGTCGCTGCTACGCGCGCTCGCTTACAACCTCGTGTCCCTGCTTCGGGCGGTGCACCTGCGTACCCCAAAGGCCCGCGCCGCAGACCCGTCGCTCCCAAAACTTCGCATGGGGAGGGGGAACTTGCATCCGCCTCATGCTGATTTCCTTGCATCGGTGCAGTGCGGCGGTGGCGGCAGTGTCGCGGCTTGCTGTGTTTGTTGGAACGGGACTACAATTGGAAGGCAGTCGTCATGTCCCAAGGCGCCCCCCTGTCAGCACCCCCGACAACGCCGGTCACGCCGCCCTGGCGGATCGGGAAGTACCGCATCGTCCGCCAAATTGCGCAGGGCGGAATGGCCGAGATCTATCTGGCCACTTCGACAGGCATCGAAGGCTTCGAGAAGCTGTGCGTGCTGAAGCGCATCCTGCCGCTGCTCGCGGGCAACCAGGAGTTCGTTCAGATGTTCCTGGACGAGGCGCGGATCGCCGCGTCGCTGCTCCACTCGAACATCGCGCAGGTGTTCGACATCGGCGAGGACAAGGGCAGCTACTACTTCGTCATGGAGTTTCTCCGTGGCGAGGACGTGCGCCACATCCTCCAGTCGTCGGTGAAGAACAAGCAGTTCGTCCCGTACGAGCACGTGATCACGATCATCACCGGCACCTGCGCGGGCCTGCACTACGCGCACGAGGTCCGTGGCAAGGACGGCACGCCTTTGCAGGTCGTGCACCGCGATATCTCACCGCAGAACATCTTCGTCACGCACGACGGCAGCGTGAAGCTCTGCGACTTCGGGATCGCGAAGAGCGCGGCGCAGCTCACCGAGACGCGCGTCGGTACACTGAAGGGCAAGATCCGGTACATGTCGCCGGAGCAGTGTCAGTCGGAGCCTCTCGACCGTCGCAGCGACGTGTTCGCGCTCTCGATCGTGCTGTGGGAGCTCGTGTGCCTCCGCCGCCTGTTCTCCGGCAAGAGCGACTTCGACATCTTCAAGGCCATCGTCGAGGAGCCCCTCCCGAAGGCCTCGACCTTCCGCCACGACGTCCCCGACGGTCTCGAGCAGATCATCATGAAGGGACTCGCGCGCAAGCGAGAGGAGCGGTTCGAGTCTGCACAGGACATGCAGATCGCGCTCGAGGACTGGTCGCGCGCCGAGCGGGTGCGGACCTCCCCGGTGCGTCTCGCCCAGTTCATGGCCGAGCTCTTCCCGGCGATCGCGTCCGAGTCCTACATGACCAAGCTCACCGAGGTCGACCCGCTCGTCGGGCGGATCAAGGAGCTCAACGAGAACGAGGGGTCCGACTCGAGCTTGGTGGAGAACATCGCCGGGGCTGCGACGTCGGCAGAGAAGCCCAGGCCAACGCCCGTCATCTCCAAGAAGGGACCCGTCGAAGCGGAGACCGACCCGAGCATCAACTACGGGCTACAACCGAAGCGCAGCAAGAGCATAGCGCTCGCGTTGTTCCTCTCCATGCTCCTATTGGCGGCGGCGGTGGTCGCGCTCATGATGCGCAATCGCGGGCAATCGACGACGCCGCTGGTGCCACCCGTGTCGACGGAGGGCCCAGCCAAGCCCACGAGCCCGACGAAGCCCGCCGACCACACAGCGACGCCGAACGCGGAGACCACGCCGAAGCCGGTTCCGGCAGCGACCCTCGACGCGCTCCAGGTACCGAACGTTCCGGTCCCGGTCGCCGCGCCGACTGCCGCCACGACGCCGAACGATCCCGTCTCCGCGACGGCGAAAGCCGGCAGCAAGGCGGTGGGGAAGAAGACCAAGCGCAACACGACGAGCTCCACTTCGTCGCCCTCCAAGAAGAGCACCGGAGACAATGATGATCTGCTCCCTCCCTAACCGTCCCCTTGCCGGCGCGTTCGCCGCGCTCGCGCTGTGCCTCTTCACCGGGTCGGCGCTTGCGCAAAACGCAGCGAGCAAGGCAGAGGTCCACCTCACCCGTGGCCAGAAGCTCTTCGCCGACGGCAAGTATCCGGACGCGATCGAAGAGCTGCGCGCCGGCTACGTGCTCTCGCCCCAGCCGCGCTTCCTGTACGCGCTCGGACAGGCGTATCGCCTGAACCATCAGTGCGTCGAGGCCGTGAAAGCGTATCGCGACTTCATCGGCTCCGAGCCGCCGCGGAGCCAAGCCACCGCAGCCGAGGGCAACGTCGCCCGCTGCGGCGAAGAAGATCCGCGATCCATCCAGCCGATCAAGGTAGAGCCAGTACAGCCGGATCCCTCGGTCACCAAGCCCTCGGTCGTGGCCCCCACCCTGGTGGTGGCGGCGCCCGTCGAGCCACAACCGCGCAAGACGCCGACCTACAAGAAGTGGTGGCCGTGGACCATCCTCGGCGGCGTCGTCGTCGTCGTCGGTGCAGGCGTGGGCCTCGGCCTCGGCCTACGCGGTGGGTCCGACTTCAAGTCCACGCTGCCCGACGTCGGCCCCGGCGCAGCGATGGGCCTCACGCTTCGCTAGGGCGTGTCCCTGAATTCCATCATTGTCGTTGACGGCGCCGGCGATGGCTCATGATTCATCACATCTTCAGCAACTCGCCGGCTCGAGAGCCGATGAGTCAAGGTGGCTTCGGAAACCGGGGACCGGCAACAGGCGACCGGAAACAGGAAATTGGAGAGAGGTGCAGATATCGCGCACCGATTACTCGCGTTCGCGGTCGATGCCCTGCACCGAGCCGCTCGTCTGCCGAAGGATGTTGGCGGACGTCGCCCTGAGCTTTGACAGGTCGGTTTCGCCTTCCGCGATCACAAACGCGTCGGCCT
>JAYUBF010000251.1:0-12829 GCA_043741435.1 Myxococcales bacterium
GCTGACCAGTCGAGTGCTGTTTGATTTCCCATCCTGCAATAAAGATCCCAATTCCTCGCGAATTCAAGCCTCTGCGGCCGCTGAGATCAATGGCGAGCACTTCGGCGAGCAGGTCCTTTTGCGTGCCCTGCGAAGCCAGGTCTGGCTCCTCGACGGCATCGACCGGTTCGTCCAGGCCGAGCAATACGCCCAGCGCCTCGCGTGCGCGCGCGAGCTGCGTCTTCACCGCGGCCAGCTGCGCGTCACTGGTGGCGAGCTCCTGCGCCGCACGCACCTCGTCGATGCGGTTGCCGATGCCGCCCACGTGCCGCGCCTTCGCGAATTCGTGATGGGCGCGCGCCGCATCCCGCGCCGTGCGACTCACCTCCACGATCTTTCGCTCGGTGAGAATGGTGAGGTAGGCCCGCCCCGTTGCGAGGGCGAGCTGGCGACGGACCTCGAGCAGCTGGGCTTGCGACACCTTCACGTTGTCGTTTGCATGCGCCCAGTTCGCCCAGTTGTGCGCCGAGAGGATGGGCGCGTTGACCTGGAGGTTCGCGGCCAGCGTGTTGTCGCTCTGCAGCACGAGGCCCGTGGCGGCTTGCACGCGATCCGCGTCGAGCCGCGTATAGCTTCCGTTCGCGACCAGCGTCGGGAGTGAAGACGCGCGGATCTGCTCGAGCAAGGCCCGGGCCCGCGCGATCTCCGCGCTGGCGATCACCATCTGTGGATTTTGCCGGAGGCTGCGCTCGATGGCGCCGCGAAAGGTCTCTCGCTGCCCGTCGAAGTGGTCCTCCTTTTCCGGTGGAAGCTGAGCGCTGGGCGCATCGGACCCTGCAGGTGACACGGTCAAAATCGAAGACGTTGCGATCAGGAGCCGAGCGAGCGAAGCCTTGGTCATTGCGGTGGAGAAAGTAGGCGGGGCGGGGCTCGACCGCAACACGGGGCGCCTCAGCTTTCCAAGGGAACCGCCGAAAATCAGAGAGGAATTCCAATATCTATACGCACAATCGCGCACGCTCCTGCTCCGATCTCGCGCGGTTGCGCGCGGGTCCAGCGCTGGCACGACTGCTGCTTTGGCGGGGCCGTAACTCACCTTTGGGAGGCCTCGATGTCGCGCTTTTATCTTGCTGCTCTCGTCAGTGCTGGTCTGGCATCTTGGTCGGGTTGCAGCAGTCGTTGTGAAACCGGCTCGAAGTGCATTGCCGAAGAAGGCATCGACACCGCGAGCTCCTCGCTCACCCGCGCGAACCCGACGGTGCCGGCGAACCAGCTCTCCGCTGCGGCCCAGAGTGAGGCCAGCTTCGCGATCGACCTCTACAAGAAGATCGAAGGGGGCAAGAGCAACCTCTTCTTCTCACCGCATTCGATCGTCGAAGCGCTCACCATGACGTATGCCGGCGCGAAGGGCACCACGCAGAGTGAGATGCGCGCGGTCCTGCACCTCTCGATGCCCGACGACCAGCAACACGCGGCAATGAATGCGCTCGACCTCGCGCTGCAGAGCCGTGGCGCGGGACAGAAGGCCCAGGACGGCACGCCGTTCCGCCTGACCGTTGCCAATGCGTTGTGGGGGCAGCAGGGCCACAACTTCCTCCCGACGTTCCTCGACACGATCGCCGTGAACTATGGGACCGGCATCAACCTCCTCGACTTCATCGGCGCCACCGAGGCGTCGCGGGTCCGCATCAACACCTGGGTGTCCGACAAGACCGATGGCAAGATCACCGATCTCATCCCGCCTGGTCACATCACCCCGGACACAAAGCTCGTGCTCACCAACGCCATCTACTTCAACGCGGCGTGGGCGACCAAGTTCGAGAAGTCCGCCACCACGACCCTGCCGTTCCAGACGAGCACAGGCTCCGTGTCGGTGCCGACCATGCACGAGACCACCGAGCTCGCGTCCGCGGTCGTCGGTGGAAACGTCGACGAAGTGGGCTACCACGCCGTCGCGCTGCCCTACGCCGGAAACGAGCTCTCGATGCTGGTCATCTGCCCCGACGATTTCGCAGCCTTCGATACCGTGCTGACGGCGGACAAGCTCAACCAGATCATCGAAAGTCTCAAGCCCGGCCGCGTCGAGCTCAGCTTGCCCAAGTGGAAGCTCATCGACGAGACGTCGCTCGGGGATCCGCTGCAGACCCTCGGCATGCAGGCCGCATTCAAGAATGCCGACTTCTCGGGCATCGATGGCGCGCTCGGGCTGCAGATCTCCGACGTGCTCCACAAAGCGTTCGTCGCTGTCGACGAAGACGGAACCGAAGCCGCGGCCGCCACGGCCGTGTTGGTCAAGACCACGTCGGTGCCGATCGATCCCCCCACCGTCGTCAAGGTCGACAAGCCGTTCCTCTACATCATCCGCGACAACGCGACCGGCGCCGTGGTCTTCCTCGGCCGCATCATGGACCCCACGAAGTAGCGCGCCGCCTCGACCTGGGGCGCGTCACGCCGTCGACAGCCAAGCGCGCGGCGTAGACTGAGGGTTCATTTGCGGGCAATGCGCAGGCTGGAAGGGATCTGCTTCTCTGTCTTCGAGTCGCCCACGACCAGCTTGTACTCCGTCGAGTCGACGCAGAAGTAAACGAAGTGAACGACGTTGTTGGCGTCGCTGTCGTCATGCGCATCGCTACAAACAGCGTCAACTCCTGCCGCTCGGCATGGTGCGCCGCCTTCGACCGAACGAATTGAGGCATCACACTCCGCAGGGCCTGCTAAAGTGCTCGACGTTTCGTTCGAGCATTGCGGCTCCCCCGCCCGCCTTGGCAAGCTTCAGACGATTGCCGTCACGGTCGAAGGCAGACGCATAGTCGGCTGGAACTTCCATGCTGACGTCGCCGAGCGCATGGCGCTTCCATGGCTCAAGGTGCCCGGCAGAACCCGATCGAGCGGAGCACGCGGTACTCGCCAAGAGAATCATGATCGCTGCCCTGGTCACGGACTTTGAATATCACGGGCTGCCGTTGCAGGGATGCGCCGGGCATCGGTACGCAGCCACAGTTCGTGCTATGCGATCCGCGAATGCGTCGCACATAGCGAGATCATAACGAGTGGGACGTTCTCCCGCGGGAATTACGCAGCGGACCGCGACGCAGTGGCCAGCGAACAGCGACACAACGCCCTACGACGCAGCAACCAGCGACGCAGTGATCAGCCCGCACAAAAAGACCGCTCGCGAAGCGAGTGCACCGCTGACTTCTCCGAACAACCAAACCAGATAGAGCCCGACCGTGACGCGGGTGGCAGATTGCGCCCTGTTGAGCGGTGAACGCAGCTGGCGATCGTCTTGCTGAGCACGCCCTTCCGAGGTGCGTCCTCGAGCAAACCCGAAGCTAAGAATATCGAGTGGATCTGCCTGCGAACGGAGCCAGCGGAGTGAACCCGAAACAGGGCGCTGTCTGACAGGACCCGTGAGCGGTCGGGTGATATCGCAGTCATCTCAGCCGAGGAACTTGGTCATGCGCCCTTGAGCGATGCGGACGCCGTCCGCTTCTCGACGGAGATCGACGCTCACGTAGGACATGGTCCGGCCCGTCTTCAGCACCTCGGCCTCGACGATGATCGTTTCGCCGGCACGCCCCGCAGAGAAGTAGCTCACGTTGAGATCGGTGGTGACCCCGGGCCGACCCTCGCGATCGGCGGTCATGATCGCGAGGGTTCCCGCGTCGTCCACCAGGGTGGCGATGGCGCCGCCGTGCAGGTTGCCGCCGAGGTTTTGCACCGGCTTGTCGACGACGATGCGCAGCGTGGCCTTGCCGCCTTCCGCGCTCACCAGCACGAGCCCCGCGAGCGATTTGTCGTAGCCACCCATCGATAGAAACGCCTGTAGCCGCTCGCGTACCTGATCGTTCATCGCGGCAATGTAGCCCAATGCCGCTATGCTGCGCGGCCCATGTCTGCTGCGCACAGCCTCCGTCTCGACGGCGGCACGTCCCTCGACACCGATCAGATCCTCGATCGGTTCGTCGCCTACTCGCAGTCGCGCGGGCTTGCGCTGTACGGCGCACAGGAGGAAGCGATCCTCGAGCTGCTCTCGGGGAAGCACGTGTTGCTCGCAACCCCGACGGGATCGGGCAAATCGCTCGTCGCGTACGCGCTGCACTTCATGGCGCTCGCGCAAGGTCGCTTGTCCGTTTACACATGCCCGATCAAGGCGCTGGTGAACGAGAAGTTCTTCGAGCTGTGCGAGATCTTCGGACCCGACTCGGTGGGCATGCTCACCGGCGACGCAAGCATCAATGCCGACGCGCCCATCCTCTGCTGCACGGCCGAAATCCTGGCGAACCAAGCCTTGCGCAATCCCGAGCTGCGAGCGGAGGCGGTGGTGATGGACGAGTTCCACTACTACGCAGATCGCGAGCGCGGCGTCGCCTGGCAGGTACCACTGCTCGCGTTGCCGCATACGCAGTTCTTGTTGATGTCGGCCACGCTGGGCGACACCACGAAGATCGAAGAGAGCCTGCGCAAGCTCACCGAGCGCGAGGTGGTGTCGGTTCGCTCCGTCGTGCGTCCGGTGCCGTTGTCGTACGAGTACCGCGAGACGCCGTTGCACGAGACCATCGCGGATCTCGTCGCGCGCGATAAGGCACCCGTCTATCTCGTGTCGTTCACGCAGCGCGCGGCGGCCGAGGAGGCGCAGAACCTCACCAGCGTCGATCTCCTCACCAAGCCAGAGAAGGACGCGATGAAGGCGGAGCTGGTGAACGCGCGCTTCGACACACCGTATGGCAAGGAGATGAAACGCTTTCTCTCCGCCGGCGTCGGACTGCACCACGCCGGCCTGTTACCCAAGTATCGCTTGCTCGTCGAGAAGCTCGCGCAGCGCGGCATGCTGAAGGTGATCTCGGGAACGGACACGTTGGGCATGGGCATCAACATTCCGTTGCGCACGGTGCTGTTCACCCAGCTGTGCAAGTACGACGGGGAGAAGACGGCCATACTCGCGGTGCGCGACTTCCACCAGATCGCGGGCCGCGCGGGCCGCAAGGGCTTCGATGACCACGGCCTGGTGGTGGCGCAAGCGCCGGCGCACGTGATCGAGAACCTGAGGCTGTCGGCAAAGAAGTCGCAGGGAAAGAAGGTGGTGATGCAGAAGCCGCCGCAGAAGGGCTTCGTGCCGTGGGACAAAGCCACGTTCGATCGCCTGCAAGAGAAGGTCCCCGAGGCGCTCGAGTCACGCTTCGACGTGAGCCACGGCATGGTGCTCGATCTGCTCGCGAACCCCGTGGGTGGCTACGATCGACTGCTGGCGTTGCTGTCGCGTTCTCACGGCGGCGATGGACAAAAGCGCATCCTCAAGAAGAAGTCTGCGCAGCTGTTTCGCTCGCTTCGGCACGGTGGCCTCATCCTGGTCAAGCGAAGACCCGCACCTCGTCATGGCTCCACCGTCGAGGTGGACGGGGAGCTGCAGCGCGACTTCTCGATGCACCATACGCTGTCGCTGTTCCTCGTGTCGATCCTGCAAGAGCTGGAAGCGGCGCGCGCGCCCGAAGGCGGCGCCGGGGGCGGGAAAGAGGCGCCGAGCTACGCGCTCGACGTGATCTCGCTCGTCGAGTCCATCCTCGAGAACCCACAGGCCGTCCTCTTCGCGCAGGTCGATCGCAAGAAGGACGAAGCGATGGCGCAGATGAAGGCCGAGGGGAAGGAATACGCGGAGCGCATCGAGGCGCTCGAGAAGGTGGAGTACGACAAGCCGCTCGCCGAGTTCATCTACGAGAGCTTCAACGCGTTCACGGCGAAGCACCCGTGGGTCGGCGCCGCGAACATTCGGCCCAAGTCGGTCGCGCGCGACTTCGTCGAGCGCTTCGCGTCGTTCCCCGAGTACGTGCGAGCCTACGGCCTGCAGCGCTCGGAGGGCGTGCTCATGCGCTACCTCACCGACGCGCTGCGCACCCTGCAGAAGTCGGTCCCCAGCGCATCACGCACCGACGATCTCTGGGGTCTCATCGAGCAACTGAAGCTGGAGATACGCTCGGTGGACTCGAGCCTCCTCGACGAGTGGGAAGGACGGCGCGCGCCTGGCGTGGCCGCGCTCCCGCGAGCCGTGCAGACGGCGGATCCACGGTGGGAGTCGCGCCGCGTGGCCGCGCGCATTCGCTCGGAGCTGCAGCGCCTGCTGGGAGCGCTCGCACGCAAGCAATGGGACGAGGCCTTGTCGTATCTCGCCACCGTAGAAGAGAAGGCAGAGCTCGGCGCGCCCGCGTGGACCACCGACAAGCTGGAAGCCGCGCTCGCCCCGGTCTTTGCCGCGCATGGCGCGATCTCGTTCCAGCCTGCCGCACGCACGCCGCGGCACACGTTGATGCAGGAGCAACGACCTCAGCTCTACGAAGCGAAGCAACGCATCATCACGCTCGATCTAGCCGACGAGGAATGCACGTGGGTCATCGAAGCCGTGGCCGATCTGCGCGAAGGCCCACCCGGGGATGCGCCGGTCATCGTCTTGCGTGGCATCCACGACTGAGCGAATCCGCACGCACCACTGAAATCCCGTGTCGCGATTTGTCACGGATGCATTCGTTGCAACGAACCGTATTGCCTCTCATCCAACGTGCAAAGGCTCGCGCCATGGTATCGGCATGGTGGCATTCGCCGCCGTCTCTTCCCAACCCGTCGATTGGTACGATCCGTCTTTCCAACCCGTTCGTATGGTTTCGGAGGAGCTTACTTATGAGAAAGAAACTGAAGCTGCAAATAGGGGCACTTGCAATGGGTGCGGCCCTTTGCGTGCCGCCCACCGCTCGAGTCGACGCATCGAGCCATCGTGAAGCACCATTCATCACCCGCAACCCGAAGGTGGATGGCACGGACTTCTATATGTTCAACAGCTACGACGGCGCTCGGGCGGGCTACGTCACACTCATCGCCAACTACCAGCCACTACAGGAACCGGGCGGTGGCCCGAACTTCTTCAACATGGATCCAGAGGCGCTGTACGAGATTCACGTCGACAACGATGGCGATGCGGCCGAGGACATCACCTTCCAGTTCCGCTTCACCAACACCCTCGCAGGTGGCACCGGCGTGGCCCTGCCGATTGGTCCGACCGGCAACAAGAAGCAGGTCTCCATCCCGATCGTGAACTTCGGCGGCATCACCGCGGCCGACCAGAGCAAGCTGAACGTCGCCGAGACCTACACGCTCAACATCGTTCGCGGCCCTCGACGCAGCGGAATGGTCAAGCCCGTCGTCAAGACCGGCACGGCGGACGGCAAGTTCACGAAGCCGGTAGACTACATCGGCAACACGACGTTCACCGACAAAGCCGGCTACGACGCGTACGCCAACCAATACAACTACCAAGTCGACATTCCCGATTGCACGCCATCGGCGGGCAAGGCGCGCGTGTTCGTCGGTCAGCGTCAAGAAGGCTTCGCGGTCAACCTCGGCACCATCTTCGACCTCGTCGGCGCGCCGGCGTCGGTTGGGGTCATCGCGGGCGGCACGAACCGCGCGAACCGCGGCGACACCGTCGTCAACTCGCTCAACTCGGGCGGCAACTCGGTCTACAACAAGAACATCACCAGCCTCGCAATCGAGGTCCCGGCGGCCTGCCTCACGAAGGCTCCGTCGACCATCATCGCTGGCTGGACCACGGCCTCCGTTCGCCAGGCCCGCGTCATCAACCCCTCGGCGACCTACACCGTCCCGTCGCGAGAGGGCGGCGCGTGGGCGCAGGTCTCGCGCCTCGGCAACCCGCTTGTGAACGAGGTCATCATCGGCCTCAAGGACAAGGACCATTTCAACTCGTCCGAGCCGAAGGGTGACGCGCAGTTCGCCGACTACGTCACCAACCCCGTGCTTCCGGACTACCTCGACCTGCTCTTCTCCGCCGCGGCTGCAAAACCGCTCTCTCCGCGCGGCACGTCGTATCCCCGCGCCGATCTCGTCGCTGCGTTCCTCACGGGGGTGAAAGCGACGGACACCGGCGCTGGCGCGACCGGCGGCACGATGGTGAACGTCAACCAAAATGGTGCCACCGCAGAGTACCTCCGTCTCAACACTGCGCTCGGCGCGACCGCCCGTGGCTCGCAGAACTCGCTCGGCGCCGCCGCCTGCTTCGTGAATGGCGCGCTCAAGCTCGACAACGGTTCTGCCTCTACCGACCCGGACGCCAAGTGCGATCCGGCCGGCTTCCCGAACGGCCGTCGCCCCGGCGATGACGTGACGGACATCGCGCTCCGTGTGGCGATGGGCTACCTGCTGCCGATGGATGCTACCAACAATCCAAACCCGACGATTCCGTACACCGACTTCGCGATCAACTACGACACCCAATTTGGTGCAAGCTTCCCCTACCTCAACACACCGTACCCGGGGCACTAGACCATGCGTACCCTCAAAAAGCTTCTGTCAGTGGGCGCTGTCTGCCTGCTCGGTGCAGTCAGCCTCTCCGGCTGCGAGGACGACAAGACCGGCGCGCCCGATCTCACGCTCATCGGTGACGCTGGCGGCGACGCAGCGGGTTCGGACATGAGCGGCGATGGTGGCAACACACTCGAGTTCGAGGCCTTCGTCCTCGGTCTCATCCAGAACGACACCAACGAGACGGCTCTGCCGACGCAGACCGAGGACAAGACGTTCACCGACTCGATGGATCCAACGAAGTTCGCACCGCTGTTCACGTAGCCGCACCACCGTACCGTGCACCTCCCACGCTCACCCCGCGGCCTTTCGAGTAGGCTTGCGGGGTGAGCGTTTCCGCTTTGGTGGGCTGGGCAGAGAGGCGCTCGGGTGTGCTGGTCGCAGGCGTGCTCGTCTCTGCAGTGATCGTCGCTGCGCGCCTCTACGTTCCACACGACGCTCCATTCACGCCGAGTGACGACGCCACGGTGCTCGAACGCGTGCCGGCGGGGCCCACGGAATCGCGTCTGCGCACGCTCGAGTCGGATCTCTCGCGCGCGCCGAACGACCTCTCTGTCGCAGTCCCACTCGTTCGCGAGTACCTCGCCGCCGCGAGGCGATCGGGCGATGCACGTTTGCTGTCGTACGCGCAGGCAGCGCTCTCGCCCTGGTGGGAGCTGCCGAGCCCACCGCCGAAAGCGCTCCTGCTCCGCGCGTCGATCAGGCAAACGCGCCACGAGTTCGTTGCGTCGCTGGCGGATCTCGACCAGCTCGTCGCAACGACGCCTGATGATCCCCAGCCGTGGCTCACGCGCGCCACGGTGCTCGGGGTGCTCGCGCGCTATGACGAGGCGGTCGCGAGCTGCGCCAAGCTGCACGGGCTCACTCGAACCAGCGTCGCCACGATCTGCAACGCCAGCATCGACGGACCGCGCGGCCGCAGTACCGAGGCACGGCGCGCCCTCACGACGGTCATCGCTGATCAGTCCATCGACCCCGCGGACGCGATCTGGGCAAAATCAGTGCGTGGCGAGCTCGCGTTCTATGCGGGCGAAGTCCGCGCAGCAGAGATCGACCTGCGCGATGCGATCGCCGCCGATCCCGACGACGTCTACAGTAGAGGCCTGCTGACCGATCTCCTCGTCGATTCGCATCGCGAGCAGGAAGTGCTCGATCTCGTGAAGGACGACGAGCCGAACGAGGTCTTGCTGCTGCGCCGCGCGATCGCAGGACACCGGCTGCACGCATCCGACGCACGAGCGCTGCAGCAGCGCCTTCAGTCGAGCATCACCGCGCTGCGCGCCCGCGGGGATACCACCCACCAGCGTGAGGAAGCGCGGTTTTTGCTCGAGGTCGCAGAGGACGCCGCGCTCGCGCTCCCCGTGGCGGTCGCCAACTGGGGCGTGCAGCACGAGCCGTGGGACGCTCGCGTGCTCCTCGAGAGCGCCGCCGCAGTCGGAGATCGGAAGGCAGGCGCGCCGGCGATCGCATGGACCGAACAGACGGCTTGCGCCTGGCCGCCCGTCGTCGCCGCGGCGCGAAAGCTCGGTGCTCGATGAGAGTGCTCGCCATGCTCGTGCTGTGCGCGTTGCCCGCTGTCGCGTGGGCCCACAAGCCGAGCGACAGTTACCTGAGGATGAGCGAGTCCCACGTCGAGCCCGGTCGCACCGTGCTCGAGCTGCGCTGGGATATCGCCCTCCGCGATCTCGACCGAGTGGTTGCTCTCGATGCCGACCACGACGGCAACATCACCTGGCGCGAGCTGAAGCACGCCGACGCCTCGATCCGCTCGTTGCTGGGCGCGCGATTGCACGCGCGCATGGCCATGAGCGCTTGCAGCACCGCGATCGACCCGATGCCCCGCGTGGTGCAGCACTCCGACGGCGCCTATGCGGTCTACGCAGCTCGCCTTACCTGTGCGGCGCGCGCCGAGCGCGTCGAGCTCGAGTACTCGTTGTTCTTCGACGTGGATCCGCAGCACCGCGGACTTCTCCGCGTGGCCGGTGGTGGCGAAGAGCTGGTCGTGTTCTCCAAGCAATCGCCGATGCACGACGTGGCGCTGCCCTCCTCGTCGGGCAACCGACAGGGGCGCCTCGTGGGCGCTATCCGCGAGGGCATCCACCACATCTGGACGGGCTACGACCACTTGCTGTTCCTGATCGCGCTGCTGTTACCAGCCGTGTTGCGACGCGTCGATGGCCGCTGGGTTCCCGTCGAGAAGCTGGGCCCGGCGCTCGTCGACGTGCTGAAGGTTGTGACTTCGTTCACGGTCGCGCACTCCATCACGCTGAGCCTCGCGGCGCTGGGTCTGCTCGCGCTTCCCACGCGCATCGTCGAGTCGGCCATCGCGATCTCCGTCGTGCTGGCGGCGCTCAACAATGTCTTCGTCGTGGTGCGAGCCGAGCGCTGGTTGGCGGCGTTCGCGCTCGGGCTCCTCCACGGATTCGGTTTTTCCTCGACGCTGTCCGACCTCGGACTGTCGCGCTCGGCGCTGGTGCCAACGCTGCTCGGCTTCAACCTGGGCGTGGAGATCGGTCAGGCCGGCGTGGTCGCCCTGTTTGTTCCGTTGGCCTTCGTCGGCCGTCGCAGCACGTTCTATCGCGTGTGGATGATGGGCCTCGGCTCCGCCATCATCGCGGTGTTGGCGGCGATCTGGCTCTACGAGCGCGCGACGGGGAACGTCGTCATTTCACGCTGAGCTGCGTGAAGAGCGCGATGACCTTCTCCTTTTCCTCTTCGACCTTCGCGTTGTCCACCATGGGATTGAGGCTGAGCAACGTCTTTGCGTTCACCACCATCGTGCGCTTGCCGAAGGCCTTGAACTCCGTCTCCGAGCGGACGCGGCCGGCCTTCGCCTGGTCTGCATCGTCGAATTCGCAGATGGACATGCCGAGACCTGCCGTCGTAGACGCGACCTCGCAGTAGTGTGCTCGCAGCGCCGTCGCGAGCACTTGCTTCGTGGACTGCATCGCGACGCCGGCATCGGCGAAGGTTTTCAGCACGCGGTCTGCGCTGGGCGTGTCCTTCGGACGATCCGACGCTTCCCTTTGCAGCTCGGCGACGATACCCCCACCAGCGCCGATGCCCGCCGATGTCGGTGCGGTCGCGGCAGGCGCCTCGGCCTTCGGAGGCGGGGCGTCCTTGTGGCACGCAGCGAGGAAGAACGCGAGCAGCAGCGAGGCAGAGAGACGCATGGCGGACGAGCTCCTTCATCTGAGTACGACCGAGAGGTGAGATTGGATGCCCGAAACGCAGAAGAACACCCGCCCAACGCGAGCGCATGATAAATTCAACTCCGGCGCCAATTACGATCACGCCCTTCGATCGCAAGGCGAAGAAGCCGGTCGCAAAAAAACGCGGCACGCAGTCCCGATGAGCGATACCGTGCGCGTCATGCGAGCTCTCGTCGTCGTCTCTCTCTTGTCTGCCCTGGTCTTGCCGTCGACCGGATGTCTGCGCCTCACATTGGTGAACGCGAGCGTGCGCAAGCCGTCGAACGTGGCGATGTATTTCTCCGTCGTGAATTCCACCAACAACCACCCGATCGCGAACGTCACCGCCGACCAATTCAAGATCTACGAAGACGGCAAGGTGGTCTCCATCTACGAGTCGAAGCAAACCATCCTCAATCCCGAAGTGGCCGTGGTGCAGTACACGCTGCTCCTCATGGACCTCTCCGGCTCGATCACGGCATCGGGTCGCATCGGCGATCTCACGCAGGCCGCGCAAATGTTCGGTGAGCGTGTCGGCAAAACCCAGCAAGTCGCCGTCTACGCATTCGACGGAGCGAAAGAGATCCACCCGATCGCCTCGTTCCAGCCCGGTGGCGCCGGCCTGCAGAGCGCGATCGGCGCCATCCAGGGCTTCAATTCACGCGACCCGTCCACCAACCTCAACGGCGCGGTGATCGAGGGGCTCAAGATCTTGCGCCAGCGAATGGACCACTCCTCGCAGCCCATTCGCGTGGGCTCCTTGGTCGTCTTCACCGACGGCACAGACCACGCCCACCGCGTCCCGCGCAAGAACGTGATGGACGCGCTGACGCAAGCGGGCAACACCGTAAATGTCTACGTCATCGGTGTCGGCGCCGAGATCGACCATGGCGAGCTCGCCGCGATCGGTCGCACCGCGACCGTCATGTACAAGGACCCCACCGCCATCCGCCGCGCCTTCGACGAGCTGGCGAAGATCGTCGAGGACTACGCGAAGAGCTTTTACCTCCTCTCCTACTGCTCGCCCGCCCGCGCCGGCGAGCACGAGCTCGAGGTCGAAGCCAATCCACCCGGTCGCGGCTCGGGGCGCGCGAGCTTCAAGTTCAACGCCACCGGCTTCGGACCCAACTGCGATCCGAACACCCCGCCGAGCTTCGACCTGCACCACCCCGTGTTGACCAACACAGCGACGAAGTAGTTGCTAAACAGCAACGCATTGTTCGGAGATCAAAGGTTGCGTTGCTGTTTAGTCTATCTCATCGGGCGTGCCGCCCGCCCTGCCGGCCGAGCCGTCA
>JAYUBF010000252.1:0-4040 GCA_043741435.1 Myxococcales bacterium
TGTCGATCAATCGACTCGCCGAACATCACCCAGATCGAAATTACTGATGAATTTGCTTCGCCGACGCACTTTGAAGCCGATTGATCGACAGCTCTTGAGTCCAGTGGCCAGGATGGAACCGCGGATGCAAGCCCCGATCGTCGGCGCCGGAATCGGCCTCGTGCTGCCAAAGGCAATGGTGGCGTGTGTGCTGGCATTCGCGTGCGCTCTTGCCCACGCTCGACCCGTCGAGCCGTACAGCGTGAGACCGCACATCCTCGACGTCGACCCACTCGCTCATGACCTGTTGCCGAGCTGGGAGCGAACCAAGCGGGCGACCGTCGACACGGTTGCTTTCTTGCTCGAGGTCTATCCGGATCATGAGTTGTGCTTCCTCGCGCGCGATGGGGAACTGTTCTACGACGCAGCCGTGCTTGCCTCCGCCGGGAGTCCGCGCGACCGGGCTCGGTTGCACCTTCTCAACGTGTCGACCGTGAGCAAGGGGAGCCCGAGCTTGGCTCGTTATCTGCGTCAGCAAGGCGTGTTCCGAAGCCTACGCGAGGGCAAGAAGCTCGTATTCATCGACACGGGCTTCTCCGGAAGCATCCCGATGTTCATCCGCAACCTCGTGCCGCAATCGCAGCGGAGCCAAATCTCGAGCCACATGCTCGTGTCGCACAACGAGCAGATCCCTTCGCTTCGTGTCTATGGATCGGCGATGAACCCGAAGTTGGTTTCTGCCACCCCGTTCATGCTCGGCTCCGGACTCGTGCCTATCGAGCTTCGTGCCAAGTACACGAAGCCAGTCATCGGATACGAAAGGATCGCGGGCGTATGGCAACCCGTCAGCGACCGTGTGACGCCATCGGACGAGTACGTCAGTGGAGACACGAGCGTGTCACGCGCACGCGCGCGCGCTTACATGGAAGACCTCTCGGCCTATTTTCGAGGTCCCGAGAATGCCGCTCGCCTCGCGGATCGACGCGCATTCGTGAAACGGTTGGTCATGCTCGCGCACGAGGCGCCGAAGACGCTTGCGGCCGAGCTGCGAGAGGTCATGAAGCAAGCAGGGGAAGATCCGTTTCCCGAGAGCGTGGCCCGCGATTTCGTCGACACCCAGCGGACGAATCGAGTGTTCGGCCTGAAACGGAACAAGCTCGACCTGAAGATGTTCGGGCTCACCGATTGGGTCGAGGGGAGCGCGACGGAGACGACGATCGCGGAGCTTGCGGCGCGACACTCGCGGTGGGCGCCGATCCTGCGGCGACCCAAACAGGCGATCACGTCGCTCGCCAAACAGGGGAAGCTCGACGAGCTCGGCGCTGTCCTCGCCGAGGCGACCTCGACCCCCTACCTGCTCGAGGTGACGACCGCACTTGGAGCGCTGCCCTGGACGCCGACCCTTGAAAGGCTCGCGTACATCCTTCTCGACAAGAACGACGAGAACCTAGCGCAAGCCGTCGCGATTTCGCTGCTGTCGAATCGAGCCGCACCGCGAGCTCTCGTGCAATTCTTGATGACCCGGTTCAGGGGAACGGCAATGAACGCTCTGGCGGCCCACGTCTTCCCGGTGCCTCACGTCGAAGACTTGACCGACCTTACGAAAATCTTCATTCGCCGGGCAGTTCACACGACCGCGCTGATGCACTTCGCCGAGCACACGCTGAGTCAATTGGATCTGAAAGATCGCGAGGCGCTTGTGACGCTGACGATGGCGCACGCCGACGCCGGGACGCGCTCAATCATCGAAGCGCAACAACAACGGACACCAGCGAAACCGGCGCAGCCGTTACCGCGACCTCGCCCCCGAGCCTCGGCGGCGCTTGCTCCACCACGCGCGTCTCAACCGCGGACCGTTCGACGAGGAAAAGGCACATGACTAGTACGATTGCGTTTCGAAACGATCCTATCCAGCGAAGTGAAGTGAGCGTGGGGTCAGGCTTGCCTGACCGGAAGCGGATCAACTCGAAGCGGAATCGGTCTAGCAGACTTGTTTTACTAGCCTGGGTGGCGATCGTTGCCTCGTGTAACGCTGAGCGCGGTGGGAGCGATGTGCAAGACCTTGCTTCCGCGCAGTCCGACGCTGCCATGTCCTGTCTTGAGGACGCGTCAGCCTCGTGTTCGCAAGCACCGGTGGCGAGCTGCATCGGCACCAATCAGCTTCAGCGCTACATCGCGCCCGGTGCATGTAACGCAGACACCGGCCGATGTACGTACACAGGAATCGTCGAGGATTGCCCTCACGGTTGCACCAACGGCGCGTGCTCCGGCGAGAGTTTGCAGCCCTGCCTGGCGGGTCTGTGCATGTCTCCGCCGGAGCCGACGTGTGAGCGGGAGACCTTTACCGTGTACGGTCCGAAGGGCACCTGCGATTCCACCAATCATTGTCACTATCCATTCACGCAGGAGCACTGCGGCTTTCCCTTCGTTTGTATGCAGCATCGTTGTGCCAACCCTTGATCTCGATCGCTCAGCCGATTGCGGTGCCCCGCTACAGCCCGCTACAGATCGACGCGCTCCACCCCGGTCAGTGGATGGCCGAGGAACCGAGCGCCTATCTCGTCGATGCGCGCTTCGTCGGTGACGCACACCTCGAGCGCAGGCGCGGCGCCTTCGTTCGCGAGGAGGCCATCGCGCGCCAAGATCTCCGCGGTCTCTTGCGCCATGGTCTCGGCCGAATCAACGAGCGTGATCGCGCGGCCCCAGCGCTCGTTGGCGAGCTGCTGGAGGAGCGGGCGCAGCAACGGATAGTGCGTGCAGCCCAGCACCAACACATCGAGCTCCGGCGCTTCTCGATGAAGCTCCTCGAGGTAGCGGCGAGCGACGAGCGTGGGCACTTCTCCGTCGAGCCAGCCTTCCTCGACGAGTGGAACGAGCAGTGGACACGCATGCGCGGTGATACGCACGTCCTTGCCGGCGAGCTTCTCGATCGCGCGAGGGTACGCACCCGAGCGCACGGTGCCGAGCGTGCCGATCACGCCCATCGATCCGCTGCGAGAGGCGCGCACCGCGGCGCGCGCGCCCGGCTCGACGGCGCCGATCACCGGCACCCGCACCGTCGCCGTGAGCTCTTCGATCGCATATGCCGACGCCGTGTTGCAGGCAATGAGCAGCACCTTCACGTTGCGCGCGAGGAGAAAGCGCGCGGCGTTATCCGCATAGCGCCTCACCGTCTCGGCGCTCTTGCTGCCGTACGGCACGCGCGCGGTGTCGCCGAGGTACGAGATGGCTTCGCCGGGGAGGCGAGCGCGCACGGCGCGGACCACCGTGAGCCCTCCGACGCCGCTGTCGAAGATGCCTAGCGCAGGCAAATGCCCTGAGCTTCGTGGGAGGGGCTCTTCGCGCCGTATTCGGCGTCGAGGAAGGCCCACACCAGCTCGAGGAAGGTCGGCGGCTTGTTCGGCATCGCCCGATAGAACGCGGCGATGCCGGGGAAGCAGGCGTCCGCCTCCTCGAAATCGCATTCGGTGATACAGCCGCGCATGCAGTGGTTCATGAGCAACCCCGGGGCCAAATAGAAGCGGGGCGTCTTTAACGCGGTGCACTAGCAACCTCTGTCTGCGCGCGTACAAATATTGTTTGACGCAGTGCGAAAGCGTCTCTAGTGTGCGCCGCGTCCGAAGTGGAAGTATCGAATAACGTTTGCAACATTGTGTCTGGCTCCGACGCAGGAAGACCAGGCCACGACGGGGTCCAGCGCCCCGGGGGAGCGTGCCACATGGGGAGTACCAACTAGAGCAGCGAGGACAACCGACCTCAGCGCCAAATCCGGCGCTGTTCTCGTTCAACGCGGCTATCGCCACACTGTCGCTCCGCACCTTCTCGGGCCGCGACGCACGACACGTCCGGAAGCTTGCTCTCGCGTGGTGGTACCAGCACCGCGCGCGCCATGGCCTCGTCGCGAAGGACTTCCTGTCGCGGTGTCGCATGAGCAAAGACGGTCGCACCATCTCCTACTACGCACGCTAACCAGAGTCGCGCGGAGCGCGAGTCAAAACTGAGCAGCCAAAGGCTGCGTCGCGGCGAAGTCGCCGCGTGAGCAGGGTGGGACCCTGACGGCT
>JAYUBF010000253.1:0-4031 GCA_043741435.1 Myxococcales bacterium
GCGCGCTCTTCGCCGACGAGGACTGCGCGATCACGTGCCCGAGCTCCTGTGCCCCGGAGATCACTCCGAGGACGACCAAGCCGAGTGGGATCGAGAGCAGGATGAACAGCAGCAGCGATAGTACCGCGGCGGCGCGCCGTCTACCCTTCAGCCCACGCTCCAATCGCCGCAGCAATGGGCGCGCCAGAGCCGCGGTCCACGCCGCCAAGAGAAGTGCAGGCCATAGTGGCCAGCAAACGTAGATCGCCGCCGCGGTGAGCCCGACGAGAGGCCATTGCCATGGCGATCCGCGGTTCAAGCCGCCGTCCACGGCTCACGGGCGATTTCCAGCGGGCCGCCCCTACAGTCAGACGGGTCCGTCGCTGTCACGATGTAACACCTGAGCTCGGGCGTTTGTGTTTGCTCATGTTTGCTCGTTCAAGCACGAGCCGTGCCTGTTCGAAGCCTCTTGCCGCGTGACGGAGTGCGAAACCAGTTCACCCAGATGTGGATGCCGTGCAAGCGTTGCGCGGTCTCGCCGGTGCAACCGATGGCAAGTTCGCCTCACTCGAGGCGCTCTACGCTGTCCCACGACCGATCCGCGCCGAACGAGCTGCTCGCGCTCCTTGGAAAAGCAACCGGTGCTCCGCGCGGGGAAGCGCATAGCCGGTGTACGCTCGACATGTGGAACATGTCGCTGTCGGCCTCTGAGTTGTGATCGGCTTGTGCCTGACCGGAGGCGGCGCGCGGGCCGCCTATCAGGTGGGTGCCCTGCGCGCGCTCTCGGAGCTCACGCCGGTGCGAGTGCCCTTTCGTATTCTGACCGGCGTCTCAGCGGGCGCGATCAACAGCACCGCGCTGGCCGCCTACGGAGACGACTTCGCCGCGGGTGTCGCAAACCTGTGTGCAACTTGGGCCTCGCTTACGCCCGACCGCGTCTACCGAACCGACGTCGGCGCGATGGCCGCAACGGGCGCGCGCTGGATAGCTCAGCTCAGCGGCGGCGGACTGGGGGCACACGCCATGAACGCGCTGCTCGATACTTCTCCGCTGCGCGCGCTCCTCGGGGAGCGGTTACCGGTGGGACGCATCGCAGGCCACGTGGCGAGTGGCGTGCTCACCGGCGTTGCCGTCACCGCGACGAGCTACCGCACCGGTACCGCGATCACGTTCTTCGATGGCGCACCGCGAATCGAGCCGTGGATGCGCACCGGACGCCTCGGGATACGCTCGACGATCACGATTGATCAGGTACTGGCCTCGGCAGCCATCCCAATCTTCTTTCCGCCGATCGAGGTCGAGGGCACCGACTTCGGCGATGGGTGCGTTCGTCTAACCGCGCCGCTCAGTCCCGCGATCCACCTCGGCGCGGAGCGCCTTGTGGCCATCGGCATTCGCTACGCGCGGAGCGGGCTCGAAACAGTCAAGCTCAACCAGCCGGTAGGGCGGGAGCCGGCGCACCTTGCGGAGATTGGTGGGGTACTGCTCAACGCGGTCTTCCTCGATTCGCTCGACGCTGACATGGAACGTCTCGAACGGATCAATACGACCCTCTCCCTGATGGCCCCCGAGCAACACGCGCGCCACCCTCAGCGGTTGCGGCGGATCCCGCTCCTTGCCCTGCGGCCATCTCGAGATCTGGGGAGCATGGCGGTACATGAACAGCGACGGCTTCCGCGGGCGGTCCGACACCTCCTGAATGGCATCGGCGCGACCGGCGAACGAGGCTGGGACCTCATCAGCTACCTCGCATTCAATCCGGTCTATGTGACGAGCCTGATGGAGCTCGGGTACGAGGACACATACGCGCGGCGAGCGGAAGTGGCTGCGTTTCTCGCGATGGATGAGGCGCCCTAGTCCCGAATCTGCCGCCTTGACGTTGTAGCGTTATCGGGGTGCCTTCAGGAGCACCTTCAGCGCACCTTCAGCCGCGGCGTTGGAGAATGTGTCATAGGCCTTCATGGCGTCGCCGAGCGCGAAGCGATGGGTCACGAGCTTTCGCGGCTGCAGCTTGCCGGACTGAACCATCTTGAGCAGCATCGGAATCGTAGCCGTGTCGACGAGCCGCGTCGTGATCGTGATGTTACGATCCCAGAGCTTCTGGAGGGCCAGCTCGACGGCCCTACCGTGGACGCCGACGTTCGCGATATGGCCTCCGGCAGCGACGATTGCCTCACAGAGCTCGAAGGTTGCCGGGACCCCGACGGCCTCGATGGCGACGTCGACTCCCTCACCTTTGGTGAGCTCCATCAGGCGCGCCGCGGCCTTGCCGTCCGAGCTGTTGACGAGCGTGGTGGCTCCCAGTTCCTTGCTCATCGCCAGCCGCTTGTCATCGACGTCGACCATGTAGATCGCCGCTGGCGAGTAGAGCTGGGCGGTCAAGAGCACCGCCATCCCGATCGGCCCGGAGCCCACGATGGCGACGGTATCGCCGGGCTTGATCTGTGCGTTGAGGACGCCGCACTCGAAGCCGGTCGGAAGGATGTCACTCAGCATCACGAGCGCTTCTTCATCGCAGCCGATCGGAAGCGGGTAGAGGCTCATCGCCGCCTGCGGGATGCGCACGTATTCCGCGTGTGTTCCATCGATGGTGTTCCCGAGGATCCATCCCCCTCGACGGCAGTGCGAGTACATGTTCTTTCGACAGAAGTCGCACGAGCCGCAGGCCGTGACGCAGGCGATGAGCACCTTGTCGCCCTTGCGGAAATTAGAGACGCTCGCGCCCACGTCCTCGATCACTCCAATGCCCTCGTGACCGAGGATCCGGCCCGCGGTCACCGATGGAACGTCGCCCTTCAGGATGTGCAGGTCGGTGCCGCAGATCGTCGCGGTCGTGATGCGCACAATCGCGTCGGTCGGCTCTTGGATGGTGGGGCGAGGGACGTCCTGCCAGGCTCGCTTTCCGGCGCCGAGAAAGGCCAGCGCCTTCATCGTGGGGCGTGACGCTACGTTCTTGTTCATGAGGAGTGCCCGATCGCACACAGGGAGCACTCGCTCGCCTCCGGGACGGCGCGTAGGCGGCCCTCCGAGATGGGCCGGTGGCAAGCGGCGCAGGCCCCCCAGGACCCGTCCTCCAACCGGTCGAGCGCGGTCGCGATGCGCCCCAGCTCGGCGCGGTCTCCATCGACGATGCTGTCGAGCGCAACAGCGGCCGTGACGTTCGCCGCCCGATCGCGCCAGTCGCTCTCACGCTCTTCGTACAGCAAGCGTGCGTCGGCCTCCGCGCCGTCGCGGACCGGGATGAGGGCAAGGCGGCGCTCGAGCAACGCGCGGCGGGCAAAGGACTCTAGAGCTGGGTCATGGACGTGATGGCGCATGAGAAACCTCGCTTGGGTGCGGATGGATCAACAAGTCGTGCGGCCGTCCATCGACACGCAGTGCGACAGGGTGGTCTTCGTCTCGCGCCACGAACCAGCGCCGTACTGCGAGGAGAAGAGGATGCCGATCAACTTGCCGTCATCCGAGACGACGAGTAGGTGATTTCGGTTGCATCCACTCAGCCCATGGAAGAGCCGTGCCGGTTCTACGGGCACGCCTCGGCGTGATAGCGTCGAAAGGCGCGCAGGTTTGACGCCAAGGGAGCGAACACGTGCATCCGCTGCGCGCTCGCTCGATTGCCACGACCAGGATGCCGGTCGTGGTGACGATCGCACCGGTGGTCCATCGCCCGAATCCAGCGCCAAGGAGGATGCCGAGCCCCATGTTGAACACGAAGCTGCCGGCGTGAACGAGCGGTCCTCGACCGAACGCCTCCGATGCGGCATCGCGAAGGAGGATCTTCTCCGCGGCAGCGACCAGCGACCAGCGCGCAGCTTCGAGACGCGATCTCTCGACGATGCGAGCGAGCCTCGGCTGATCGCGTAGCACCGCGGGTGGCATGATGGCCAGGACCGCGAGCCCCAGCATCGACGCGCCGGTGCCGAATGCGTTGTCGACGATCTTGTCTCGGTCTCTGGACTCAAGAGCTGTCGATCAATCGGCTTCAAAGTGCGTCGGCGGAGCAAATTCATCAGTAATTTCGATCTGGGTGATGTTCGGCGAGTCGATTGATC
>JAYUBF010000254.1:0-4024 GCA_043741435.1 Myxococcales bacterium
GTCGACGCGCACCTTGAGCCGACGGTCCACGCCCGCGCAGGCACCGAGGGCCAGGAGCGCGGCTTGGTTGTAGCCGCGTTCCGTCAACCGCTCTCGCGACAATGGCACCGGCACCACCATGGGCGAAGGCCACCGCGAGATCAGCGACGACAGCGCGGGCGCGAGCGACACCCCGAGGCGTTCACCCAGATCGGTGCGCGCCGAAAACTTGAGTAGCCGCAGTGCATCGGCCAGCGCTCCACCGAAGGCGTAGGCCGCGTGAACCTCGTCGAGGGGCGTCGGACCGATGCGACAGCTGGCGCAGGCATTGCGGCCGTCGCCGCGCGGCAGGGCGCACCGCGGGCAGGGCGCCTCCAGCTCTACGAGAGTGGCGCTGCACAGCTCGCAGAACGTGGGCTCGTCGGTGAGCGGCTCGTCGCACGCGACGCACCCGGGTGGATACAAGAGGTCGAGCGCCGCCGTGCGGAATCCGCGAGCGGGGACCAGCACCTGCCCGATGACTTGCCCGATGACTTGCCCGATGACCTTGGCCAATGCCGACATGGAAAGCTGTATCGGCGACCATCGCGGCGAGTTGCGGATCTGCGCTTGGTTCCGTAGTCCGGTGTCCAGCACCGTCGTTGTAAAACATGCCCCGATGAGTGGGCCTCTGCCCGTGCGGTGACGATGCGACCCAGCCGTTCAGCTGCGCCAGGTCGACGTCGAGAAGGCGAAGCACGAAAAGCCGAAGCTCATCGATCTCGGCGCGGTCGAGCGACGCGGTCACCGGCGCGGCCCGAGCTCCACCCTGGGTACCCAGATCGTCACTCCATGACAACCGTCGACCTCGTCACCCGACGAGGTCGTTGCCGTCCATCTGCGGAGGCTGCGGCAAGCCCATGACGCGCAAGATCGTCGGCGCTACGTCGCAGAGCCGTCCTCCGCTCTGCAGCGTTCTTCCACGCAAGCGGTCGTCGACGACGATCAACGGCACCGGGTTGAGCGTGTGTTGGGTGTGCGGCTGGCCATCGTCGGCCACCATCTGCTCGCAATTCCCGTGGTCGGCCGTGATGACCACCGCGGTGTCGTGCGCGGCAGCCGCCGTGATGATGCGACCCACGCACTCGTCGATGACGTCGACGGCATCGATGGCAGCGGGCAACACCCCCGTGTGGCCCACCATGTCCGGGTTGGCGAAGTTCACCAGCACGAAGCCGAAGCGCTCCGACGTGATCGCGTCGACCACCCCGTCGGCGACGGCGCGCGCGCTCATCTCCGGCTTGAGATCGTAGGTGGCCACGTCCTTCGGCGACGGCACGAGGCGCCGTTCTTCGCCGGGAAAGGCTTCCTCGCGCCCGCCGTTGAAGAAGAACGTGACGTGCGCGTACTTCTCCGTCTCGGCGGTGCGGAACTGCGCGACGCCGTTCTCTGCGAGGTACTGGCCAAGGATGTGATCGAGCTTCTGCGGTGGAAATGCGACCGGCAACCCGAAGGACGCGTCGTACTGACACATGCACAGGTACGCCGACAGGCGCGGCACGCGGGGCCGCGCGAAGGCCGAGAAGCCCGGCTCGTTGAACGCGCGGGTGATCTCGCGCGCGCGGTCGCCGCGGAAGTTGAAGAACATCACCGCATCGCCATCGCTGATGGCGTCCGTGTGGCCGTCGTCGTCCGCGATCGCGATCGCGCGGACGAACTCGTCGCCTACACCTGCCGCGTAGCTCTTCTCGACGGCAGTGACCGCGCTCCGTGCCAGGGCGCCCGTGCCATCGGTGAGGAGGCGATACGCTGCCTCGACGCGGTCCCAGCGATTGTCACGATCCATCGCGTAGTAGCGACCGATGACGGTGGCGATGCGACCGAGGCCGATCTCCGCGAGCTTCGCTTCGATCTCGCGCAGGCTCGCGACCGCGCTCCGGGGTGGGGTGTCGCGGCCGTCGAGGAACGCGTGCACCGACAGTTTTTGGACGCCACGCTGCTTGGCGAGCGCGACGAGCGCGTAGAGGTGCTGCAGGGAAGAGTGCACGCCGCCGGGGCTGCACAGCCCCATGAGGTGGAGGTGACCGGAGCCGGCGAGGCAGCGCGCGAGCATGTCGTTCAGCGCTTCATTGCTCGCCAGCTTGCCGTCGCTGATGGCCTTGTCGATCTTGGTGAGCTCCTGGTACACGATGCGCCCCGACCCGAGGTTCATGTGCCCGACCTCGGAGTTGCCCATCTGGCCTACGGGCAGCCCCACCGCGAGCCCGCACGTCTCGATGAGCGTGTGCGGGTAGTCTCGGTACAGCGCGTCGAAGTGTGGCGTCTTCGCGAGGCGAATGGCGTTGGAGGCTTGCTCGGCGCGCTCGCCGTAGCCGTCGAGCACCACGAGCACCGTTCGTTTGATGGCGGTCATGTGCGCGCTACCTTATATCGAGTCAGGGCCGGTGGTACGGCTCGCCCTTCAAGATCGAGAGCGCGCGGTACAGCTGCTCGAGCACGATGACCCGTGCGAGCCGATGCGGCAGCGTGAGGCGACCGAGCGACCAGCGAAAGCGAGCCTTCGCCAGCAACGCTTGCGTGTGACCATCGGCGCCGCCGATCGCGAAGGCCAGCCCGGATTCGCCACGGTTCATGCGCTCGCCGATCGCGCGGGAGAGCTCCTCGGAGCTGAGCTGTTCGCCCCGTTCGTCGAGGACCCACAGCTCGGCACGCGGGGGCAACGCCTTGATGAGGCCAGCCTCGTCCTTGGTCTCCACGAGCTCACAGGGCAGCTTGCCTCGGATGCGCTTGTAGAACTCGGCGACGCCTTCCTCGAGCCAGCTGTCCTTGAGCTTGCCGACCGCGAGCACCGTTAGCTTCACCGGTCACGCCAGATGCAATGACAGACGCAGGTTACGCGCCGTAGACGTCGGAGTACTGCAGCTGGCTGTCGGGCGGGATGTCGAGGTGCACGCGCGGCGCGCTGCTCCACAGGCCTTCGAGATCGTAGAACTCGCGGATGGGGTGATAGAACACGTGGACCACGAGCTCGCCGTAGTCGAGCAGCGCCCACTGTCCGTCTCGGTTGCCCTCGACGCCGAGCGGCGAATGCCCTAGCTCCTCGCGGAGCACCTTCTCTATCCCGTCGGCGACCGACTGCACATGGCGATCGGAGCGAGCAGAGACGACCAAGATGAAGTCGGTGTAAGCGCTTTCGTCGGTGAGGTCGAGCAACGAAGGTGCGAGACCTTTTTTGTCCAACGAAGTGTTAGCGGCCAACAGAGCCATTTCCATGCTGTTCACTGGCAAGCGAAATTCACCTTGAACGACCTCCTCGGCGTGCTGGCGCCG
The DNA here is from genome assembly GCA_043741435.1 of Myxococcales bacterium. Taxonomy (GTDB): domain Bacteria; phylum Myxococcota_A; class Polyangia; order Palsa-1104; family Palsa-1104; genus JBDTCO01. The sequence continues at coordinate 3,289 of JAYUBF010000254.1, forward strand.
ATTCGCTTAGTATACCAGCGCTAGCCACGAATTTGTCCGGCACCCAGCACCACGAACTTCGTGGCCGTCAGCTCCTCGGCGCCCATCGGTCCGTAGGCGTGGAGGCGCGTGGTGGAGATGCCGATCTCGGCACCCAGGCCCAGCTCGCCACCGTCCGCGAAGCGGGTCGAGGCGTTGACCACCACGGTGGCGCTGTCGATGGAATCGATGAAGCGCTGGGCCTGCGCGTCGTCGCGCGTGACGATGGCCTCGGTGTGGTTCGAGCCGTAGCGCTCGATGTGCGCCACCGCCGCGGGCAGGTCGTCGACCACCGCCACGGCACAGATGAGCGCGAGGAACTCGGCGTACATGTCCTCGTCGCTGGCCGGCCGCATGCTGGGTACGATCGCGCGGGCCCGCACGTCACCGCGGAGGTCGACCTGGTGCAGGCGCTTGGCGAGCAGCGGCAAGAACGTGCCGGCGATGGCTGCGTCGACGAGGATGGTCTCGACGGCATTGCATACGCCTGGACGCTGCACCTTGCCGTTCTCGCAGATCGCGAGGGCCATCTCGAGGTCGGCCGTGCGCTCCACGAACACGTGGCAGTTTCCGCGGTAGTGCTTGATGACGGGGATCCGGGAGTGTTGCGCGACGAAGCGGATGAGGCCTTCTCCTCCGCGCGGGATGACGAGGTCGATCTCTTCGTCGCGCTCGAGCAAGGCGCCCATGAGCGCGCGATCGGGGTCGGCCAGCACCT
>JAYUBF010000255.1:0-4024 GCA_043741435.1 Myxococcales bacterium
TGTGCGCTCGTCGAGCACACTCCTAATCGCAGCGTACTTCTCGACGATCGTCTCCTCCACGCACGTGTCACGCCGCATACCCGCGTTAGATCATCCAAACGACTAACCTGGCAAGCTAAATCCGACCGGCCGCCTAAGCGAGCACCACCGGTCTCTCATTCTTGTTGACAGGTACCGACCGCGCACGATGCGCCGCAGTGTACGGGACGAGAACGCCCTGTGCTAAGAGAGCCGCATGCCCATGCCTACGGAGATCGTCGGTCTCCTGCGATCCACGATCACCATCACCTGGGACGACGATCACCAATCCGTGTACGCCGCGCGCGACCTGCGGCTGGCCTGTCACTGTGCGGCCTGCGTCGAGGAGATGTCGGGCAAGCCGTTGCTCGATCCGAAGACGGTATCCGACAACGTCCGCGCGAGCGCCATCCGCGTGGTCGGTCAGTACGCCATCGGGATCGACTGGTCCGACGGGCACACCACCGGCCTCTTCCGCTTCGCCGATCTACGGGCGGAATGCCCGTGTGCAGCGTGTCGCCCGACCGTTACTTCGCCAGGATGACCGCGTCCGCGAGGTGCTCCGAGACGTTCACTTCGGGGCTCTCGCCGCTCACGCCATTGGCCGTCGCGTGCACGATGTAGTCGCCATCGGGAAGGTCGACAAAGAAGTACTGGCCGTATTGGTTCGTGGTGGCAGTCACGGTGAGCTCGGTGTAGCTCGGGACGGTGAACTCGACGCTCGGGTTTGCGTCGTCGCGCCGCAACACCGTCACCTTGGCACCCTTGACGAGCTCGTACTGAGAGTCCCCGTTGACGTGGTTCCGCGCCACGAACCCTGTCAGCGCGTAGTCGTGTAGTCGTTCACCCGGGGGGGCAACCGACCCTGTGTCTACGGACTACAGTGCCCTCGTTGGTAGGCTCTCCGAAACGAGCCTCAGCCCGAGTCCGAGCCCGATAGTTTGAGAACCATCGCGGTCAACATGGCGACGATACAAAGCAAGGCGCCGCTCTCCCGGGTGAGATTTCGTGTTCTTGCACCAGGGAGAGGATGCGACACGAATCCAGTATCGCTGCGCTTTCTGTCGCGGAGCGACGTGCCATCCGGTAGAAGCGTGCCTTGTCTGCGATGGCGAACTCGCCTGCGCCTTCGGCAACGTTCAGTGTGATCGACAAGGCCGCCCGACGGAGTTGATCAGCGAGATAGGCCCGACCTCTTGGCAGGGAATGCGCAATCCCCTCAGCGCTTGCCAAAAACTCGATACTTTTCGAATACACATCGAGTTTCTCGTGCTCGAAGCCATCCATTTTGACGGTATCGACGGCAGCGGGACAAGGTTGCGCGCAACCAGATTCGGACTCGGACTCGGACTCGGGCTGAGGCTCGGGAAATGCCGTTCTCAGCACCCCGGGTGAACGACTACTGCGCGCGGACGCGGGGAACCAAAGCTCCCACTTGCGCGCGGACACTGATGCCTGCTGGCCACGCGCCGAGGGAAGACGCTAGAACCTGCCGCTGAGCGTTGCGACCGCGCCGTCCCAGCCCGCCTGCCCTCCCGTCGGGCGTGACGTCGGGCGAATGCTCAGCTGCGGACTTGCAGGGCGCGAGTCGTAGTACGCACCCGTCGCGGTGAGCGCGGTGCCAGCCGTGAGCATCGCGCTACCGAGCGCGGTGATGCCGGCGCCGAGCGCGCGTTCCCCGTCGTGCCCGAGCGGGCTGCCGAGATCGGCGTTGATGCCGACCACCCCGATGGGGAGCACGATGGCGCTCGCGGCTACCAGCACGCCACCGACGATACGCATCGTCCGCGCGTGCCGATGCCTGGGCCCAGGCGCGCCGCCATCGTGCTGGCCAGCGACGAGAACTGCGGCGCCGGCTGCGGCCATCGCGTTGGCGCCGGCGTGCCATCCACCGAACGCGCCGAACGCGACGCGGTTGCGATGCTCCGTCTCGGCATCACAACCATCGAAGCAGAGGCTGGTGCCCGGAGCCGTGAGGTACCAGGCCGTCGACACGGGCAGCATCACCGCGCCGACGGACAACAGCACGGCGCCGACCGCGCGCTCCATGGCCTTGGTGCGCGCTTCGGACGTCTCTGCGCGCGCCAGGGCAGGCATCCCGCAGAAAGCGACGAGCACGGTGAGAACGACGAGAATGAGGGGGGCGGTCGAGCTGTGACGCTTCATGCCCCGACGCTAAGCAGCAACCGCGCCAACGGGTAAGTCCGCGCCAACTGAGAATTCGCCCCGTTCGATCTGGTAATTTTCGAACGTCTGTGCCAAATCTCGCCCGTTGTGAGCGTCTATCTCGTCGGCAAGAAGGCGAGCACGTGCACGCCTTCTTGCCGACGAGGCGCACCAATGTGCTCGCGCGAGGTTGGACCGAGCTCGACGTCATTATCATTTCCGGTGATGCGTACGTCGATCACGCCCGCGTTCGGGCCGCCGTCACGCGGCGTCGGGCAGGCCAGCGCGTAAAGCGGCGACCTTCGTACCGATTGCCGTGCGTGCAAGAAGGGCTGATTCAGTACTTGCCCGATATCTTGAGAGCCGGCACCCGAGAGAAATGCTTCTGGTTCCTCGTGATGAGCACGCTCCCGTGGTGAAGGCAGATCCCCGCAATCAGCGAATCCGCCATCCCGATGGTGCTGCCCTTGCCGTCGAGCAAACGACGGACCTCGGCCGCGCGCCTCGCACCTTGCTCTTCGAGCGGAAGAATCACCATCGCAGCCAACAACGCTTCGATGAGACCCACCTCGCGGGGGCCGCGTGCGCCGACCCACAGCTCGAAGGCGCTGATGCTGGTCGTACAAAGGCTGCCGGTCTCGAGCTCGAGCTCGACGCGGTCGGCCCCTGCACCCGTGCCGCGAAGAAAGTCGATCAACACCTCGGTGTCGGCGACGAAGCTCATCGCCAGTCCGCGCGGACGGCTCTGACGCGGTCTTGCAGCGCATCGGCTTCCTTGGGAAGCAACCCCCCTTTGACCGCAAGCGCCGCGTCCACCAGCTCACGACGACTCGCTTGGCGCAGCAGAAACTCGTCGAGCGCCTCCTGCACCAGCAAGGAGAAACCCTTCATGCCCCGATTCGCCGCGATCTTCAACAGCTCGGCGCGCTGCGCTTCGGTGAGCTCGACGGTCGTCCGCATGTTCGTGGCCTCATCGCCGAATCTCACATGCATGCACATGCATGTCAACAGTTCCGTTCACGATCGCAGCGTTGCCGCTCTCAAACTCCCACCACCTGGGCACCGAGGGCACGGGCGGCTTGCGCTTGGCGCACATCGTAGGTGATGAGGGTCGCTGCCCCAGTGCCGACGCGTGAAAGCGCCGCAAGGTGAAGAGCGTCGAGTGTGCGCGCACCGGTCGCGATCGCAATGTCGATCGCGCGTTCACACGTGCTTGCGTCGAGCTCGACCACATGGATGCGGCGCCAATCCGCCGAGAAGTCCTCGACCGCAGTCGTCAGCATTGGATCCTCGAGAAGGCGAGCGAGGTTTCTCCGGACTTCGACGGAGGTGAGTCGGGCCGTCACCCAGGTGGGGTCGGCGAGCAGAAGACGTTCACACTGTGCGCTCTCTGGCTCGTCTACGTAGCGCTTGAGCAGTGCGCTCGAGTCGACATAAAGCGTCATGTTCCTCGATCTTCCCGTAGCACTTCGGCAACGAGTCGAACGGCTTGGTGTCGCTGAACTCGGCGAGGAGGTTCATCTTCGGCCGCTCGTATCCATTTTGCAGCGATGCCCTCGCGAAGTTGTGTTGCCCCCGGCAAGGGGCCTAACAAAGCCTTCGGCTGCCCCCGATCCGTTACGCGAATCACCTCACCATCGGCAGCGCGGTCGAGATACTCCGACAAGTGTTCTTTGAGTTCGCGTATCCCGATATCCATGTGACCACATTAACGATTCATTGTGGTCACGTCAAATCTCCTTGGGTGCACGTCAGCTTTGTGCGCGGTTGGGTAGTGCCGTCGTTGTGGCGCAATTTTCTTTCGAGTATAGTACTCGAAAGGAGATTGCATGGCTCAGAC
>JAYUBF010000256.1:0-12642 GCA_043741435.1 Myxococcales bacterium
AGGTGGATCACGATCTGACCGCCGCCGCCCACAGGTTCAACGGGCCGGGTGGATCACGATCACGCCGCGATTGGATCCGACTTATGTCGCCGCTGAAGGATGAGCGTTCGGCCCGTTCAACTTGGCGCTGCTCTAATTCCTCAGCCAGGGGTGACGACCATTCCACAGCCGGGGATTATTCCCCAGCCAGGGGTGACGACCATTCCACAGCCGGGGCAGGCTGCTGCCTTCTTTATTCCGCAGCCACCCTCAGCCGGACCGCCGCCCCCGGCAATGCCGTCGAAGGCGGCTACGGCAAGTCCCCAGCCGGGGCAGGCTGCTGCCTTCTTTATTCCGCAGCCACCCTCAGCCGGACCGCCGCCCCCGGCAATGCCGTCGAAGGCGGCTACGGCAAAGCTCTTTCGATCCGGCGTGAATAGAGGCCGGCCGTGATGCCAATCGAGTCGGTCGCGCGGTTTCATCGAAGCGAAAGCCCGCGTACCCAGCGCGTCGCTCTTCGTGGAAATAGTCTGCCGCATCGGACCGCGCTCCGATTGATGAGCGTGACGGCGAGGCGCTCTCGCCCGCTGGTGACGACGACCGAGGTTCCAGGTCCACCTTCGCGCCGGGGATCGCTTCCTCTCTACCGCGCCGGCGGAGAAAGCGAGCCGGTCTTTCTTGCTCTCCAGGGCAAGGAGTCGGCGGTAGGCACGGAGGTCGACGCTCTCGACGTCGAAATACTCCAACGTCAGCCGCTCCTGTCGGTGAACGCGAAGACCAGCCTCTCGCTCGACTTTCCCATAGGCCAGACCTGCGATCCCACGCCGCTTTGCGCGAGGGTCTGCTACGGGTCCCGGGCTGATGCCCCGGCGACCTGGTCGAAGTCGCTCAGAAAGCGCCTGCGGAACCTGCGCTACGTCTCGGAGGCCAGCTCCGAGCAGGCGGCCGTGCGACTAACCCGAGAGTTCGAGGGAGTGCGGCGCCGGTGGGCCAAACGCGGAGTGACGCTCGACTACCTCCGCGTGAACGGCACAGGCGACCTTTTCCCGGCGCTCATCCCCGTGCTCAACGCCTTCGCAACGAGCAATCCTGGCGTCCGCCTCTGGATCGTCACCCGCCGATTCGAGCTGGCCGCTCAGATCGTGCGGTTGCCGAACATCTTCCTGCAACTCAGCCTCGACGCGACGACGCCGCCGGAACTGGAGCGGACTGCGCGCGAGATCATCGCAGTCCATCCCCGGGCGTATCTCTCGTTCCTGCGGAGCACCCCGACGGATGACACGCGGGGGGCGGCCATCGTCTTCAACCAGAAGGGCATCTCTGGGCTCCCCTATGACCGGCGCACCGACTGTCCTGTTGATGCCGGGCGTCTGTCGCTGGGCAACAGGCGCGGCATCGGGGGAACGGCGTGTGCGAAGTGCCGGAAGTGCTTCACCGAGACGGTGCTCGTTCGTCAGCACCATGCGCTCGAAGAGCTCTACGGTCAAAATCCAGGGCCGGTACAGGAAGACCGACGATGACATCCACGGCACCAAGCGACGTCAAGGAACTCTGGGACGCGCGCGATGTGGCTCGCTACTTCAGAGCGAGCCGATCCTGGGTCTACCACCGTGCTGAGGCTGGCCTGTTGCCATGTGTACGCATCGGAGGGTTGCTGCGTTTTCACCCCGATGCGATCCGCGCTGTCACCGTCGACGCCGGGCTAGCCAAGGGCAAGATCCTCTCTTTCAAGACGAAGGACTCACGTTGATGGAAACGTCGAGATGTATTACAAACGATCAAGTGGACCGCGATGCGACCCTCGTAGTTCGGTTGCCTGCCGAGCTGAAAGAGGCGCTCCGTAAGGCCGCTGAAGCCGACCACGGTCGCAGCCTCTCTGGTCTCGCAGTGCGCGCCCTCAGCGAGTGGCTCGAGCAGAACCACATACCGCGCCCTCCTCGTCGACGTCACAAGAGCAAAGGGAGCCGCTGATGGCAAACCCGTACTTCAAGAGTGGACGATGGTACCTGCGGGTCCGCGCCGCGTCCGGTCGCTGGAGCGACCGCGTCTCGAAGGCGCGCACCAAGGCCGAAGCCAAGAGGCTCAGCGGCGAGCTCCAGCAACGCGAAGACCGCATTCGCGATGGACTGGAGCTCGCTCCACCTGTCGATGGCGGCGGCACGGTGAAGGCACTCCTCGCCTGGTGGACCACGAGCTATCTCACCGACTCGTCCGGCTACTCGCGGAGCATCGGCACCGTCCGACGCCATCTGATCGAGTCTGAGCTGGCCTGCCTTCGGCTCGTCGACGTGACGAGCGGGTTGGTGGAACAACTCATCCAGTCGAAATCGGCCAAGCTCGGTCCAAGCTCCCTCAACCACATCCGCGGCTACCTCAGCTCGGCATTTGGCTCAGCGATCAAGACCGGACGGTTCCTCGGCCCGAACCCTGTCGCTGGAGTGCGCAAGCGCAAGGTGCCGCGACGCGTGCCCCACTATCTTCGAGCAGAGGAGGTGCGCCCGGTGCTCGCCGCGGTCCCGGCCCGCTGGTGCAACTTGTTCGCCGCCGCGATCTACACAGGCCTTCGGAGAGGCGAGCTGTTTGCGCTTCGCAAGGAGAATGTCGACCTCGCGAACCGCCTCCTCACCGTCGCAGGATCTCACGCGCGCGATACGACGAAGGGCGGCCACGGAGACGTCATCCCCATTGCTGCCGAGCTCGTGCCGTACCTGACGCAGGCGATGGACTCGTCCCCATCAGCGCTCGTGTTTCCCGATCCGAAGGGACGCATGTTGTCAGACCGGGTCCAGCTCGAGTTGGTGCTGCGCCGGGCGCTTCGGCGTGCCGGCATCGTCACCGGCTATCGCCACTCCTGTCGGCGAAAGGGGTGCGGACACGTCGAGCAGTCGCCCGACGACAAGCTGCGGCGCTGCCCGAAGTGCAGCATGAAGCTTTGGCCTCACGGCGAGGTGCGCCGCATCCGATTCCACGACCTGCGCCACACGACGGCCTCGCTCCTCATCATGTCGGGCGCCAACCCCGCCGCGGTGCAGCGCATCCTGCGCCACTCCGACCCCAAGCTCACGATGGACGTCTACGGCCACCTCGCGCCCGGCTATCTACGCACCGAGATCGACCGTCTCTCGTTCGGCGCGGCACCTGCGAGCACCATTGACGAAGCGGCAGTGCTGCCCGCCGCGGTCACGGCCGACGGAGATTTTGCTGCACCGGTGCTGCAAGGTTCCGAGGAGGGGCCTCTCGGCCCTTTTGACGGTGCGCCGAAGTCCTCGAACTCGCTGAAGAAAAAATAGTCGGGGTGACAGGATTTGAACCTGCGGCATCCTGGTCCCAAACCAGGCGCGCTACCAGACTGCGCTACACCCCGAGAGTTGCGGAGAAGTAGTAGGCGATTTAGGCGCGCGGCGCAATCTGTCGCATTGCGCGGATCAGCTGTGCGCACGCCCGGCCGCGGTGCGAAAGCTGGTTCTTTTCGTCGCTGGAGAGCTCGGCCATCGTGCGCGATCCGTCGAGCTCGCCGTCGGTGACCTCGAACAGCGGGTCGTAGCCGAAGCCGTTCTTCCCCCGCGGCGCGAGCGCGATGCGCCCCTCGCAGGCGCCTTGCGCGACCAGCTTGCGGCCCGTTACGTCGAGGAAGCACAGCGCACAGCGAAAGCGCGCCGAGCGAAGGTCCGCCGGCACGTCCCGCATCTCCGCCTCGATTCGCTGGTTGTTCGCCGCGTCCTTCGATTGCCCCGGCGCCGGCGTCGCGAAGCGCGCGGAGAGGACCCCTGGGGCACCACCCAGCGCGTCCACCTCGAGGCCGCTATCGTCGGCGAGCGTGGGCAGCCCCGTGGCAATGAACGCCGCGCGCGCCTTCTTCTCCGCATTGCCGGCGAACGTCGGCGCATCTTCCTCCACCTCGCCGCGCACGCCGGCGTCCTCGAGGCTGAGGAGCGCCCAACCCAGAGGCCCGAGCAGCGCTTCGAGCTCGCGCACCTTCCCCGCGTTGCGAGTTGCGACGACGAGCTTCAACCTTGGCCCGTGATCGCTTGCTGCTGGAGCTTCACCAGCTGCGCAATGCCGAGCTCGGCGAGGTCCATCATGCTGTTCATCTGCGCTCGCGAGAACACGCCCTGCTCGGCCGTTCCCTGCACCTCGACGAGCGCCCCTTCGCCGGTCATGACCACGTTCATGTCGACCTCGGCCACCGAGTCTTCGACGTACGGTAGATCGAGGCGGGCCTCTCCATCGACGATGCCCACCGATACGGCAGCGACGGGGCTGCGCAACGGCTGACGGGAAAGCAGCTTCCGCTGGCGCAAGGCCTCGATGGCGAGCGCGAGCGCAACGTAGCCGCCGGTGATCGCCGCGGTCCGCGTGCCCCCGTCGGCCTGGAGCACGTCGCAGTCGATGGTGATCGTGCGCTGGCCGAGCTGCTTGAGATCGATGCACGCGCGCAGAGAACGGCCGATGAGGCGCTCGATCTCCTTCGCCCGACCGTTGGCGCCGCGGCCACTTCGGGTGGTGGTCGCACGCGGTAACATCGCGTACTCGGCGGTGACCCATCCCTTGCCGCTGTCCTTCAAGAACGGCGGAACGCGTTCCTCGACGGACGCGGTGCACAAGACCCAGGTCTGGCCGGCGCGGATGAGCGCGCTGCCTTCCGGATCTTTCAGATAGCCAGTCTCGATGGAGATGGCACGAAGCTCATCGGAACGGCGACCGTCTGCACGCATGTCGCGGACGATCGTATGCGCCCGAGGCGCTTGTCAAACGTGCGGCGCCAACGCGCGAGCTCTACTTCGCGGCGAGACGCGCCAACGCTTCGTCAGCGACGTCGAGACGCGCGCCGGGAGATGCACTTCGTTCGCCGTGCAAGAAGCCGATGATGCCGGCCGCGATGCGGTCAGCGACGTGCGCTTGCCCTGCGGCGCTCGCCAGCACGCGGCCCTCCGTGGGGTGGTCGAGAAATCCGGCTTCGATCAACACCGACGGTCCTTCTGCATCCGCGAGCACGTCGTGCGCAGCTTGTCGCACGCCGCGATCGGTCGGGTGATACCCGCGATCACTCGCAGCGGCAGCCCCTCCGACGCCGACGAACTGGTGTTGTAGCGACTCCGCCAGGCGTAGGGAGCGACGCGCGATCTCGAGCGCGCGAAGATCCGCGAGGACCGCCTCGGCATCGCTGCTCGCCATGCGCGCCGCGTGACGTGCGTGGATGTCCACTTGCTCGCGCGACAGAAGATACGTCTCGACGCCGCTCCGCGAGTGATCGGGCGACGCATTGGTGTGAATGCTCACGAAGCAGTGCGGCCTGAGCACATTGCTCGTGCGGGCGCGCGCGCGGATCGGCACGTACGCATCACGGGTGCGCGTCATCTGCACCACGATGCCCACGCTCTCGAGCCTCACCCGCACCGCTTTGGCCAAGGCGAGCGTCACGTGCTTCTCCAGCACCTCTCCGCGTCCCGGCGAGCCACTGTTGGATCCGCCGTGTCCCGGATCGAGCACCACGTCGATCGCCCCGGGCGGATCGCTGCCGGCAGGCGCTGCGCGCGAAATTTCCGCGAGACCGATCACGAGCGCCAGCGTGCAGCCGAACGGCCAAGTCTTCGCAGCAAACCGAGAGGTGGATCGTTTATGTCCGGAGATTACTGACATGTACGTATACGTAGCATTGCAAACGACATCCTCTTCCGCAAGTTTTGGACGCGCCGCGGGTTGTCGATGTGCTTGCGGGTTGTGGCACCGCCGGCTAAGCATGCGGGTGCGTGGCTGCCATCGCCCCTTCCCCTGCTCCGTCCAGTGGCCCGTCCAGTGGACGCGGGATCTCGCTGGTCGGGCTGCTGGCGTTCGCCATCTTCGCGGAGCTCTGGCTGAACCGGATTGCGGCGCGCATGGCCCGGCTCGACCCCGCGGGACCGATTGCCGGCGTCGTGCGCCACCTCGACGTACCAGCGCTCTTCTCCTTCGAGTTCGTCACGGTCTTTGCCGCGCTCGTCCTGGTCGGCTCTCTCGGCCGCGTGATCTTGTCGAAGCACGAACGCGGGCCCCTGCGCCTGTCGTTCGCGATGGTGGGTGGCGTCGTCGCTGCGCTCGTGCTCGTCGGCGTCTTCGTGCGCCTGCCCGCGCGCTTCGCGGCGCACCTCGTGCTCGGCGCATTGTTCCTGTTATTGGTGCTGGCGCTCGCGTTCGTAGCCTCACCCGCTTCTCGTCGCTGGCGCGCCGGGGCGCTGTTGCTCGTGGTGCCGATCGCGATCATGCACGCGGCCAACCTCATCCAGCGCTTCTCGGCCACGGGCGTGCTCGACCCCACCGCCAGCGTCCTGGTCGAAGCCGCCGGCGCCGCCTTCGTGGTCGTCGGCTTGTTGTCGCCGTGGTTGCTCTCGGCCGAGGGACCCGGGGGGTGGTTCCCCCTCTTCTTGTCCACCCTCGTCGCGATCTTCGGCCTCGTGCTCGGCAAGCTCGACTGGGATTTTTGCGCGCGCCTGGCTGCGATCGGCTTCGGCGTCTCCATCCCGACACATCCCATCGGGCTCCCCCTCTACGTGATCGGCGGCGCTGGGTTCGCGTACACCATCGCGACGCTCGTGCCGAGGCCGGGCCCGAATCGCCTCGGTGGCGTCGGGCTGCTCGTCATTTGTCTCGTCGGGCTCCAGCTCGAGCTGCCGTATCAAGTTGCCACCTCGCTCGTCGGCTTCCTCTGCCTGCTCGCTGCGGCGACACGCCCGGCGCCGAACGCGATCACACGGACCGAGTTCGACGATCTGATGAAGCGCATCGCGGCCGTGCTGGGCGCCGTGCACGTCACCATCGTCGGCGAGAACGGGCGCGAGCGCGCGCGCCTTCAATTCGCGATCGGCAACGACCTCCCCGCGACGCTGCAGCTCGATCGCCGCGGTGGCGCGGTGGCCTCCCTCGAGCTCTCGGTGGGCGTCATCGCTGACCGCGCACCTCCGTTCTCGCTCGCGTCGCGCGGCGCCGGATCTCTCGGGCCCAGCGCGCACGGCCCGGTGATCGAGACGGGCGACGCGGCCTTCGATGCTCGGTACACCATTCGCGATCATCGCAGCGCCGGCACCGCGCTGCTCGACGGAGGCAACCGACAGCGCATCCAGCGGCTCGTCGACGGTTGGCTCGGGATCTGGCCGCAGCGCGGCGCACGCTATCGCAGCATGCACGTTCCCTCCGGCGACGACGGGCTCCCCTCCCTCGCGCAGCTGCTCGCGGACCTGGTGACCCGGAGCGGCGGGTGAGCGGTCCCGGATCCATCTACCTCTTCGACATCGACGGCACGTTGATCTCCGCCCACGGTGCGGGCCGTCGTTCCTTCGAGCGCGCGCTCGAGGCCGAGCTCGGGATCGTCGATGGTCTCGTCGGCATCAAGCTCGACGGCAAGACCGATCCACTCATCCTCGACGAGGCGATGGTCGCCGCCGGCCGCGGACCAGCGAGTGACGACGAGCGACGGCGCGTGTTCTTCCGCTATCTCGCAGGGCTGGATGCCGAGCTCGAGAGCGGCAGCTACCGGGTGCTGCCCGGCGTCGAGCGCACGCTCGATCTCCTGGCCGGCACCGGCGCGCACCTCGGCCTGCAGACGGGCAACCTCGAGGAAGGCGCCCGCCGCAAGCTGCAGCGTGGCGGGCTGTGGGATCGCTTCGCGTTCGGCGGCTACGGCTCCGACGCGCACGTGCGCGAGCACCTCGTCGCGATCGCCATCGAACGCGGGTGCGCGCGCGCGGGCATGCAGATCGATCCGCGCTCCATCTGGGTCATCGGCGACACGCCGCGCGACATCGAAGCCGCGCACGCATCGGGCGCACGCTCCGTTGGGGTGGCCACCGGCAGCTACGACGCCGACGCGTTGCGCGCCGCCGGCGCGGAGCTCGTGGTGAGCACCCTCGAGGAATGGGCGCTCACCCGCGCGTAGGGGCTACCGCTTGAAGACGGCAGCGATGCGGTGGAGCAGGTTGTCGTCGCTGCCGGCCAGCGTCTCGAGCTCACCCGCGTCGAGCCACGTGCCGTTGCAGTGGAAGCACTTCTCGATGCTGACGTCGCGGAAGCGAATCGCCTCGAGGTCGTAGCCGCACTTCGGGCACTTCATGTGGTGCAGCTGCTGCAGCCGCTCGCGCTCGGCCACCTCCACCTTGCGTCCGGTCTCCACCGCCAGTTTGTGACGCTGCTCGGCTTCTTCACGGGCGAAGTACTCTTCCTCTTCGTTCGACGGCTTCTTCAGGCTCATTGCTTTCTCCTCATGGCGTCGGCTCCTCGAGCGGAGGCCGCGGCAGCTTCACGTCTGTCTTGTCTTTGTCTTTCGCGGTGTCTTTGTCTTTCGCGGTGGGCTCATCGTCCGCCGCTTCCTGCGACTTGATGGTCATCTTGTCCGTCACGGCCGTGGAGTCCCCCTCGGGCTTCGCCGGTTTCTCGACGGGCGCTTGCTTCGCTTCGAGCTCGCGAATGTTTTTCTGTGCGAGCTGTGCCTTCTCGCCGCTCGAATGTTGCGCGAGGTACCTCTTGTAGGACTCGATGGCCCGGCTGTTCTGCCCGCGTACTCGATAGCTCTCCGCGAGCCCCAACATGGCGTCACCCGAGCTGGGGTCCACCGACAGCGCAGCGTTGAAGCGATCGACGGCCTGCATGTACCGCTCGGCTTCCAGGTCGCAATAGCCCATACCAACCAGCGCAGCGAGGCCCTTCGGCTCGAGCTCGAGCGCGCGCTCGTACAGCTTGCGTGCCTGAGGCGAGTGGCCCCCCACGGCGAGGCGGTCGGCGTTCTGCACCAACGACTTGTAGTCCATCGTGTCGATGTCCTTTGCCGGAGCGGGCGCCACCGTCCCTGGCGGCGCGATGCTCGGTGCGTTGGCCACGCCGGCATCACTCTTCGTCGCTGGCATGGCCATGTCCACGGGCACCTGCACTTCCGGTGCGCAGAGGACCCGAGCGCGATCGTGCGTGGTCCACACGGGCTTCAGCGCCGCGCACGCGCGTGCTGCGTCTTCTTGTACCTTGCTCGCGAGCGCCAGTTGCGCGTAGCGATAGGCGGCGCGCAGGAGTGGCTTGCTGGTGTTGTCCGGCGTCGCTGCTTCGGACAGGAGCGCGAGCGCGTCTGTGGTCTTCCCCTCGCGGCGCGCGAGCTCACCACGCACGTACAGCAGCTCGCGATCTCGAGGGCTGGTCTGCACCGCCCGATCGAGGTGGGCCTGGATCGTCGTCAGCGGCGCGTTCTCCACCCGCAACAAGTCTGCGAGCGCGCGTGCCATCAGCGGCGAGGCCACGCTGCTCGGCAACCGCGGCTCCTCGAGAATGTGGTGCGCACGCTCGAGGTGAGCCCGCGCTTCGGCATCGAGATTGCGAGCGGCCGCGGGCTCGGCCGCGCGGGCGTCGTCGAATAAGTAGGCCGCCCAGGTGACGTGGGCCTCGGCCAGATCGACCCTCGCCGCCAACGCAGTGGGATCGAGCGCGATCGCTCGATCGAGCAACCCGATGGCACGACGAAACCCTTCGTCGGTGTCGAGGAGGAACGCGTCGCGACCCTGCAGGGCAAGCTGCGCCGCCGTCTCGCTCGAGGATGGCGCGGGGGCCTGGCCCGAGATGCGCGGCCAGACGACGAGGTAGCCGCTCACCAACACCGCGATCGCCAACACGGCGAAGAGGATGGCGAGCAGCGGCGAGCTGCCGTCCCGCCCCCGCGAGTCGGGCCGTTCGTCGTCACCAGAGGCGTCGAACGGCCCGTCGAAGCTGCCGTCGTGGTGCATCGCCTGCTGTGCGGAGAACGGGCGCGTGGGCAGCTGCGCGATCTGCTCGCTGCCGAGGCCGCCCGTCTGGTTGGCGCGCTGCACCGCAAGCCCGGGTTGGCTCGCGTCCGCGACCGACTGCGCTTGCTCCACGACGTGGAAGAACGAAGCCAGCTCGGCGATTCCACCGAGCGCCTTCCAGCTCTCGCCACCGCGCGAGATCTCATCTTCTCGCGTGACCTTGCGCTCCACGATCCACTGCTGGAGCGTGGTGAGCTCCCGGAAGCGGACGATGTCCTGGGTCGCGGCCGAACGCAGCAGCCAGCCTTTGTCGGCCGTGGCCGGCTCGGGTGATCTCGCGGGTTCGGGAGATCGCGCCCGCGCGATCGCCCGCTGATCCGTGCTCGGCTCCTCCCGCTCCGCATCGAGGAGCGCTGCGGGCGCCGCCACCTTGCGCCGCACCTTGAACAAGTTGCCGCACTCCTGACACTTCACGGTCAGGCCGGCATCGCCCACCTTGTCGTCGTCGAGCTCATAGACGGTGAGGCACTTCTCGCAGCGGACGTCCATTCAGCGAAGCGCCATTCGGCGAGGCGTTATTCGGCGAAGCGCCATTCGACCGACGAGAAAGCACATTGGCCCCGACATGCTAGCAGGCACACCCGCGGGCGCGGCAGCGTTGACGAGCTTGCCTGAGTCGCGATATTCTGGCCCGAGCTTCACTCATTGGGCGGGTGTGATTGGGCTTCAAATCGGGGATGAGGAGAATCGCGATGGGGACGAGGCTTTATGTCGGCAACCTGCCGTACACCGCGGACGACGCAATGATCCGCGGCTTCTTCGAGGCCGGCGGGCGATCGGTGACCCAGGTGAAGATCGTGACCGATCGCGATACCGGCCGGCCTCGTGGCTTCGCATTCGTCGAGATGGCCGACGATGCAATGGCCAAGTCTGCGATCAACGATCTCAACGGCCAGAACCTCGGTGGTCGCACCATCGTGGTGAACGAAGCACGTGAGCCTCAGCGCAACGGCGGCGGCGGCGGCAACCGCAGCGGCTTCGGCAACGGCGGCGGTGGTCGTGGTGACGGCGGCGGTGGCGGCGGCGGCCGGGGTCGACGTGGCGGTGGCGGCGGCTACGACGACTGAGCCGTCGCGATCGCTAACCAGAGTCGCGCGGAGCGCGAGTCAAAACTGAGCAGCCAAAGGCTGCGTCGCGGCGAAGTCGACCGATGAGATAGGCTAAACAGCAACGCAACCTTTGATCTCCGAACAATGCGTTGCTGTTTAGTTCCCGCAGACAGGCGTGGCGGTATCCGTACCGCTGAGCAAAGCTGCCACCGACGGACCAGTACCGAAGGGTAGACCTCCCCACGGGTCGTAGTGCTGGAGGCTGACGCTGGTCCATCCATTCTGCGGTTGGATGAATCCGTCCGCGGTGAGGTCGCGCACCAGCGGAGCTTGCGGCTCACCGACGTTCACGATCGGCGGCGCGGTGGGCTTCATCGCATCGCTACACACCGACGAGCAAGCGCCGGTCTGCGTGCAGCGCAGCTGGCGATTCACATAGAGGCCATGCCGGTCTTGCGAAGCCCACACAGCCGGCTTGTCGGCGAGCACGGCGCACGGGCTCTGCCCCAGACAGATCCCGCACGTCGAGATGCTTTGGCAGGAGGTGTCGGGTCGCGCGATCGCGCGCATCGAGACGAGAGCGTTCTTCGCCGGGTCGACCAGCAAGGAGATCACGCCGCCGCCGCCATCGGTGATCGCGGTCTCGCAGGCGTGATCGAACAGCCACGCGTAGCGGATGCGCACGCCTGCTGGCTCCGGCGTCACCCGCACCGCCAGGCCACTCGTGGGGCACCCATCGATCGGCATCAACGAGAGATACGGCAGATGATGGGACGCGAGCGCGGCTTCCTCCGCATCGGAGAGGCCATCCCCATCGCGATCCATGGCCGTGATCCGGAGATCCCCCGATGCAAGATCGTGCAGCGCCAAGTCGAGTGTGCTCGGGACGGAGTTGCACGCGGCCAGCGCCACGAGGATGCAACAGCCCTTCACGAGCTAGTGTCCGCAGCGACGAAGGAGAGCTGCTGGCCGATCTGTGCACCGTCGCGCCGATACGAAAAGAAACGCTCGCGCTCGCACATGGTGCAAGGCACCGCCGCGTCCACCGTCCTCACGCCGCTGCGCGCGAGGAGCACGACGTTGGCGAGGCGAAGGTCCACGTGAGGCTTCGCACCGCTGAGGTCGACACTGCCACGCAGCGGGAGGAAGCGCTCGGCGACCTCCGGCCCCACCTCGAAGCAGCGGCGGCAGATGCACGGCCCCAACGCAGCGCGCAGGTGGTCGACCTGCGCGCCGAGCTCCACCAGGGCGTGCACCGCGGCACCGACGATGTTGGCCAGCGTCCCACGCCACCCAGCGTGGACTGCCGCGACGCGGCCCAGCCCATCGCCAATGAGGATCGGCACGCAATCGGCGGTGCCGATGGCGAGCGCCACGCCCTCCACGTCCGTGACGAGCGCGTCGGCTTCCAGCGCGGCCACGTCCGAGGGCGTCATGCCGGGACGAATGCGCACCACGTTCGCACCGTGCACCTGCCGCACCGTGAAGAGGCGCGCGGGGTGAAAGCCGCCCTCGGCTGCAAATCGGCGACGGTTCTCTTCCACGTGTGAGGGGTCGTCGCCCCACTTGCTCGACAGGTTGAGCGACTCGTAGCGCCCCGTCGAGACGCCCCCTTGCCGCGTGGAAAAACCGTGGCGTACGGCGGCGAGAATCGGCGAACGAACGATCATCGCCGCAGCTTAACCAGAGTCGCACGGAGCGCGAGTCAAAACTGAGCAGCCCAAGGCTGCGTCGCGGCGAAGTCGCCGCGTGAGCAGGGTGGGACCCTGACGGCTCGGCCGGCAGGGCGGGCGGCACGTCCGATGGGATAGACTAAACAG
>JAYUBF010000257.1:0-3991 GCA_043741435.1 Myxococcales bacterium
TTGTCGGTGTCGATGTACATGCCGTCGCCGCGCACGCTCACGATGAGCTGATCGCCGGTGTCTTGGCGGGAGTCGTGGTGCGCCGTCTCCGGAAGCTCGATCTTCACGCCGCGGTGGAGCATGGGCGTGACGACCATGAAGATGATCAGCAACACGAGCACCACGTCGACGAGCGGCGTGACGTTGATGTCCGAGCGTGTCGCGCCCACACCGATCGAAGATTTCGGCCGGTGGTGGATCTTCTTGCGCTTGCGCCGTTTGGGGGCGCTGGTGGGTCCGTCGGCCATGGGGAAGCCCTGGGGATCGTCGTAGCGAGGCATCGTCGCGCTCCGTTACTTCTTCCGGCCTTCGCGCAGCATATAGCTGAGGAGCTCCGAGGAGACGTCGTTCATGTCGACGACGAACGCTTCGATCGCATTGGTGAAGTAGTTGAACATCATGACGGCCGGGATCGCGACAAGCAGGCCGGTGGCGGTGGTGAACAACGCCTCGGAGATGCCCTTCGACACGGCGCCGAGCCCGCCCTGGCCGGCTGCGGCCATCGAGCGGAACGCGTTGATGATGCCGATGACGGTGCCGAACAGACCGATGAACGGCGCCGCCGACGAGATCGAAGCGAGACCACCGAGACCACGCTTGAGGCCCGCGACCTCCCGCTCCTTCACCCGCTCGATCGCGCGATTGATCGCGTCGACCAGGTCGAAGTCGCCGAGCTCGTCGGGCCCCAGCTCCTTCATCGCATCGAGGCCTTCCTGGTGCTCGGTAAGCGCCGCCGCGACCACCTTGGCGACGGGGCTCTTCGACTCTGCGCGAGCGAGCGCCAGGGCCGCGACCAGATCGCGCTTCACTAGGTGGCCCTTCAGGCCTGTGATGAACGCATCAGTCTGCTGGCGCGCCTTCGCGAAGACCACGAAGCGATCGATCATCACCCATAGCGAGTAGACCGACATCACGAGCAACACGGCGACGACGAATTTGTCGAGCGCGCCCATGTTTTGCCACATGTCGAAAACGTTGAAAGATGACTCCATCGTTGATCCTCGGTAGTTCTCTCGGGGGTTGGTCGCTCAGTTGATCTTGAATGCGAACGGCTTGGCGAAGCAGACGGGCAAAGCTTGCGGCTTGTAGGACCAGGTCGAACGAATCTGGGAGATGATCGTGGTGTCCATCCCGGGGATGGAGGTCATCGGGGTCACGTCCGTCACGTGACCGTCGGTGCCGAGGCAGATCTTGTACATGCCCTTCACCACCTGCTGCGGATGGGCGCTCTTGAACTCATCGGTGAGGTGAGGATCTGCCGCGCTCATCACCTGCGCCGCGAGCGTGAAGCCGGCCACCATCCTCGGTGAGGTGGGCTTGGCATTGAGGTCGGATCCGGTGCCACCGATGGTGCCACCCACCACACCACCGACAGTGCCACCGGCCACGCCGCCTTTCACGCCGCCGGCGACGCCACCCTCTTGGCCGTCCTTGTCGTCCTTGTCGTCCTTGTCATCCTTCTTGTCGTCTTTTTTCTCTTCCGGCTTTTGCGGCTGCACGATCTTGGTCGTGGGCTGCACGACTTGCGTCGGCGTGACCTTCTTCTCGACGGTGTTGGACTTCTTGTGCGCGGGCGGCGGCGGCGGTGGCGGTGGCGGTGGCGCCGAGAAGAACGTGAGCGAGACCGCCGGCGGTGCGATCTCTTCGACGTGCCAGATGGAGTAGACGAAGAGGCCGATGCCGCCGATTCCGTGCGCCGCCAGCGACGCGATGATGATCGCGCGCCGCGTCCAGCTCATCTCGGTTTGGGCAGCGTAACGATCGAACATGGCGCTACTTCTTCGCCTCGCCGATCGGCGCGGCGGGCCCTGCCACCTGCGCAGCGACGGCAGCGTTCACGATCTCGTCGGCTTTGGCCGCGTTGCTCGCGATGAGCTTGCGATCGGCGTCGAGCTTCGATTCGTCCTTGCCCATGCCGTTCGCGACGCGGAAGTACGCGTTGGCCAGCTCGAGATCGGCGCGCTTGGCATCGTCACCGAGGTTGGTGTTCGCGCGCTCGCGGTAGACGAGGTTGGTATAGAGGAACGCATTCGGCGATGCGGGTGCGAGGCGACGCGCTTCCGCCAGCGCGGCGAGCGCGCGGTTCGACATGTCGACGCGTGCCTGCCCCGTGATCTCGACGTGCGTTTTCAGGCGATCCCAGAGCTGCACGGCGAGCGCGAGGCGCGCATCCGCGTTGGTGGGCTCGGCGTCGATGCGGCGCTGGTACCAAGTCTGCGCATCCTCGAAGCGACCAATCTTGGAGGCGATGGTGCCGAGTGTGGCGAGCGCCTGCGCATCGGGTGGCGTGCGCTCTGTGGCGGGCTGGAAGAACTTCACGGCATCTTCGTAGCGACCGGTATCCACGAAGGTCTGCACCAGGTAGCTGGTGGTGCGCTCCTCTTGTGGCCGCATCGAGAGGTACTTCTCGAACGCCGCGATGGTGCGCGCCGCGGCGTTCTGACCCTCGGGTGAGCGTGGCGCGTTCTGGTACACGGCCAGGCTGGCGAAGCCGAGGTCGAGCCACACCGTCGGGATCGTGGCGTCGAGCTGCTGCGCTTCCTCGAAGGCCTGCGCCGCTTTCTGAACCTCGCCTGCGCGATACAGCTTCACGCCCTCTTGTGCGCGCGAGCGCGCCTTCAGTGAATCGCAACCGCCGAGCGACTGGCACGCGAGCGCGAGGGCGCAGGCGAGAGTCTGCTGCGTGGAAAACGAGCGCGGCATGAGACAGCGGCGAACCTAGACCGCGCGCCCGGCAGAAAGCAAGGGTCCACCTCGATCAGCGTTGACCCGCAACAGAATGTCGTGCGACGTTCTCGCGAGCGCGGACTCCTGTCGCTGGGGGACAAATTGCCCATGAAGCCATTCGCACTACTCACAGCCATACTCGTGTGTTCGATCAGTTGGGCGGGCGACAAGTTGTCGCTCTATGACGGGCGCGTCAGCGTCGCATTGCCGGATGGTTTCTCCCGCATGTCTGATGAGTTGGCGTCAGTAAAATATCCACGCGGCAACCGACCAAACCACATCTTTGCGGACGCCAAAACGACCACTTCGATAGCGGTTTCCATTGCTGAAGCGAAAGTCACGCCAGCACAGCTTGGCGACTTCAGAGCCTTCATGGAAAAGACCTTTGAACGAATGATTCCTGCCATGCGTTGGCTCAAAAAGGATTTCATCAATATCGGCAATGTGAGATGGGCACGGCTAGAGCTCATGTCCAACGCTGTCGATACCGATATCCACAACATCATCCTGATCACCGTCCTCGACAGCAAGCCACTTATGTTCAATTACAATTCGACCAAGGAGCAATTTTCAGCACTCGAAAGCGCGCTCGCGAAATCGATCGATTCCATTCGGGTCGAAGAGCGACTTCCCACCAAATCGCCCTAAGTAACCGCCGCATAAATAACGGATCGATTACAACCAGCAGTCATTGAAAATAGATCGAGTCTATAAATAATATCGCCTGTTTATTTTGCGGCGGACGCGTTTTGCGGCGGACGCTGAGGGCCCGTCGAAGAACAACTCGCTCGTTCTCGCCTCCGATGCATCCCGGCTGGCTTCGTTGCTCGTCGCTTTCATTCCTTCGGGTATGCGCGCGCCTCGCGCCTCGCCATCCAGTCCCTTGTGGACGGCCTCCTCACTGTGTACATTTAGTATGTACACAAATGGAGTTCGCATGATCAAAGTCGCGGTCGCGGTGTTTCGCCAGAAGATGCACATCTACCTCGCTAAAGCCCGAGGTGGGGAGCGCATCTTGGTCACTTCCCACGGCACGGTGATCGCTGAGCTCGCGCCTCCAAAGCTCGACCAGGCGTCAAGCACCGACGTGCTCGCTCGACTGCGTGACTCGGTGCTTGGCTACGATCAGCCTCTCGATCCCGTCGGTCTCGCAGACTGGGAGTTACTGCGGTGATCGTCCTCGATACCCACGCTCTCTTGTGGTGGGTTTCCGAACCAAAGAAGC
>JAYUBF010000258.1:0-33528 GCA_043741435.1 Myxococcales bacterium
ACCGCGCCGAGGCGCACCGCTTCCACCGCGACCTCGAGAGTGGCGTTGCCCGACATCATGAGCACCGGCAGCTCGGGGTACAGCGCCACGATGTCGCGCAGCACCTCCACCCCATTCTTGCCCGGCATCGCGACGTCGAGCAGCAGCGCGTCGAAGCGAGTTGCCGCGAGCTTCTCCATCGCGGCGGCGCCGTGGCCGGCGATTTCGACGCGGAACTCCTCGAGCTCGAGCGCGCGCCGCAGCGAGCCGAGGATGTTGGGCTCGTCGTCGACGAGGAGGAGCTTTTCACGGGCCATCAGCTTGCTCCTAGGCGCACGCGCTCGCGTACCGGGTCGACGACGGGTTGCTTGCCCGACGGCGCGGCATCGGTGGGCAGCACGACGTGGAAGACGGCGCCTTGGCCCTGCGGGCTCTCGGCCCAGATGCGACCGTCGTGCATCTCGACGACGGTCTGGGCGATCGCGAGGCCGAGCCCGAGGCCGCCTCGCTCGGTGGAGTAGCGCTGGAACGGCTCGAAGATGTTGCGCAACGCGTTGGCAGAGATGCCCGGCCCATTGTCGCTCACGCGCACGAGCACCTCGTGATCGTTGGCCCGGGTGACCTCGAGGTCGATCCGGCAACGCGCGCCGCCGAACTTCACCGCGTTCGAGACCAGGTTGCCGAACAGCTGATCGAGCCGGTGGCGATCCCACACGCCCGGCATTCTGGCCTCACCCGTGACGCGGACGTCGGCGTCGGGAAACTGCAGACGAACGCCTTCGCGGAGCTCTTGCAAGACGGTGACGAGATCGAAGGGCGCGCGTTGCAGGTTCAGCGCGCCTGCGCGGGTCGACGCCATCTCGAGCAGGTCGTCGGCCAGGCTCGAGAGCCGACCCACCTGGCGCTCGATGCGCTCGAACAGGTGGTCGTTGCCGTGATCGCGCCCCGACGACTCCTTCATGAGCAGCACGTAGCCGCGCAACGTCATGAGGGGGCTCGCCAACTCGTGCGAGACCACCGACAAGATTTCCTCTCGCCGGCGGGCCATGGCTTGAGCCAGCTCCTTGTCGGCCTGCGTGTGCCGGAGCTCGCGACGGGCAGCGCGCTGTTGCTGAACGCCGCGGCCGAGCACGTAGGCCACGAGCCCGCCGAACGCGACGAAGAAGAGCGACATCAACAGGGTGGCCGCCACGTCGGCGGCGCCCTTGTCCCAGGCGCTGATGGCGGTGCACACGAACGCGAAGACGCCGTGGCGCAAGAGCACGCGCATGCTCGGCAGGAGCACTGCGCCGAGCATCAACGGGATGAACGGGAAGGGCCAGAACGGACCGATCGCGCTGCCGGCCTCGTGCACGGCGACCGCCATGAGCAGTGTGTCGATCATGGTCTGCGCCGACGCGAGCCAGCGCAGCTTGTCCGCGTTCCGCGCGAGCTCTTTGCTCAGCTCGCGCAAGATGGTCGCCATCGCGTAGTTGACGACGAAGTTGATGCCGAGGACGGACGCCACAGCGCCTGTGTGATACTCGGTGTCGAGCAGACGGCTGATGACGTAGCTGAGCGGCACCAGCACGAGCGGCATCGCCCAGCGCACGCGCGTGAGCCAAGACAACCACAGCGCGAGCGCGGCGGCATCGTGCGCGGAGTCGCGCCCGTCGGGGAGCTGGATCGAAGCGCTCGACGGGTCCGCGCCTCGCGGACCGCTCAGATTTGGATCTCCCGCCAACTTCCCTCCGCGAACTTCCACGCCATGATCCCACACAACAAGATGATGTACGTGTATGCCGCGCCCCATACCCCCATGACGCCCCAGTTCAGCAGCAGGCCACCTACATAGGCCAGCGGTACCAAGCAGAAGGAGTGGAGGCCGAACTCCACGAACATGACGAAGCGCGTGTTACCAGCGCCAAACAACGCTTGCGTGAACACGATCGCCGCCATCACGAACGGCAACATCAAGCCGCAGATGCGCAGGATGGGCCTCGCAGCCGCGATGACCGCCGCATCCTTGCTGTAGATGTTGAGCACGGCGTCGGGCGCGAAGAACACGATCGCGCCGAGCGCCAGCGTGAAGTACACACCGATCTTGACCGCTTCCCAGGTGTACCGGTTCGCGAGGTCGAACTCTTTGCGTGCCATCGACTGGCCGACGAGCGTGGCGGTGGCGCTGCCGTAGGCGATGCATGCGGTGAAGAACAGCATGAGGATGATGATGGTGTTGTTGGTCGCAGCGACGAAGATGGGACCGACGCCGTTGCGCGCGTCGAGCACGTCGACGATCTTGATGAAGATACCGAAGCCGCTCATGACGAAGATGGTGGCGATGCCCGACGGCACCGAGAGCTTGATGAGGTTCCACTGCTGCTTCAGCGAGAGGTTGCTGAGGCGATAGTGGTGATAGGCCTTGAGGTACGACGGGAAGAAGCTCCAGCCCACCATCATCGCTAGGCCAAGATACGAGCTGATCATCGACGCGATGGCGGAGCCGGTGACGCCCCAGCGCGGGAAGCCCCACTTGCCGAAGATGAGCCCGATGTTGAGCACCAGGTTGATGATGTTCATCGTGACCGACGCGTACATGTGCACCCGCGTCTTGCCGAGGCCGTCGAACCAGCTCTTGTAGCTGATGGTGGTGACCATCGAGCACACGCCGAGTAGGCGCCACTGCAGATACGGAATGCCGAGGCGCAGTACGTTCGGATCGTGCGTGAACTTCTTGAAGATGATGGGCGCGAGGAACCAGCCGCCGATGGAGGCGATGATCGAGGAGATGAGCGCGACCGCGAGCGAGTTGGTCATCACCTGACCGACTCGATCGGGGTCCTCCTCGCCGAAGCGGCGGGCAGTGAGGGCCTGCGTGCCGACAGAGATGGCGGACAGCGAGCCACCGATTGCCCACAGCAAGATGAGCGCGAGCTCGAGCGCCGCGTGCGCAGGGACCGACTCTTCCGAGGGGAGCCGACCGATGAGCACGTGGTCGACCTGGTTGATCGCGGTCTGCGAGATCATCGCGAGCACGACGGGCCCGGCGAGCGAGAGAATTCGCCGGGCCAACTTCGTGTCGACGGAGAGATTCATGAGCCTTGGCTATGTAGCCGATGGGGGAGGACCGTGTCTATAAACGCGGTTGCTCGGCCGACTCCGGCATCGTGCGGAGGCGAAACGTTCGGTCGAACGTCGTCGGCGTACTCGATGTCGAACCCACGCATCGTCGACAACAGCTCGGGCAAGGACATGCGCGTGCCGTCCGCGTTCAGAAAGTGCGCCAGGTACCCTTCAGCAGCGACGAACAGCTCGAGCGCGGGAGCTTCGCCGAGCGTGCCGATGAGGTAGTGAAAGCGACGGGCGTCGAGCTGCTGTGGCTTTGCGTTGGCCACAAAGCGGCCTGCATTCCGTAAGTTGACACGTGCGGATGGGGGGTCTAGTTTCGCTGACCATGCGACGGACGATGGATTCGGTGTGGATGGCAGTGGGCGTGCTGCTGTTGGGGCTCGCCCTCACGGCATGCAAACCTTCCTATCCCAAGTGCTCCACCGACAAAAATTGCAAAGAGCACGAGTACTGCGTGAACGGGCAGTGCCAGCAGTGCCGCGGCGACCAAGATTGCAGCGGCGGCAAGTGCAACAACGGTCGCTGTGAAGCCGCGAGCGCGATGAAGCAAGCGTGCACCGACGACACGCAGTGCCCGTCCGGACAGTCGTGCATCGACGGCGCTTGCAAGCCCTGCCGCGCCGACGCCGAGTGCGGCGAAGGCGGCAAGTGCAACAATGGTCGTTGTGATCGCCCGGGCTCCGGCAGCACGGGATCCACGGGCAACAGCGCTGGTTGCGCGCTCGAGCCGGTGTACTTCGACTTCAACGAGAACGTGCTCTCCACCGAGGCTACGGCCGCGATCGATCGGAACGCCGAGTGCTTGAAGCAGGGTGGCAAGGGTGGCTCCGTCAGCCTCACAGGTCACTCGGATCCGCGCGGTACCGAGGAATACAACCTCGCGCTGTCCGATCGTCGCGCCCAGGCCGTGCGTGATCGTCTCACGCGCATGGGCTTCATCAATGGCGCCATGAAGCTGGTGCCGAAGGGCGAGCTCGAAGCGTCTGGCACCGACGAATCCGGCTGGGCCAAAGACCGTCGCGTCGATGTCGCCCACTAAGACATGAACACTCACATCAAGAGAACGATCCTCCTCGGCTCCGTCGCTGCGCTCGGTGGTTGTTTCGCCTTCGTTACGAAGGAAGAGGGCCGCGAGATCAAGCAACAGATCGAGGAAGTCAAAGGGCTCTCCGCGAAGAACGAAGTGAAGGCGGGTGAGCTCGCGAAGCAGCTCGACACGCAGCTCAAGCGACTCAAGCAAGTCGTCGACGACGCCACGAAGGTGGTCACGCGCAACTCGGCCGACGTCGGACAAACGGTGGAGAAGCTGCAGGTCGATCTCGGTCAGCTGCAAGGTCGGATCGACGACATCCAGCACTCGAACGACGCGCTCACGAAACAGTTCCAGGATTATCGCGCCAACTCCGACACCAAGCTCGAGCAGCTCACCAACACGATGACGTCGGCCAAGACGCCGCCGGTGCCGGAGACGCCCGACGCTTTGTTCGCCGAGGCCGAGAAGCGTCTCGCCGCGAGCCAGTGGGTCGATGCGCGTCGGTTGTACGAAGCGTTCGTGAACCGTTATCCGCAAGATCCGCGCGCGGCCAAGGCGCAGTTCCACATCGGCGACGCGTACAGCGGCGAGAAGCGGTACGCAAACGCGATCGGTGCCTACACCAAGGTCGTCGACAATTTTCCGAAGTCGGAGATCGTCCCCGACGCGATGTTCAAGAACGGCTCCGCGTTCTACCAGCTGAAGTATTGCTCGGATGCGAAGGTGTATTTCCAGGAGCTGCTGCGTCGGTACCCGAAGACGACGTGGAAGAAGGACGCGACGGATCAGCTGAAGAACCTCGCGCGCGATCAGAAGAACAAGAGCGTCTGCGCCAGCTGATGGATGCGCTCGCGGAGCGAGCGCGTCGATTGTCGTATTTGGCAGCTGGCCTTCATTTAGGGGAAGGCGTGCCGCCTTCCCTCACACGGCAAGCCGTGTGAGCCTCCCTTCCTGCCACGGCGCGAGTCGCGCGCCGACGGCGCCTTTGGCGCCTCGGGTGGGTGGGCGCTTTGCGCTGCGTGGAAATCGCCCTGGTGTGCTCGCTCGCTGCGCTCGCATTGCGTTCGTTTCTGTGCTCGCTGCTGCGCTCGCATTGCGTTGCGTTTCTGTGCTCGCTGCTGCGCTCGCGTTGCGTTGCGTTGCGTTGCGTTGCGCTCGCGTTGCGCTCGCGTTGCGTTGCGTTGCGTTGCGTTGCGTTTCGTTTGTGGGTTCGCTGCTGCGTGTTAGCTTGGCCTCGTGATTCCCGACGAGAGCAACGCGTTCGCGCGAGCGATTGCCAGCAAGCAACCGCCTGGCCCGGTGAGCAAGGTCGCAAAGACTTCGCTCGGCGTGGTGCTCACGCTGGTGTTGCTCGGTTGTCTCTGCGCAGCACTCTATCTCGTTGGTGCGTTGATCTCGCGCGCGGCGCGACACAGTGATTGGATCGCGCTGTTCGCCGTCGTGTTGGTGACGGGCATGACCTACGTTATGGCCCGCGGCCGTCCGAAGTAGCTCCGCTCAGCGACGGGACTTGTTGGCCGACGCTTTGACTGGCGTCGTCAGCATGTGATCCCACTCGCCAGCGCTGAACTGCGCGTTGTCGGTGAGCGCTGCTCGCCACGACCTACAGCGCGGTGCCAGCGGCGAAGTCGGCGGCGATCGTGTTCTTCACCTTGTCGACCTCGCTCTGCTTGCTGATGAGCACCCCCAGCTCGCGGTTGTTCTCGAGCGAGTTGGCGGTGAAGTTCATGGAGCCCACGTAGGCGATCGTGCCGTCGGCGACGATCGCCTTCGCGTGGATGAAGGGGTTGTGCAGCGTCCTCACGGGGATCATCACCTGCTTGAGGCCCATCACCGCCTGCGTCTGCGCATTGGTCGGCGTTTCGTCGGAGAGCACCACGCGCACGGCCACGCCGCGCTTGTCGGCCCGCCCGAGCGCTTGCAGGATGGAGTCGGCCGAGAACGTCTCGCCCTCGAGGTCCACGCTCACGCTCGCCTGGTCGATGAGCGCGACCAAGCGGCCTTCGCTGTTGTCCGGTGCCACGAGCAGCTTGCCGGTGTTGTTCGTGACCGTGCCGGCCCAATCGGCCTGGAACAAGGCCTCGGCTTCCACCACGTCGTCGACGTCGTGCACCACGGCGAGGAACTCACGGTTGCCGTTGAATGCGCTCACGGAAGCATTCATGGTCATGATGATGGCCGTCTTCGCGTCGACGATGACCGATTTCTCGTGGGTGTACTGGTACATCGTGGGCGCCCACTTCACGCTCACGCCGGCGGTGTTGAGCTGCGCATACACGCTGTCGTTCGAGCCCATGTTGAACGGGAACGTCTTGTTGAGCAGAACCTTCACGTCCTTGCCGGCCTTCTTCCGCGCGATGAGCGCGTCGACGACGCTCGACGCGGTGAGCTGATACATCACCATGTGCACCGACGTGGCCGCGCCATTGATCGCCGCGAGCAGCGACGCGCCGTTGTTCCCCGGTTCCACGATCACTTCGACGTCACTGGTGGGCGACAGGACGATCCCGCCATCGCCCGACGCGCTCGCCAGGTCCACGCCGGTGAGATCGAGCCCGGCGAAGTCCACACCCGCGAGATCGGTGGACCCCATCGGCTGGTCGTCACCGGCGCATCCGCCTACCAACACGAAAACGGACAGCAAGGCGGCTTTCCAGTGCGACATCGGCCGAGCATACACATCCACGCGGCTGCTACAATCAAAGCCTCATGCCTGAGCGCTTCAAGATCGTCTCCGAGTACACGCCGCGCGGTGACCAGCCCACGGCCATCGAACAGCTGGTCGCCGGCCTCAAGCGCAAGGACAAGCACCAGGTCCTCCTCGGTATCACCGGCTCGGGCAAGACGTACACCGCCGCCTGCGTCATCGAGAAGATGCAGCGCCCGACGCTGATCATGGCGCACAACAAGACCCTCGCGGCGCAGCTGTACGGCGAGTTCAAGGAGCTCTTCCCGGAGAACTCCGTGGAGTACTTCGTCTCGTACTACGACTACTACCAGCCCGAGGCCTACGTGGTCTCGTCGGACACGTACATCGAGAAAGACTCGATGATCAACGAGCAGATCGACCGGATGCGCCACTCGGCGACCCGCGCCCTGCTCAGCCGCAAGGACGTCATCATCGTGGCGTCGGTGTCCTGCATCTACGGCATCGGCGACCCGAACTACTACAAGGAGCTGGTGCTCCAGCTCGAGGTCGGCCAGGAGGTGCGCCGCGATGCGCTCCTGCGCCGCCTGGTGGACCTGCAGTACGAGCGCAACGACGTCGACTTCCACCGCGGCACCTTCCGCGTGCGCGGGGATATCGTCGAGGTGTTCCCGTCGTTCGAAGAGGAACGCGCGATCCGCATCGAGATGTTCGGCGACGAGATCGACCAGATCGCCATCGTCGACCCGCTACGCGGCAAGATCCTCAGCAAGGAGAAGATGTGCGCCATCTTCCCCAACTCGCACTACGTGACGCCTGCCTCGCAGCTGGTCAAAGCCATCGAGGGCATCAGGGTGGAGCTGCGCGAGCGGCTGCAATACCTCTCGGCGAACATGAAGCTCGTCGAGAAGCAGCGCCTCGAGCAGCGCACCATGTTCGACCTCGAGATGCTCGAGCAGATGGGGCACTGCAACGGCATCGAGAACTACTCGCGCCACCTGTCGGGCCGCGCGCCGGGCCAAGCGGCGCCCACGCTCATCGATTACTTCCCGAAGGACTTCCTCTGCTTCGTCGACGAGTCGCACCAGACCGTGCCGCAGGTCCAGTCGATGTACCGCGGTGACCAGTCGCGCAAGACCACGCTCGTCGAGTACGGCTTCCGTCTCCCGTCGGCAATGGATAACCGCCCGCTCAAGTTCGAAGAGTGGGAGGAGCGGCTCGATCAGATCATCTACGTGTCGGCCACACCAGGCGACTACGAGCTCAAGAAGGCCGAGGGCGTTGTGGTCGAGCAGGTCATTCGCCCGACGGGGCTCCTCGATCCGCAGATCGAGGTGCGGCCCGTCAAAGATCAGGTCGACGATCTGGTCGGCGAGATCCGCGAGCGCGTGAAGAAGAAGGACCGCGTGCTGGTCACCACGCTGACCAAGCGCATGTCGGAAGATCTCACCGAGTACATGACCGACCTCGGCATCAAGGTGCGCTACCTGCACTCCGACGTGGACACGATGGAGCGCATCGAGATCATCCGCGACCTGCGGCGTGGCGAGTTCGACGTGCTCGTCGGCATCAATCTGTTGCGCGAGGGCCTCGACATCCCGGAGGTGTCGCTCGTCGCGATCCTCGACGCCGACAAGGAAGGCTTCCTGCGCTCCGAGCGCGCGCTCATTCAAACGTGTGGCCGTGCCGCTCGCAACATCGAGGGCCGGGTCATCATGTACGGCGACAAGATCACCGCCTCGATGAAGCGCTGCATCGACGAAACGGATCGCCGTCGCATCATCCAGGCCGCGCACAACAAGAAGCACAAGATCACACCGACGAGCACCAAGCGCGCGATTCTCGACATGCAGGGCCGCGAGTACGACGGCACCGTCGATGTCACCGCGCTCCCGAAGGCCGCCGAGAAGCAAAAGAAGTGGGTCGCCGACGTGGCCATCGACAAGATCCCGCAAGCGGTCGCCAAGCTGCGCAAGGAGATGCACGCAGCAGCCGAAGCGCTCGACTTCGAGAAGGCTGCGCAACTGCGCGACCGCGTCAAAGCGCTCGAGGCGATCGAGCTCGCAGCCGGCTGACGTCTGGGGCGCGCGCGTCGTGTTCGTCGTGTCGGCGACTCAAGACGCCGAGCAAATCAGCGTTGTTCGAGCCGAACGATGCGCGCTTCGTGATCGTCGTGGCCGAGCCGTAGCCGGCGATCGGCTGCGGCGAGGGTGTCCGCCAGGGCCTTGGTGCGCCGTTCCAGCTTGGCGTCGAGCCTGGCAATGTCGCTGCGGACATCGTCGAACTGGGCCTGCACGCCCTCGAACTGCACGTTCATGTCGGCGCGCAATGATTCAATCATGGCGCCGATGTCCGAGCGCAAGAGCGCACGAAGGGTCTCCGCTTCTCGTTTCTGCATCTCGGCTTCTTTCGTATCACGTTTCATGGCCCCGGTATCGGAGCGCGTGGCTCGAAGTTGTGACCACGGTCAGCGACGATGCGTCTGCGTGATCACGAGTAGCACAGCGACGAGCAGATCGAGGCCCAGCAATGGTGCGTAGGCCTTCAGCTCCGGCCACTGCACGCTCTGCGTGACGGCGGCGAGCACGGGGCCGAGCGCGGTGAACGCGAGCGCGACCGCGACGCCGCGAACCAGCGCGCGCGGTGGACGCGGCGTGCGCGCGGCGATCACCGCGACGATGGCCACGCCCAGCTGCATGCCGGCCATCATCTGATGAAGCAGCACACCGGCCGGCGGCAGCGCGCGGCCGAGAAATTGTCGCGCGACCCACTGTGGCAGCACCCACGCTAGCACCGCATAGCCGCCACCAATGGCACCAAACAGGGCGAGGGCCACGCGCTCGACGAGATGGATGCGCGCACGTGACACGACGACGCGACGTCGTTGCTCGGCCTCGTCGACGACGCGACCGGGGATGACATCCCAGATCTGGGAAATGACGAGCGCGCCGAGGAGCGCGAACGGCAACGGCGCGAGCGGCCACACGCTGTACTCGGCGCCCGCCTGCTTCGGATCGCGGAAGTGATCCAGCAGAGGACCGAGCGCCTTGTTGATGATCGCGCCGGCGAGGTACTGCGCGCCATCGAAGAGGCCGGCCGCGGTGGCCACGGCTTTGCGACCGCCGAAGTCCATCGAGGCTGCACCGCCGACGAGGGAGTGCGCGCTCTGGATGAAGAACGCGATCAGGAGCAGCAGCAGACAGCCCGCCCAGATGGAATGGATGGCTTGCGAGAGCACCACTAGGCAGAACGCCTGGCCGAGGAACGCGAAGAAGATGACCGGCGCCCGACGCGCGCCGAACACCTTGTCCGACGCATTGCCGGCCACGAGCCCGCCCAAGATCGCCATGAGCGGTGTGCCGAACGAGATGAGGTTGTAGACGAACGACGACTTCAGGTCCTCGGTCTTGATCGAAAACACCGTGGAGAAATAGCCGGGCCACCAGTGATCGATCGTGTTGCGCACCATGCCGATGCACATGGACGACAGCGCGATGAGCCACGCCGCGCGCGACGCGAAGACCTTCTTGAGCACGAACAACAGCGACGGCTTCTGCGTGGCTTCGTCGACCGTCTCGTCCGCGGTGTCGAACTCGAAGCCGGCCTTCGCGGGGGTGTCCTCCACGAAGCGACGATTGAGGAAGAACATCACCGTCAGCACCGCGGCGGGAACCCAGAAGCAGAACTGCCAGGGCAAGAAGCTGAGGAGCAGCGGCGACACGTAGAGCGCGAGGAAGCGCCCGCTCTGGATCATGATGCCGAAGATGCCGGCGAAGCTGCCGCGCTCGCGCACGTGGAACCACGCGGCGTTGATCTTCACGATCGAGAGAGCGCCGAACGACTGGAAGTAGTGGTTGCCTGCCCACACGACGGCGAACGTGGCCACGAGCGTGGAGGCGGTCATGCCGTGCTGCAGCACCGCCGGCGTGACCACCACGCCCTTTTGCACGACGGCGGGGTGCTGGAGGAACAGGAAGCACGCGCCGAACAAGAAGTTGAAGACCGCCGCGCCGGCCGAGCCCATGAGGATGGCGCGCTTGCCACCGATGCGATCTGCGAGCGGACCGTTGAAGAAGACCGAGAACCCGTAGACCGCGAGCGCCCAGCTCGTGATGTCGCCGTAGTCGGTGTGGGACCAGCCGAACTTCTCCTTCAGCGCAACCTGGATCGCGGACAGGTTGTACCGCGACATGTAGAAGAAGCCGTACATGAGGCCGAGGAAGATCCAGTTCTGCCGGCGACGAGCGGCAAAACCCGGTGGGTGCACGACCGGCGCCCTGGCAGCGAGGCTGGAATCGACGTGACTCATGAGGCCGGCGCCTCATAGCACGGAGCGCACGAGCGGGGAATGTGCAGTACCGTATGCGCCATGAGCGCGCAGATCGTTGCCATGATGGATGAGGCCATACCGACGGTATTTCCCTCTGCCCAGCTTCTCGTCGTGGATCGAGGCAAGACGGTGCTCGCGCATGCTGCGGGCGCCGCAAAGCTCGGGACGCGCTTCGATCTCGCGTCGCTCACCAAGCCGTTGTGCACGGCGGCGCTGGTGCTGCGCTATCTCGAGCGCGGCAAGCTCTCGCTCTCGGATCGGCCGCGACCCGATTGCACCATCGAGCAACTGCTGAGCCACGCGGGAGGCCTGCTCCCCGTGCGCGAGCTCGGCGTTGCGTCCGAGCCTTCGCCGGCGATGCGCCGGCAGGTGGTGGAGAACGCGCGTACCGAGCCGCTCGTCGGTGTGCCGGGTGCGCAGTCGATCTACAGCGATCTCGGCTACATCCTCCTCGGAGACGAGCTGGAGCGAATCTCCGGGCACCGGCTCGACGCGTTGTTCCACGCCGACCTGGCGGAGTCGCTCGGCGCGGATGTGGGCTTCGGCCCGATCATCGGCAACGTCGCGCCAACGGAAGATGGCCTGCAAGGCACCGTGCACGACGGCAATGCGCGCGCGATGCAAGGCGTCGCGGGGCACGCTGGCCTCTTCGGTGATGTGGCCGCCGTCAACACGTTGATCGGCGATTGGGTCGCCGCTTTCCATGGGCGGCCGTCGAGCTTGCCGTCGGCGTGGGTGCAAAGAGCGTGGCAGAACGCCGGCATCCCCGGTTCCTCGTGGGGCCTCGGCTGGGATCATCCCGCGGCCGAGGGATCGTCCGCCGGTTCGCTGTGGTCGCGTGAAGGCGTCGGCCACCTCGCGTTCACCGGTTGCTCCATCTGGATCGATCCCGCGCGCGAGCGGTGGGTCATCTTGTTGTCGAACCGCGTGCACCCCACGCGCGCGAACGAGGCCATCAAGAAGTTTCGCCCGGTCTTGCACGACGCAATCACGAGCGAGCTCGACGCGCGCGGATAGTGCGCTGCGCTAGGGCGTTGGGCCCGGCGTTCAGCGGAGAAAGCCAAGCGAGGTCGCGGCTCGAAGCAGCTTCTCGTCATGGGTGAAGAAATGGACTGCCTCTTGTCTTCGCTCTTGCAACAGAAGCGCGCTCGCCAAGTGGATCGCATCGAGCGTCTTTACGACCGTGGGCATGGGCATCGAAGCGCGGCGCAATACAGGGCGGTTGAGCGAGATCTTTCCGATCGCTTCCTCGATTTTCCCCAGCTGCTCGTGCGCTGCGGCGACGCCTTCGTCATCGAGGGCGTTGCTCAGACGCAAGCGATCGATCATGCGGCGCGCTTCGATCCCGAGGAGCTCGCTCGCATAGGCCACCGTCCAACGCCCCCAAGACGGATGAGATCGACCCTGTCGGAAGAGCACCTGCAACACGACGCTCGTATCGACGTACGCGATCACTCTTCGCCACGGCTTTCCCCGAGCAGCGCGAGGACGTCGACACCTTCCTTCAACGCAACACCGCGGATACCGCGCAACGGGCGTTTGGGTTTGTTCGGCTCATCGATGACGATCCCGTTGTCATCGAGCGCGAATGGGATCAGCTTGGCGATTGGCGTATCGCGATCACACACCACGATGATCGCGCCCGCTCGGACCTCGGCGAGCCGTTCGCTCAAATGAGCCTTCAGCTCGGAAAGCTTGGCGCGCTTCATGACCTCATTATGACCTGATCAGGTCATCACGTCCACGCGTCACGACGATGGTCTCTGCAAAAGACGCTTGCGCAAGGATCGGGATGAAGTACCTTCCGGCATCATGTTGGAAACCGTCGAAACCGAGACCCTCCATGTCACCTCCGTCGACGCCGCTTTGAGTCTGGGTCAGCCACCGGAGCGACTGCGCGCGCTGCGTGCGGAGCACGACAAGCTCCTCGGCCAAATTGCAAAGCGACGGAAGACGTTGGAGAAGCTGGAGCTGGAGCTCCGTGCGACGATGACGCGGGTGGCTGGCGAAATGGGGCCGCTATCGGAGGAGGCGACGCGTCTCGACCGCGCGATCCACTCCATGATGGAGTCGCTGACGACCGAGGCCTCACGACCGCGTCGTGAGCGAGATCGGATCGGCGGCGTCTATCGCAACTTGCAGCAGATGGGCGTCATCTCGCCCGGCCGCTCGGCGGCGCATACCGAGCGTGACGTTCCATTTGGCGCGGACAACGAAACGCAGCGGTTCGCCAAGTCTACTTCCACCGCGGGCAAGGAGACGGGCACCGGTGCTCTTCGCGACCTGTTTCGCCGGCTCGCCGAGGCGATTCACCCAGACAAGGTACAAGACGAGCAGGAGCGAGCTGCGCGCACCGAGGTGATGAAGGAGGTCACGCTCGCATACAGGGAGCGCAACTTTGCGCGGCTGATCGAGATCGAGCGCACGTGGATTACGTCCGATTCACCCGAGAATCGCGATTCCGACGACGAGGTGGAGCGAAGATATGTCGCGCTGGTGAGAACCAACGCCGAGCTGCGCAAACAACTGCGCGAGATCGATCGCGAGCTGCGGACGCTGCGCAATTCGCCACCCGCACTCCTGCTCCGTGACCTGCAACGGCACGAGCGCGCTCGATCTGGGGGACGGCCCGACGATTTTTGCGATCCCGTCCAGCAGCTCAAAGATAGCGTTGCATCGTTACACGGTGTGCACGACTTCATCCAAGGGTTCCAAGACGGCAAGATCGGCTTGGCTGAATTCTTGGACGGACCCGATCTGGGCGCCGGCCAAGACGAAGACGAAGACGAAGACGATGACGAAGACGATGACGAAGACGAGGCGTCGTTCCAGGCCATGCTCGGCGAGCTGGCGAGGGTGATGTACCAACAACAAGCGGTTCAAGAAGAGCGGGGTCGGGGCCGAGGCAAACGCAACAAGCGCGAGGGGAAGAAGGCGAAGGCAAAGCCACGTCGGAGATGAGGCACCCCTACAGCAGCGCCAGCAACGTGACAATTCCGCGCCCCGCACTGACGGGGCCCCATCTACGCTGGCGAAGTCATGGAACTGAGCTCGACGCGGGCAGCTCCATCACGAACAACGTCGGCAGAAATAGCGCCCGAGCCCGAAGTTTGCCTTGTTCTGCTGGGCCACGGCCTGCCTGAATTTCTCGAACACCATGGGACGGAGCGCATTGGGAATGGGCGGCCCGGTGTTGCCGATCCGCAATGTGACGAGTGCACCGACCTGATCCGCCGAGATCTCGATGGTCAACGGGCCCTAGCACTGCGAGTAAACTACCGGATTGCCTAAAAAGGTTGGGCGAAAACGGAGCGCGTAGCACCGCTTTGCAGCTGCATCGGCTGGTGTACATTGCGCGCCATGCGCATCACCGCCGCCGAAGTGCGAGAGACCGCCGAGCTGGCGCGCCTCGCTCTGTCCGATGAGGAGCTCACCCGCCTCGAGCGTGAGCTCTCCGCCATCCTCGATTACATGGCCGATCTGGCCAAGCTCGACACCACCGGGGTCGAGCCCATGACGCACGCCGTGCCACTGAAGGCGCCGCTGCGCCAAGACGTCCTCGGGCCACAGCTCGAGTCCGAGGTTGCGCTGGCCGACGCGCCGCGTCGCGAGGGATCGTTCTTCGAAGTGCCGAAGATCATCGAGGTGAGCGAATGAGCTCCGTCGACTTCCTCGCCAGCAACGATCCCGTCGGCACCATCGCCGACGCCGTGCGCGCAAAGAAGCTGAGCGCGCTCGAGGTCACCGAGACCTATCTCCAGCGCGTGCGCGCGTTCGACCCTGGGCTCGGCGCCTTCTATCGCGTCGACGAGGATGGCGCGCGTGCGCTCGCGAAGAACGTGGACGAAAAGGTGGCCCGTGGGGAGGATCCGGGTGCGCTCGCCGGCGTGCCGATCGGCCTCAAGGACATCTTCGTCACGAGTGGGGTCGAGACGACGTGCGGCTCCAAGATCCTGCAGGGCTGGATCCCACCCTACGACGGCACCGTCGTTGCGCGCCTCAAGCAGGCCGGCGCGGTCTTGCTCGGCAAGCTCAGCATGGACGAGTTCGCCATGGGCTCTTCCAACGAGAGCTCTGCGTACGGCCCCGTGAAGAACCCGTGGGACACGACGCGCGTGCCGGGCGGAAGCTCGGGTGGCTCGGCCGCTGCCGTCGCTGCAGGCCTCTGTGCCGCGTCGCTCGGCACCGATACCGGTGGCTCCATTCGCCAGCCCGCCGCGCTCTCCGGCATCGTGGGTCTCAAGCCCACGTACGGGCGCATCTCGCGCTACGGCGTCATCGCGTTCGCGAGCTCGCTCGATCAGGTCGGACCGTTCGCGCGCTCGGCCGACGACGCGGCACGGGTGCTGCGCGCCATCTCCGGCCTCGATCCGCTCGACTCCACGTCGCTACCGGCGGAGGTGCCCGACTACCTCGCCACGCCGGCCGACGCGAAGGGCCTGCGCATCGGCATCCCCGAGGAGTACTTCTTCGATCTCGATGCGTCGATCGCCGCGCCCGTGCGCGCCGCGATCGCCGAGCTGGAGAAGGCCGGTGCCACGTTGGTGCCGGTGCAGCTGCCGCACACCAAGTACGGCATCGCCGCGTACTACATCGTCGCCACCGCCGAGTGCAGCTCGAACCTCGCGCGCTACGACGGCGTTCGCTACGGCCTTCGCGCCCAGTCCGAATCGCTCGGCGACATGTACAAGAAGACGCGCGCCGAGGGCTTCGGCCCCGAGGTGAAGCGCCGCATCATGCTCGGCACCTACGCGCTGCGCTCCGGTTATTACGACGCGTACTACCGCAAGGCACAGCAAGTGCGCACGCTCATCAAGAACGACTTCACCGCCGCGTTCGCCAAGTGCGACGTCATCGCCACGCCGACGTCCCCGGTGGTCGCCTTCAAGCTCGGCGAGAAGACCGCCGATCCGCTGTCGATGTACCTGTCGGACATCTACACGATCCCTTGCAACCTGGCCGGTCTCCCCGGCATGTCGATTCCCTGCGGGTTCGCCGCCCCCCGGGAAGGTGGGCCGCTTCTCCCAGTAGGCCTGCAGCTGCTCGGTGCGCCACTCGCCGAGGGCACGCTGCTGCGTACCGCCCGTGCGTATCAGAAGCTCACCGACTTCCACACCAAGCGTCCCCCGGAGAACGCATGAGCACCGCCCTTAGCTCTTCCGAATATGAAGCGGTCATCGGTCTCGAATGTCACGTGCAGCTCCAGACCACGACGAAGGCCTTCACCAGCGCGTCGGCGGCGTTCGGTGGTGCACCCAACACGCACGTCGACCCCTACACGATCGCGCTGCCCGGGACGTTGCCCGTGCTGTCGCGCGCGGCGGTGGAGTGCGCGCTGAAGATCGGGCTCGCCATGGGATGCGAGATCCGGCGCGTGTCGCGGTTTGCACGGAAGCACTACTTCTATCCCGACTCGCCGAAGGGCTATCAGATCTCGCAGTACGACGAGCCGCTGTGCGAGTTCGGCAAGGTCGAATTCGCGATGCCATGCAAGCAGGGTGAAAAGCCCGAGCTGCGCACCGTGCGCCTCACCCGCATCCACATGGAAGAGGACGCGGGCAAGAACATGCACGTGGTGGGGACGCCATACTCGCTCGTCGACTTCAACCGCTGCGGTGTGCCGCTCGTGGAGATCGTGTCCGAGCCGGACCTGCGCTCGGCGGCCGAGGCGGCCGCGTACCTGCGGGCCATCCGGCAGATCGTTCGCTACCTCGGCATCTCCGACGGCAACATGGACGAAGGCTCGCTGCGCTGCGATGCGAATGTCTCGGTGCGCAAGCGCGGTGACGAGAAGCTCGGCACCAAGGCCGAGATGAAGAACATGAACTCGTTCAAGAACGTCGAGATGGCGATCGAGTACGAGATCAAGCGCCAGATCGAGCTCGTGCGTCGCGGGGAGCGCGTCGCGCAGGAGAGCCGCCTGTGGAACGTCGAGAAGAACATCTCGATCGCGATGCGCAGCAAGGAGCAGGCGCACGACTATCGCTATTTCCCCGAGCCCGATCTGCCGCCGCTGTCCGTCGACGACGCGTGGATCGAGCAGGTGAGACAGTCGCTGCCGGAGCTGCCGATCGCGAAGCGCCGCCGCTACGTCGACGTGCTCGGCCTCACCGAGTACGACGCCGCGACGCTCACCGCCGATCAGACCATCGCCGAGTACTTCGAGCGCGCGCTCCACGCGAAGGCCGATCCGAAGCTCGCGGCCAACTGGCTGGGCACCGAGATCCTCGGTCGCCTCAACAAAGAAGAGAAGACGATCTCGGACTCCCCGATCTCGCCGAAGCAGCTGGCGGGCCTGGTGGGCCTCATCACGGACAAGACGATCAGCGGCAAGATCGGCAAGGATGTGTTCGACAAGATGTGGACGTCGGGCAAGCCGGCAAAGCAAATCGTCGACGAGGA
This sequence comes from Myxococcales bacterium, assembly GCA_043741435.1. GTDB lineage: Bacteria > Myxococcota_A > Polyangia > Palsa-1104 > Palsa-1104 > JBDTCO01. The sequence goes on from JAYUBF010000258.1 coordinate 17,500, forward strand.
AGGCCTGATGCAGGTCACGGACACCGCGGCCATCGTGACGGCATGCAAGGCGGCCGTCGAGGGCAACGCCAAGCAGGCCGAATCGTATCGCGCCGGCAAGGTACAGCTGCTCGGTTACTTCGTTGGCCAGGTGATGAAGGCGACGCAGGGCAAGGCCAACCCCGAGCTGGTGAACGAATATCTCAAGAAGTATCTGGAGGGGTGAGCGAAGGAAAGCGGTGACGATTGCCGCTGCCGGCGCGACCTCATGAACATTGACCATCTTGGTCATCTTCGCTACCATACTAGAATGCGTCGCAGTTCCATCAACATCGCAGAAGCCAAGGCTCATCTGCCCGAGCTCATCGAGCGTGCGGCGCAGGGCGAGACGATCATCCTCGCGCGCGCAGGCAAGCCACGGGCTCGTCTCGTGCCGCTCGAAGCTGTCGACCGCAAGACGCTTCGAATTCCTGGCAAGGGCAGGGGACGCTTTGCGGCGGTCGTCGATGCAGCCGCGCCTCTCACCGACGAACAGATTGCGTTGTTCGAGGGACGCCATCGTTGAGGCTCCTGCTCGACACGCACACCTTCCTCTGGTGGGATTCAGGTGAGCTCGATGCCCGCGTCGTTCGCAAGATCCAAGCAGCTGACGACGTTTTCGTGAGCGCGGTGACGGCTTGGGAGATAGCGATCAAGTCCAGCAGTGGAAAGTTGTCTGCGTTGCAGGACGTCGATCGCGCGCTCAGGGACTATGGTTTCTCCGAGCTGCCGATCACGATCGATCACGTCAATCGCCTTCGTGATTTGCCCAACCACCATCGGGATCCCTTCGATCGGATGCTGGTTGCGCAAGCGATGAGCGAGAAGCTCGCAGTGGTCAGCAAGGACAGTGTGATCGCGCGCTATCCGGTGCGCGTTCTCTGGCGCTGAACACCGGCCCAGGCGTCAGCGAAACGCGGCGACGACGCCGAGGTTGAAGTCGAGGACGAGACCGGAGCTCGCGCCACCGAACGCGCCAAGCAAGGTGTTCGACATCGTGAGTCACAGCGTCGAGCTACCGCGGTGCGCCAGTGCGACCTGCACCCCGGCACCCACGCGATGCGATGTAGACGGTACGCTACCCGCGCGCAGTGGCGGCGACAGGTGGTTGCCCCAGGGTTCGGAGTCAACGAGGCGCCGCCGACTCACTCCACGGGTTGAACACCGGGACCTTGGCGCGCAAGTACTCCGCGGTATCGCGGCTCACGACAGTAAAGCCGTGGTGAAGCCCCGTCGCCGCGATGATCAAGTCTGGCTGTGAAAACGTGTGACCAGCCTTCCGGCCATCCTCGACGAGAAGACGCCACTTCAGCATGATGTCCTCGGTGACTTCCAACACGCGCTGCTGGAACATCGGGCGAACGCGGTGCGACAACCAATCGTTGAGCTCGGCCCGCTTGATGGGGTCTTTCAGCCGTTCGATGCCGTAGCGGATCTCGGCGAGCGACACCGAGCTGACATAGAGATCTTCCAAGGATTGAGCGGCCACGAATGCAAGCACCTTGGTCTTGGGTCGCCGCTTGCGCAGCTCCGAGATGACGTTCGTATCGAGCAACCAAGCGCTCACAGTGCGATGCCGCGCACCGGCATTACGAGGCGACGCGGCATGATCTCGACCTCGCGGTGCGGTGAAGCACCCAGCGCTTCGATCAGCAGCTGACCCGTGCGCTGGCCCTGCAGCTTCGCGAAGGCTGCTGCGTCGACGACGACGACCGCGTCACGACCATGCAGCGTGACGTGCTGCGGGCCCTTGCGGTTCGCGAGCCGCACCACCTCGCTGAATCGCGCTTTCGCGTCTTGAAGCGTCCAGCGATCGTGGGGCGACTCGGCAGGTGTACGCTGTGTGGATTTTCTAGTCACGCTGACTAGTTTGTCAGAATCCGTATCGCGCGTCCACGGTCACCCGCGTGCGCTCTGAACGCCTCTTCTAGCGCGTTGTAGCGGCAGCGCGAGGTCTCTATGCTGCGGGCTCGCATGTCCGCCATCGACGAAGATCTCTCGCCACTCCGCTGGCAGGACGGCTCGCTGTTCTTGCTCGATCAACGCGCGCTTCCCATCGACGAGGTGTGGCTTCGTCTCGATCGCTACGAGGACGTGTGCAACGCGATTCGCGATCTCACCGTGCGGGGTGCACCTGCGATCGGATGTGCTGCTGCCTACGGCGTGGCGCTCGGCATGCGACAGCGCGAAGCGGGAGAGCGCGTCCAACCCGAGCAGATCTACGAGGCGCTCGCGGCCACGCGGCCGACGGCGGTGAACCTGTTCTGGGCACTTGCGCGGATGCGAAAGTCGCCGCGACAAGATCACGCGTCTCTCCTCCAAGAAGCCCTGGCGATCCAGGCCGAGGACATCGCCGCGTGTCGCGCGATCGGCGAGCACGGTGCAGAGCTCTTGCCCGAAGGCGGCATCCTCACCCACTGTAATGCGGGGGCGCTCGCGACGGGCGGCTACGGCACGGCGCTCGGCGTGATTCGTTCGGCGATCAAGGCGGGCCGCAAGATCCGCGTGTTCGCCGACGAGACGCGCCCCGTGTTGCAAGGTGCTCGGCTCACCGCGTGGGAGCTGAAGCGCGCGGGCATCGAAGTCACGCTCATCAGCGACAACATGGCCGCGCACTTCATGGCGCGCGGTGAGATTCAAGGCGTCGTCGTCGGTGCCGATCGCATCGCGCGCAACGGCGACACCGCGAACAAGATCGGCACGTACTCGGTGGCGCTCGCTGCCGCGGCGCACGGCCTCCCATTCTTCGTCGCTGCACCCTGGTCCACCGTCGATCTCGAGACCGCCGACGGCGCCGCGATCCCCATCGAAGAGCGCGCCACCGACGAGGTGACGCACCACGGCGGCAAGCGCCTCGCGCCCCTCGACATCAACGTGCGCAACCCGGCCTTCGACGTGACGCCCGCGCGCTACCTCGCAGCCATCATCACCGAGCGCGGCGTGGCGCGTGCCCCGTTCGAAGCTGGGCTCCGCGCCCTGCGCGGCTGACGGCGCACGCGGCAAGTGCCGGCGCCGGCGGATCGACCTGCGCCCATGGCACTGCGACGTCCTGCTCGTCGGCAATGTCCGCGAATTCGTTGTAGGGACTCACGTTCGGCGCTTGGCCTCGGATCTGCTACGGAGGACTGCAAACCCTTCTGAAGGAGCCTTCAATGCGTTCGTTCGTACTCGCGCTCTGCGCCGTTCTGCTGTCCATGTCCGGCCTCGCTCATGCCAAGACCGCGACAGCCGCCGAGCTGCGGAAGCTCGTTGCCGCCGCACCGCACGTCACGGTCAAGCGTTCCAGCGCGGCGAACTCCACCTGGGTACAGGTCATGGGGGCCGCCGACGCGAAGCCGAGGGTCTTCAAGCAGTTCGTCGTGGCGAAGCAGGTATCCATCTATAACGGCGCGACCGGCTACATCCTCAAGGCGGCCTCGCCGTACGCAATGGTGAAGCCGAACACCGCGTACGTCATATCGACGAGCATCGCTGGGCTGCACATGTACAAAGCCCAGCTCCAAGGCAACTAGTCATGAATCGTGCCCTCCTTTCGCTCGCGCTCGTATTGCCGCTCGCGATCGCCGCCTGCTCCGCCGAGGACAAGCAGCCCGTCGAGAGTGATTTCTCCGACCTAGCTGCGATTGATCAAAAGTCCGACGCGTTTTCGTATCGGATGAAGATCCTCGGCTCGCTCGACTACGGCCAGACGTCGACCAACGTGAAGTACACCAGCTCACCGCGATACCGCGCGTACAAGTTCGCGGGTGGCAAGGGCGACGTAGTGGACGTCTGGACGCGCTCGTCGAACGGCGGCGACGCGGTCACCTGGCTCCTCGACAACGCGTTCCACGTGGTCGCCAGCAACGACGACGCCGACGCAGGCACGCTCGACTCGCACGTGTCGGCCACGCTCCCGGGCAACACCGACCCGGCGATCCGCACCTATTATGTGGTGTACCGCGACTACAGCCTGAACAACCGCAAGTTCGCGGTCAGCCTCAACGGCGCCGTCGCCGCGCCCGACCTGTTCAGCTGCAACGTCGACGCGGATTGCGTCGCTCTTCCCGCGCACAGCTGCTGTGGACAGTGCCTCAACGCTGCGGTCAACAAGGATCAAGTCGTGGCCTATCAGGCCCAGCCGCTCGATTGCGGCGGGCATGCGTGCACGGTGCTGTGCCGTATCGAGACCCGCGTCGCCCAGTGCAACACCGCCGCCAAGAAGTGCGAGATGATCGAGCCGACCGACATCGTCTGCGGCGGCCACACGATCAACCCGCACCGCTGCCCGGCCAGCTTCGTCTGCGACGATCCAGGCGCTGCGTGGGACGCGCCCGGCAAGTGCGTCAGCGCACCTCCCTTCTGCGGCGGCATCGCGAACATCCAGTGTCCGGCCGGCCTCACCTGCATCGACGACCCGACCGACGACTGCGACAACAGCAAAGGCGGCGCCGACTGTGGCGGCATCTGCGTCAACGCCTCGAGCCCCAACTTCTAGCAGTCGGCTCCACTGAAGCTACCGCGTGCCCCTCGCGCGAGAACCGCGTGGTGGGGGGAGGCTCGCGAGGCACCGCCGAGCGAGGGGGGACGGGAACGTACCCCCTGAATTGATCCGGAAAAATCATTGACACAGGACGCTCTCTCCGTAGACTGCGTCCTCCGTTCGGCAAAGGGAGTAGGAATATGTACGCGGTGATTTCGACGGGAGGGAAGCAATACCGGGTCAAGGCCGGTGACCTCCTGCATGTTGAGAAGCTCGAGGGTGCCAAGGGCACCATCACGTTCGACCAGGTCCTCATGATCGCCGATGGCGATGCCGTGAAGATTGGCGCTCCGCTCGTCGGTGGCGCCAAGGTCCTCGCCGATGTCGTGACGTACACCGACAAGGGTGCCGAGGAGCAGGGTCGTCCGTCGACCGCCAAGTCGCGCAACCTCGGCGACAAGGTCCTCGTCTACAAGTATCGTCGCCGGAAGGGCTACCGCAGGAAGAACGGTCACCGCCAGCCCTTCACCGCGCTCAAGATCACGAGCATCTCCGCCTAGTCAATCACGAGCATCTCCGCCTTCGCTAAGGGCATCTCCGCCTCCGCTCGGCGGGCTCAAGATAGGAATCGAAAATGGCTCATAAAAAAGGTCAGGGATCTTCCCGCAACGGTCGTGACTCGAGCGCGAAGATGCGCGGCATCAAGCGCTTCGGTGGCGAGACGGTCATCGCGGGCAACATCCTGGTTCGTCAAAAGGGCACCGTGATCCACCCCGGCCTGAACGTCGGCCTGGGTCGCGACTTCACGATCTTCGCGTTGATCGACGGCACCGTCGAGTACACCGCGTTCCGCGCCAAGGGCACGGATCGTCGTCGCATCCACGTTCGTCCTGCTTCCGCTGCCGCCTAGGCAGCCTCCGCGCGTTTGCGCGCCTCGTAGTATTTCTTCGAGCAATCCCAAGTAATTCGCCGATGCAATTCGCCGATGCAATTCATTGACGAGTGCACCATCACCGTTCGCGCAGGCCGCGGCGGCGATGGTTGCGCTGCATTCGCGAGCACCAGCAACGAGCCGCGTGGCGGTCCCGCCGGTGGCGACGGGGGCAATGGCGGCTCGGTCATTCTCGTCGCTGATCCGCAATTGTCTACGCTGCTCGATCTTCGCTACCAGCGCGAGTACCGCGCCGAGCGCGGCGAGAACGGCCAGGGCCGTGACAAGTACGGCAAGGGCGGCGTCGACACAATCGTGCGCGTACCTACGGGCACCGTGGTGTACGACGCCGACACCGACGAGCTCCTCGCAGATCTTCTCGAGCCCGGACAGCGCTTCATCGCGGCGAGGGGCGGCATCGGCGGCAAGGGCAACATTCACTTCGCGACCGCCACGTACCAGGCGCCGCATCGCGCGGAGCAAGGCGAGCCTGCGCAAGAGCGTGAGCTGCGCCTCGAGCTCAAGCTCCTCGCCGACGTGGGCTTGCTCGGCTTTCCCAACGTCGGAAAGTCCACGTTCATCTCCTCGGTCTCGCGCGCGAAGCCGAAGATCGCGGACTATCCGTTCACCACGCTCGTGCCGCACCTCGGCGTCGTCGGGCTCTCGGGCAACCGCAGCTTCGTGCTGGCCGACATTCCGGGCCTCATCGAAGGCGCCGCCGATGGTCACGGTCTCGGACATCGGTTCCTTCGCCACGTCGAGCGCGCGCGCGTGCTGCTCCATGTGCTCGACGTCACCGAGATCGAGGGTCGCGAGCCGCTCAAGGACCACGATGTCATCAACAACGAGCTCGAGCGCTTCGATCCAGAGCTGGCGAAGCGGCCGCAGATCGTCGCGCTCGGCAAGATGGATCTCACCGAGACGCAAGAAGCCTATCCGCGGCTCAAGGCTGCTTTCGCCGAGCGTGGCATCGAGCTGCACGCGGTGTCGGCAGTGAGCCGAACCGGCCTCAACGAGCTGTTGGAAGCGGTCTGGAAGATCTCCCGCATTTCGGACGTCACGCGCGCAGCGGTCCAGCGTCCCTCTCCTTGATTGACCGTGGCGACCGGGGTATAAATCGCGCTTCCTCTGCCACCCGGTCCTTGGATGCAGTGCCGTGCTCGGTACCAGCCGACTCTCTCTACGAACTTATTTTTTCCAAAGTGTGGGCCTGAATTATGACAAGGGCGATGAAGATGGCGCACGGTAAGAAGGCACAGGCTTGGGCGGCACTCGGTGCCATGTTGCTGTTGGGCGTGGGTTCTTCTGCCATCGCGCAAACAGGCAATCCGCCGCCGGCGGGCTCCACGGCACCTTCGTCGGGCACTTCGGCCCCGCCGAGCGCACCGGTGCCACCGTCGGCAGCAGAAGCACAGCAGCTGCAGGCCTCCGCTGCGTACAACGTCAAGCTGCGTGACCTCGAGCGCAAAGTGAACGAGCTCAAGGAGCAGGTCTTCCGCTCGAAGGCGCGCCTGAATCTGTTGAAGGAGACTGTGCTCCACGGCGTCATCGCCGGCGCGCGCTCCGCCATCGTGTTCAAGAACGAGATGGGCTCGATGTACGTCCCGGTGAAGTACTCGTTCGCCCTCGACGGCGCCGAGATTTTCTCCAAGAGCGACGAGTCTGCTTCCGGCAAGCTCGGCGAGCAAAAAGAGATCGAGATCTACAACGGCTCGATCACGCCCGGCAACCACACGCTCTCCGTTCAGCTCGTCTTCCAGGGCAACGCGTACGGCGTGTTCTCCTACCTCAAGGGCTACAAGTTCACGGCACGCTCCAGCCACACCTTCACCGCGTCGGAAGGCAAGCAGCTTCAGCTGAAGGTCGTCGGCTTCGAAAAGGGCAACTCGGTCACCACCGATCCGAAGGATCGCCCGGCGGTCGACTTCCGCGAGGCCATCGGCGACGACGGGAAGGGGACGAGCCCGGCGAGTTCATCGTCCCCCGCGACCGGCGACGCTGCCAAGACGCCTGCTCCGGCAACCAAGTAGAGCGGCCTTCGCCCTCGTCATGATGCCTCGTCGCCCGCAATCAGCGCAGCGCAGTCCGCGAACCGGATCCTTCCGAGGGTCGCTGCTCGCGGTGTGTCACGTCGCTGGACTGGCGACCGGGCTGGCATTCGCGCCCGCGCTCGCGCACGCAGATGCAGTCGACGATGCGAGCGCTAAGCTGTACGAGCTCGATGGGCAGCTCACCGAGCTCGACAAGCGCCTCAAGCCACCCGAAGACGAGAAGGGCCAGCTCGCCGAGCGTCGGCTCATCGACGCGCAGGTCGCGTACGAGCTCAAGAACTACGAAGCCGCGTCGACGATCCTCTACGACCTCATCGAGAAGTACCCCACGTCGCCGAGCTTTCCCGAGGCGCTCTACTACCTCGCGGATTCGCTCTACCTGAAGCGCGACTTCTTCTCCGCGCGCCGGTTCTTCGAGAAGCTCGTGGACCTCGGTCCTTCGTCAGGTCGCTACCAGGACGCGCTGCAACGGCTCATCGAGCTGTCGCTGCACACCGGTGACTATGGGCCGGTCGATGGCTACCTCGCGAAGCTGAGCCAGCTTCCGCAAGGGCAGGTTTTGCCGTCGGTGCCCTATGTGAAGGGGAAGTACCACTACTTCCGCAAGCAGTACGAAGACGCGATCTCGACCATGAGAGCGCTCCCGGCGACGCACAAGTACTTCATGCACGGGCTGTACTTCATCGGCGCGTCGCAGGTCGCGATGGGCAAGGAGCACTTCGCCGAGGCGCTCGCCACCTTCGACTCGATCCTCAAGCTCGACGTCCCGCCGCCGCCCGTCAAGGCAGCGGACAAGGCCGGGGCCAAGTCGAACGACAAGAACGCCACGTCGGTGCCAATCCTCGATGCTGCGCAGAAGCTGATCGTCGAGCTCGCGCACCTCGGTCGCGCGCGCATCCTGCTAGACCAAGGCCAGCTCACCGCCGCGATGGAGGCGTACACCAAGATCCCGAGCGGCAGCCCGAACTTCACCGACGCGCTCTACGAGTCGGCGTGGGTCAGCATCAAGGGCAAGGAATATCAGCGCGCCGCACGGCAGCTCGATCTGTTGCTGCTCAACTCGCCCGACTCCAACCTCGCGCCCGAGGTGCGGCTGCTCAGTGGCAACCTCTACATCCGCCAGAACCAGTACGGTGCGGCCACCACGTCGTTCGCCAAGACGCGCGACGAGTACGAGCCGCTCTCGAAGGAGCTCCAGAACGAGCTCGCGAAGACGGGTGATCCCAGCGCGTACTTCCGCGATCTGCTCGCGAAGAACCTCGGCAAGTTCGATCTGGCGAAGGTGGTGCCGCAGCCCGCCGTGAAGTGGATGAAGGATCAGCCACCGACGGTTCGCCTCGGCGACCTTCTCACCGACGAGAGCGATCTCGACAAATCCCTCGCCGACGCCGAAGACACCATCAAGAAGCTGGAGCGCGCGATCAACGGCGCCGGCCGCGTGAACGTGTTTCCGGAGCTCGCGCGCGCGCGGGCGAAGGGCGCGGTCATCTCCAACAGCTTGATCGAGCTGAAGCGCGTCATCGCTGCGCGGGTGCAACAGCTCATCGAGAGCGCGGGCGGTGCCGAGCAAGCCGAGCTGAAAGGTCTCACCGACGAGCGCTCTTCTCTCGAGACGCAGCTCAAGCACCTTCCCACCAAGGCGGAGTCCCTCGCCGACCGGCAGCAAAAGGCGAAGGCCGCGTTCAACGAGATCGACAAGCGAGCGTCCGAGCTGTCGGTGACCATCACCGGCTCTCGCGCGCAGGTCGTCGCCACCAACAAGTTCTTCCACGATCAGGTCGAGCGCTCGCTGCCCGTCGATCAGCGCAAGGCCGCGCAGCTCGAGATCGATCAGTACATGTCGGAGATCGACCGTGAGCAGCTCGCCATCGATGCGGTCCGCAAGGAGCTCGAGGAAGCCGCGCAGTCCGTCGGTGTCGATGACTCGGACATGAAGGCCGGCGAAGAGCTCAAGGCGAAGTACGACGATGTAGTGAAGCGCCAGCAGGCGTTGTTCCAACGCGTCCTCGCGCGCCTCGGCGGGCAGGATCGCGCGAAGGGGGAGCAGATCGGCGCCATCCTCGGTCGCGCCGATGCACTGTCGGGCAAGCTGCTCGCCTACAACCAGAAGATCGATGCGCTCGCGGAGGAGAAGCTCGGCCCGATCCGCATCGCCATCGGCGAAGAGAAGACGAAGGTCGGCGAGCATCGCGGGCTGCTCTCCGGCTACCACGGGGAGTCCAACGACGTCGGCGGCGGCGTCCTCGCCGAGGGCCTCCGCGGCGTCTCGCAGCGCTTCTACAACGTGGTCGTGCGCGCCGACGTTGGCATCATCGACGTGGCCTGGGCGCTCAAGGACAGCGCGACCAAGGAGACCAACCGCCTCGTGTCCGAACGCAAACGCGAGCTCAAGCTGCTCGACAACGAATTCAAAGAAGTGTTGAAGGAGCAGCCGTGAGGCGATTTTTCGTAATCGCTGCGCTGTTGCTCGTTGGGGCGCCATCTCACGCGCGCCGCGTCAATCCAGGCTTCGGGGCGGGCCCGGGCCAGCCGCTGAACGACGCGAAGGAGCTCGACGGTATCCAGGAAGAAGTGAAGCGCTTCCAGGAAGCCACGCAAGAGTACGGCGGCACGGTCACGCACATCGTGCAGCAGGAGTATCAGCTCAAGCGCAAGGCGCTGCTCGCGCGCTACCAAGGCCAGCTCGATCAGTCGGAGAAGGACGAGAAGGTGCGTCGCGAAGGCGCAATCCTCTTGTTCGAGAACTTCCTCGCGAAATACCCGTCCGACGATCGCTGGACCCCGGACGCGATGTTCCGCCTCGCCGAGCTGCACTTCGAGAAGTCGAACGACGAGTACCTCACAGCGACGGCCAATGCGTTGGCCGCCGGTTCTGCGACGTCAGGGCCCGGAGGTGGTGAAATCAAGCCCGACTACAACAAGACCATCGAGCTCTACAAGTCGCTCATCGCGCGCTTCCCGGATTATCGTCTCGTCGACGGCGCGTACTACCTCATGGGTTGGTGCCTCGGCGAGATGGGCCGAGAGGGCGAGTCGCTGGTGGCGATGCGCGCGCTCACCTGCTCGAACAAGTTCCATCCGCTCGATGCGCCGCCGACGCCGGTCCCGTCCAAGGGCAAGGGCGAGGTCGCTTCCGATCCCTACGCCGACTGCAAGCCGGTCAAAGAGAACTCGCGGTTCCTGCCTGAAGCGTGGACGCGCGTCGGCGAATATCACTTCGACAACAACGAGCTCGACCTCGCGATCGCGGGATACCAGCGCGTCATCCAGTTCAGGGACTCGCCCTACTACGACAAGGCGCTCTACAAGCTCGCCTGGTCGTACTACCGCGCCGATCGCTACCCGGACGCCATCAAGCGCTTCGACGAGTTGGTGGTGTTCTCCGACAAGAAGAAGGCCGAGTCTGGCGCCGAAGGATCCGATCTCCGAACGGAAGCAGTGCAGTACCTCGGCATCTCGTTCGCCGAGAAGGACTGGAACGGCGACCAGGTGGATGACAGCGAGAGCGGGCTCGAGCGCGCGCAGAAGTTCTACAAGAACCGCGAGGCGGAGGTCCACGTGCGCGAGATCTTCGCCAAGCTCGGCGACATCTACTTCGACGAGACGGAGTTCTTCCGCGCCATCGCGGTCTACAAGTGGACGCTCGAGAAGTGGCCGTTCGATCCGAACAACCCGAAGCTGCAGGACCGCGTGGTCATGGCGTTCGAGCGCCAGCGCGACTTCGTGAGCGCGCTCAAGGAACGCGAGACGCTGGCGAAGAACTACCTCAAGGGCTCCGAGTGGTACAAAAAGAACCGCGACAACAAGGAAGCCACCGACGCTGCGGCCGAGCTGGCGGAGTACGCGCTCATCCAGGCGGCCGTCAATCACCACAAGGCGGCGCAAGATCTGAAGAAGCTCGCGGCGGCCCAGGCCACGTCCAAGAAGCCCCCTGGGGGCCAAGTGGACGGCCAAGCGGCAGGAAAGTTGTTCGAGAACATCGCGAAGGAGTACGCGATGGCGGCCGAGGCGTACGAGAAGTACCTCGAGCAATATCCCAACTCGAAGAACACCTACGAGTACTCGTACTCCTACGCCGAGACGCTGTACTTCTCCGGCCGCTTCGCCGACGCCGCGAAGGCCTACGAAAAGGTGCGCGACTCGAACCTCGACAACAAGTACGCCGAGGATGGCGCGTTCAACGCCATCAAGGCGTACGAGAAGACACTCGAGCTCGAGACCACCGCGGGTCGCTACAAAGAGCCGCCGATGCCGAAGCAGGGTGAGACGAAGGTTCCGGTCGTCGCCGTCGCTATGCCCGAAGTTGTGCAGAAGCTCCAGGCGGCATACGACACGTTCGTGCGGGTCGTCCCCACGTCGGGACGCGTCCCGACCATGGCCTACAAGGCGGCCGAGATCGATTACCGCTTCCTGAAGTGGGACACCGGTCGTCCGCGCTTGGAGCAGCTCGTCGAGAAATACTGCAAGGAAGGCGATATCGGCGCGAACGCCGGCAACGCCATCATCGTGAGCTACACTGTCGAGAACAACCTCGACAAGCTCGAGGAGTGGGCGAACAAGCTCAAGACGCAGGCCTGTGGCAGCAAGGACCTGGCAGCCAAGAACACCGCCGAGCTCGGCAAGCTGTCGCTCGGCATCAAGTTCAAGCGCGCCGATCAGCTGTTCGCCGACAAGAAGTTCGAAGAAGCCGCTGCGCTGTACGTACAGATCGTCGACGCCGATCCGAAGGGTGAAGACTCCGACAAGGCGCTCAACAACGCTGCCGTCGCGTACGAGAACGTGAAGCGGTTTGCCGGCGCTACGCGGCTTTACGAGCGGGTCGTGACGGAGTATCCGGATTCGAAGTTCGTCGACGACGCGCTGTTCCGCACGGCCGTCAGCTACCAGAAGGGCTTCGAGTTCGACAAGGCCGTGGTGAGCTACCAGCGCCTCGCCGAGGACAAGCGGTTCGCGAGCTCAACGCACCGCACGGACTCCGTCTACAACGCGGCGCAGCTGCTCGAGAACGATCAGAACTACAGCAAGGCCGCCGAGCTCTTCCGTCGCTATGCGAACGACAAGAACATCAAGCGCGAGGATCAGGCGGAGGCGTTCTACCGGATGGCGCGCATCTACGAAAAGATGAAGCAGCCGGATCAGACCATCAAAGCCATGAACGAGTACATCAAGACGTACGGTTCGGATCCCAAGGCCAGCCAGCGCAACCTCGAGGCGATGTTCAAGATCGCGCAGGCGTACGAGGCGAAGAAGGACCGCGCGTCGGCCGACAACACCTACAAGAAGATCGTGGCGCAGGGCGCGACGGCGGCGCCGGCTTCGGATCCCGCCGAGTACGCAGCGCACTCGGCGTTCATCCTCACCGAGCAGCGCCTGCCGCCGATCGAGAAGGCGAAGATCCAAGGCGGCGGCAAGAAGCTCGGCGACTCCATCGCCAGCTTCAAGAAGAACGTCACCGAGACCGTCGCCGAGTACAACAAGATCCTCGGCTACAAGCGCGCCAACTGGACGCTCGCGGCTTACTTCCGCACGGGCTACCTCTTCGAGATCTTCTCGAAGGCACTGCTCGCGGCGCCGTGCCCGCCGGAGGTCAAGAAGCTCGGCCCAGAGGGCTGCGATGTCTACCGCGAGCAGATCGAGCAAGCCGTCGCCAGCGTCGATGAAGAAGCGGTGAAGCGCTACGGCGTCACCCTCGAGCAAGCCGGCAAGCTCGGCGTGTCGAACGAGTGGACCAAGCTCGCTCGTCTGCGCGCGAACCAATACAAGCCCGACGTGTTCCCGCTCGTGAAAGACGAGCGCATCGGCATGGAGACCCCGTGAGGACTTGGCTGTTGAGTGGCGTTCTGGTGCTCGCGAGCGCTTCTGCGGTCTCGCCCGCAGCCTTTGGCGCGGACAAGCCGAAGACGGCGTTGCCCGAGGAAAAAAAGGGAGATCCCGCGCCGGACACCAAGGCCGCGCAGGATCTCCTCGGTAAGGGGCGCTACGAAGACGCGATCCGCCAGAGCAAGCTCGCGCTCGCTCGCGACGAGCGCTACGTGCCGGCGATGGTGGTGATGGCGAAGGCCTATTACCACCTGAGGAAGTTCGAGCTCGCGGGCTCCATCATCGACATTGCCAAGTCCATCGATGCGAACAATGCCGAGTGCAACAACCTGCTCGGCTTCCTCGCGCTCGAGAACAACGATCGTATCTCGGCGACCGCTGCGTTCAAGAAGGCCACGGAGTCCGATGGCAACTTCGGTCCGGGTTGGCTGAACCTCTGCGCGCAATACCTTGCCGCGAAGAACTACGACGGCGCGGTCGACTCCGGCGAGCGTGCGGCCAAGCTGATGCCCAACTCCGCGCGCGCGCACCTCAACCTCGGCTCGGCCTATCGCGGCAAGCAGCGCTACGCGGAGGCCGAGAAGGAATACAAGCAGGCCTCCGTTCTCGACGGCAGTCTCGCGGATGCCTGGTTCAACCTCGGCATCCTGTACCTCGACGCCAAAGAAATGCCCGGCGTGCCCGACCTCGTCGCCAAGCTCAACATCTCGATTTCCCACTTCAATCGCTACAAACAGCTGGCTGGTTACAAAATCACCAAAGATGATCCGGCCGACACGTATCTAAATGACTGCCGGACCCAGATCGATCGCGAGCAGAAGCGCCTCGAACGCATGAAGAAGCAGCAAGATCGCAACAAGCCCAAAGACGCAGGAGGCGCTACGGCTGCCCCTGCTGCTGCACCTGCATCCGGCGGAGCCCCGAAGAAATGATGCGTTTCGGCTGCGTAGCTGCGATGATGATGATGACCCTCTTGGGTGTGCGCTACGCGCTCGCGCAAGAGGCGACGGCAGCGCCGAAGGTGAAGGTCGAGCGCTCGGCGTCGGGACAGAAAATCTTCCGCATCACCGAAGGCATCGTCGTCGAAGGAAAGATCCAGAAGCCGAACGCGTTCTACGTGCTCCAGCGTTCATCGATGGACTACGACTGGGAGTCGCTCAAGCAGGACTTCATTCCCAAGATCCTCGAAGCCACCGGTAAGCACCCTTTTTAAGGGATGTAAAAGCGAATGGCCCAGCAGACGTCCAAATCGACCGGTCCCGATGCCCCGAAGATCCTGCGCATCGGCATCATCCAGGGCGAAAAGATCGTGGAAGAGCGTCTCGTGCGAAAGCGCGAGAACGTTACCGTCGGTCAGTCGGCCAAGAACACGTTCGTGGTACCAGCGTCGAATGCGCTGCCGCGCTCGTTCACGCTCTTCGAGCTGACGCCGCAAGGGTACGCGCTCAACTTCACGGACGGCATGGACGGCCGCATCTCGCTCGGCGACAACGTCGTCGCGTTGCCGGCGCTGCGTCAGGCCGGTAAGGCGGAGAAGAAGGACGGCCTCTACCACGTGCTCCTCACGGAGAAGTCGCGCGGCAAGGTCATCATCGGCGACGTGAAGGTGCTGTTCCAGTTCGTCGCGCCACCACCGGTGCAGCCGCGGCCACAGCTTCCCGCGTCGGTGCGCAGCTCGCTGATGCAGAACCTCGACTGGATGCTGGTCGGTGTGCTCGCCGCATCGTTCCTCGTTCACGTCGGTTTCATGATCTATCTCCGCAACGTCGACTTTCCGCGCAAGCCAGACATCGAAGAGCTCCCCGATCGCTTCGTGAAGATGATCGTTCCGAAGAAGGTCGAAGAGCCTAAGAAGCCCGACGAGCTCGCCAAGAAGGACGAGAAGAAGGCCGAAGAAGACGGCAAGAAAGAGAAGAAGGCCTCCGGCGAGAAGAAGGCCGCGGCAACGCCAGCCAAGCCGCGTGATGCGGAAGCCGAGGCGCGTGCAGCAGCCGAGCGTCGCGCGAAGCTCGCGAAGGACGTGGCCGGCATGGGCGTCCTCAAGATGCTGAGCGGCAAGGGCGAGGGCGACTCTGCCGTCGCTGACCTCATCGGCAAAGGCGACGTCTCGGGCGATGCGGACAAGGTATTCTCGCAGGTCGGCGGCGTCGGCGTCGCAGGCGCTGGTGGCGCTGGTGGTCTCCGCGGCGCCAAGGGCGCGGGCGGGACAGGCTCACTCAAGGGCGGTGGCTCGCTGAAAGCCGGCGGTCCTGGCGAGGTGGGCTCGGGCGATCGCGGCGGCGAGCACACCGTGAAGGGCATCGTGAAGGACTCGGCACCTATCGACGTCGACGGCACGCTCGACACCACGGTCCTCGTCAAAGAGATTCGATCACGCATTCGCGCCATCACCGCCTGTTACGAAGCGGGCCTGAAGCGCAATCCGAATCTCGGCGGCAAGATCGTCCTTCGCTTCGAGATCTCGCAAGTCGGCAAGGTGACGTCGGCCGACATCGAGAACGACACGATGAAGGACGAGGAAGTCGCGGGCTGCATCAAGAGCCGCGTCCTCACGTGGCGCTTGCCTGCGCCCTCGGGTGGGTCGGCGCAGTTCTCCTACCCCTTCATTTTCCAAGCGGCCAAGTAAGGTTTGCCCGGTTCCTGCATCTGACCTAGTAGTCCGTTTCGGAAATAGCGCTCACAAAGTTGACCATCGTTCACTGCTCCTGTACCAGGGTTATCAAGCGCTTGGCTAGCTCGACGGTATT
>JAYUBF010000259.1:0-12540 GCA_043741435.1 Myxococcales bacterium
ATGACGCTCTGAAAAATTTCAGAATTGCCTGTCGCCTGTTGCCGAAACAGACGAATCGCGAAGCGAGATTGATCACTTGGACTTAAGTGATCGGCATTGCGATTAGCGGTACTTGTACACCTTGAGCGCGGTCTTGCCCGACAACTCGAAGATGAAGCCGAACGTGAACTGGATCTGACCGTCCGAGCCGACGAGCCCGGCCGGCGGGTTCGCGAAGGGCTGCGATTTCTTGAACGCAGCGACGGCTTCGTCGTCGAGGAAGCCGACACCCGACGACTGGATAATGTGCGTGTCGAGCAGCTTGCCGTCGGGCTGGAGCACCACACGCAACGTGGTGATGCGGTCCTTCACGCCGTACACGTTGCCCGAAGGATCGTTTTGCACGTACACCGCCGAGGGGTTCCACTCTTGCGCCACCGCGGTCTTCATTCGGTTGAAGAAGCTCGCGAACTTCGTCTTCTTCGCGTTGAGCGCCGTCGCGTCGCCGTCGTCGAGGTCTTTCAAGTAATCGAGCGAGCCTGGGCCCGCACCGATCGCGTGTTGCAGCATCTCGCGGTTGGGCTGAAGGTCCGGCTTCGGCACGCTGGCACCGACGCCCTTCTGTCCGGCACGGCCATCGCCTTCTTCGCCCGCTTCGCCGGGACGCGCGGCTGCGACCGGGCGGGCGCGGTCCGGTTTCACCTCGCCCTCATGGCCGGTGCCGCTCCTCCGCGGCGAATCCCCGTCGTCGGTCGGCGCGAGGCCGTCGTGTCCGGTGGTGCGCGTGCTCGTCGCGACCGGTCGCGTCCGCATCTCGCCGGGAAAACCGCTCTTCCCGCCACCGCCGGCTGCTCGCGCCGTCGAAGGCGCGGAGGCGTCACTCGCCGGGGTCGGCATCGGTGCACCCGCCTTGTCGCGCCCGTGCGGTCCGCGCTTCTCCTTGTCGACGGTCGAGTCGTACTCTGCGGCAAAGCGTGCGTGCTCCGGGCGCTCCTCCAGCGCCGGCCGCGCGATGTCCACGACCTGGCCTTCGAGCTTGTCCTCTTCCTGCTTCTTCTTCTCTTCGCGACGCTGTTCGGCCTCCGTTCGCGTGTCCGGCCGATCGAGGGCATCGAGGAGCGTGGAGATCTCCATCGGGCTGTCGTCGCCCGTCACCCTGGCGACGGCAGGCATGGCTACGCGCACCTCGTCGAGCCCGGGCCCGGCAAGGGAGATCAAGGCAACGAACCCGACGTGGGCTACGAGCGCAGCGACGAGCGCGAAGAGCGCTCGACCGCCACCTCCGCCTCTCCGCCGGGTACGCTCGGCGGGGTCGTCTGCCACGAAGCCTCGAGTATAGGTCTGCAAGTGGGCGCGGACCAGGGTCTGCCGGCTGCCAGCTTGCTTTGGCTCGCGCCGTGCAAACCTCCAGGCTAGACCTCGATGACTCGCCTCGCCAACTCACCGGTTCGGACGCGTTGGGCCGCGCTTTGCCTGGCCATCTCTGTGCCGTTCTCGCTGCTTAGCGCTTGTGGCGTGAACCAGGCGCCGTCGATCGATCCAGTGGCCAGCCAACTTGCCGCTGTCGGCAACGAGCTGACCATCCCACTACACACCTCGGATGCGAATGCTGATTCGCTCTCGATCCAGTTTTCGTGTGCTGACCTCCCGATGTTGATGGATCGCACGCCCGCGCCATCGGTAGAGCGCGTGAACGACGGGATGGCGCTGTTCCGCTGGATTCCGCGGGCCGGGGATGCGCGAGCGGAAGCGTATCCGTTCGACTTCAACATCACCGACGGCAAGACGTGGACGCAGCAGACCGTCTTCATCACCGTCGCCGATCAATCCACCAGCGGCGCGCCCGCGTTCGTGCAACCGGTAGGCTCGGGCACCACGCTGCAAGCAGACGTGCAGGCTTGCATCGACCTCGCGATCGTCGTGAGCGACACGGACTCCACGCAGACGACCATTGCGCAGGAGCCGCCGCTCGTCGCCGGCGCCACGCTGAAGCAGACCGGCGCGTTCACCGCCAGGTGGCACTGGTGCCCGACCGCAGCGCAAACGCAGGTGCAAGATCGCTTCTACCTCTTTCTCTCCGCCAGCGACGGCGAGCACGTAAAGACGCTCAAGCCCGGCTACCTCATCGTGGTGCTCGGCTCGAATGTCGGCGCCAACTGTCCCGGCGCAGCGCCGGTGATCACCCACACGCCGATTGGTGCGCAGACCGGCGCGGCGGACATCGCGATTCCATTCGACGCCAGCGACGATGTCGGCATCTACGCCACGCCAACGGTGTACTGGTCGACGCAGCAACCGATCACGCCACCCGACGTAACCACGATGACCGCGCTTGCCAGCAAGCTGGTAAGCGGCAATGCCCCCTTCGGCAGCTACAGCGCCACCGTTCCGAATCCAACGGCAGGCGCGGCATCGGGCACGACGAAGACCGTGTACTACGTCATCTCTACCCGCGACAACGACGACCCTACCGGGAGCTGCAATCACCGCACGCTCAACCCAGTCGACACGAGCTACAGCTTCACGGTCACCAACACCGGCGCCGGGCTCGCGATGTGTCAGGCGTGCACCACCGACGCGCAGTGTGGTGGTGCCGCCGACAACTGCATCGTCATCGGTCAAACGCTGCGCTGCGCAAAGTCGTGCGGCGGTGGCTGCGGTACGGGCACCGTCTGTAGCACTTATCCGATCCACAGCGTCGACGGTGTTGACGCCAACCAATGCCTACCCGTGAGTGGCGCCTGCCAGTAGCGTCGCGACAGCGCGCGCGTTTCGCCGGGCTCGCGGCGGGCCTCGTGGCGATTGGGCTGTGCTGTGCTTGCAGCATGCCCTCGCCCTCTCGGGACACGGCGCTCGATGGTCTGCGCGTCGATCGCCTCGATCCAGGGCTCGTGGTGCTGGGCTCCACCTTGGTGATCAGTGGCAGTGGGTTCGTGACCGCAGACCTCGGCAGCAGTCGGCTGGTCCTCGACGGGAAGGTCGACGAGATCGCCGTCAACGCCAATGTCGCGCTCACGTTCCAGTCGCCGACGCGCGTGCAGCTCGTCGTGGGCACGGAGCTCGTCTCCGCACTCGGTGGTCGCCTGTCGGGAACATTCTCGGGAACGGCGGCCGTCGAGGTCCTGTCCACCGTCGACGGGCAGAGTCATCGCAGCGTCGCGATCGAGACTTTGCTGCAGCTCGCGGCGCAGTCCACGCCGGCGATCGACACCGTCGTCGACGGCACGACCTGGGTGAACCAGCCCATCGAGGTCGACGGCAGCGGCTTCTTGCTCGGTGGTGGCGAAGGCGAACTGCTGGCACGTGTGCTCGGTTGCTTCACGCCGGAAGGCGCGAGCGCGTGTGGCGCACCGATCTCCCAGAACATTCCCGCGGCTCCGTTCGACGAGTTCGACCGCGCGCATGCGCGGTTTCCCTACGCGAGCACGTTGTCCGGCATCGGACCGGGTCGCTTCGTGGGCACGGTCACCCTCGTGAACCATCCCATCGACGGTCCCGACCTCAGCTCGAGCGCGGTGCCGGTGACGTTCGACATCCAGCGCCCTCGCATCGTGGCGGCCTCGCCGACCTCGGCGAGCCTCGGACAGTACGTGCTCATCGACGGCAACGGCTTCGTGGGCGCGCCCGGTAGCAACAACGAGTCGACGGTGCTGCGGCTCGTCGGCAGCTTCGTCGACGACAAGGGCAAGACGACCGCGGTCGACGCGGTGCTGGTGCCCGAGGTGCTGAGCGGTCCCCGCCTCCGCTACGTGCTCGACGAGACCGACACGCTCGGCAAGGTGCTCGCCTTGCGAACGCAGACCGGGACGCTCACCGGCACGGTACAACCGACGGTGCAGCAGGGCGCGGTGAAGCTCGCGGGGACGCTGATCAGCGTGCAGCTGCAGCTCGCGCCCGTTCGCCAGGTGCTCTACGTGAGCTTCCTCGACAGCTACCTCGCGAGCTTGCGTCACTTCGGCTTGCGCGCTGCCGACTCGCTCATCCGCAAGCGCGTGCTCGCGCTGTCGGCGCAGCTGTTCGCGGGTGTGAACCTCGACGTGCGCGACCGCGAGCCTACCGACTTCGCGCTCTACTCCGTCGTCGACGTCGCGGGACCCGATCCCAACGGCATGGGTTACTTCGGATACGACAACACGCCTGGCAAAGACGTCGACAACGTGCGGCTCTACGATCACGTCGGTGGCATCAACGCGGTGACGCAGGCCGACGGCGCGTCGGGCTACGGGGGCGTGTTCACCGAGAACTTCTTCGCGTTCTCGGTCCACCCGAACGGGCTCGCCGCGCCCGTGGCCAGCACCGAGGCCTTCGACCGCATCTTCGACGCCTTCCGCGCCGACGCGGGCGGGACCGAGCTCACCGGCAAGGAGCTGAGCGCGCTCTCGCCAGTCGCGCTCAACGATGGCAGCAGCTGTCCGGCCCCGAGCGGTGACCGCGCGGGGCAGCTCAGGTGCGCAGTGTGGACGCTCGGTAACCTCATCGCATCCACGATGGTGCACGAGGTCGGTCACAGCCTCGGCCTCGCGGATCCGCACGGGGCGACCACCACCTATCACAACCAAGGTGATCTCCCGAACCGGTTGATGGAGGTCGGCGCAGCGCGTCCCTTCGATGAGCGAGCCATGCTCGGCGCGGGGCCGGCGCAGTTCTGCGTCGACGAGTTCGCGTATCTGCGACAGATCCTGCCGAGCAGCGACGCCGCGCCCGCCGTGCAGCGCCAACCCTGTGACTGACTTGTGTCTAGGCGACGGAGGGCGCGTCGTGGTACGGCTTCACCCCTAAGGTGAGTCTGCGATGAAAGCGCCCAGGTCCGTCATTCACGCGATCACGTCTTCGGATGGTGCAGTCACGTCGCGTGAGCTCCTGTCCGTAGCCGTGAGAATTACGCCTGCCACCGGGGGCAAAGACGGGTTCTTCGTGCAGCTGTTCCCGGACATGCGCGCGCCGCAGTCGGTGTACGTGACCGTGTCGCAGCTCGAGCGCCTGCTCACGCTCGCGGAGTCCGGCGGTGCCGACGCCGAGGTGTGGACCGAGCTGTCGAAGATCCCCATGGAGGCGCTCGCGCCAGCGCGGAGCCTGTACGGGCGCCTCAAGAACCTGCTCGTGGACGGCGCGACGCTGCTTCGCGAAGAGATCTCGGCCCAGCACCGACGGGCGGAGCAACGCGCGCGCGCTGCGGAGCCCCGGATCGAAGCACCGGTCCCCGACGAGCTAGCACCCATGCGCTCGCAGCACGACCCCGACGCGTTGTAGCCACTCGAGTTGCCAGTGGCGACTACTGTCGTCAAGTACTGGGGTCTACACCCCCACCCAAGCTCGGTTCGGAACCTTTTGCCTCGTTTGGTTTCAATATGTTGCGGCGTCGACACGGTGGCAGGCGCCGTGCATCTCTGGCAGGCGGAGCGTCACCAATGTCGAAGCCATTCGATTACTACGCGGGTTATCCCGGTCAACGTAAGACCCCAAAGTGGATCGGGATCGTGCTGGGCTCGCTGTTCGGCACCATGGCCCTGGTCGTCGTCGCCATCGGCGTCCGCTTGCTCGTACCCGCGAGGGTCGCGCAAGCGAGCGTTGCGAAGCCGGCCGCCGCGTCGCCGGAAACAATCGTAGCGCTCGCGGCTGTGCCGGCCACGGACAGCACAGTTGCGGGTGCCGGAGACGAAACCAACGACGAGGCCGCACAGCCCGACACCCGTGGCCACAAGCGCCACGGCAAGCGCGGCGTGAAGCTGGCGCAGGCGACCAAGGCGCCGAAAATCCCGAAGCTGAAAGAAACGAAGCAGTACAAGCGCGCCCAGATCTTCGCCAAGACCGTGGCGTCCGGCTCACACCGCGATCGCAAGGCGCGCGCCGAGCTCGATCGCATGCTCGGCCTGTAAGTTTACGGGCGAAGATCAGCGTCTGGCATCGATGGTTGCCACATGCGGATACGCCAGGATCCTCGCGTCGGCCGTCACGAGTGTGAGCTTCGCGAGCCGCGCGGTGGCGATGAGAATACGGTCAGCAGGATCTCCGTGTAGCTCTCCTGGAAGCGAGTAAGCCACCGCCGCGATCTCATTCGACAGCTCGATGGACTCGGCTTCCAGATTTTCGCAGCTGAGCTTCACCCACTCTGCGACCGGCACATGCAAGCTGAGCCTGCCGCGAAACAGGAGCTGAGCGATTTCGAGCGTGGAAATCGTGCTCACGAAGATCTCGGTCTCTATGCGCAAGAGTCGCTTGCGCGTGGTTGCGCCAAGCGAGGCGCTGTCCTCCTCGGCCCAGATCCAGCTATGCGTATCGAGAAGGACCTTCACGTGGCGAGGCTCTCCCATTCCTGGGCCAGATCGGTGTCGACGATGTCTCCGTGGATCTCGATCACGTGACGTTGCCCCCCCAGCTTCCGCTTTTTCGAAGGTTCAAAAATGGGGTCGATGGATGCGAGCGGCTTGCCGCGAACGGTCACGATGACGGGCGTCTTGGTGCGCTGCACCCGACGCATGATGGCGATGCACTTGGCCTTGAATTCCGAGATGGGAAACGTCTGCTTGACCTTCATTCGTAGATGGTAAATTGACCAGGTCACCTGGTCAACTGAGAAGCCGCCTCGGCAACGCCTCTTACGCCTCTTTTTCGACGCCGAGCTTCGCGATCACCTCGCGCAGGGGACCCAGCACCACCTCCGTCGCGCTGAGCTCGTCTTCGTTTGCCCGATCGATCACACCGCGAAGCTGAACGAGCAGCGCGTTCGTTGCTGCCTCGATCGGCGCGAGGTCGAACGTCGCGAGCGGTGGAGATACCGTGGCTGTCGCTTCGACCACTACCGGCGCCGTCGGGAAGGATGCGGCGGGAAGCTCGGCTTCGATCGCGAGCTCGCCTTCGACGAAGCTCGGGTACCGCAGCCGATAGCCGAGCTCTGCCTTCATCCGCGCGTTCGAGATCTGCCGGTTGCGCACGGGCCTCCGCCTGGCGCCCGGCGCCAGAGACGCCACCGACGCCGGCATCGGCAGCTGCATACGCGCGCTCAGCCACTCTAGGTACTCGCGCTGCGTGGACGGGCGATCGTCTGCGACGCAGTAGGTGCGGCCGCTGACCTCGTGCTCGGCCGCGGCGCGGATGATGCCGCAGAGATCGTCGACGTGGATGCGCGAGTAGTAATGGATGCCGTCGTCGAGAAGCTGGTAGTTGCCCAGCTTCAAGCGCTCGCGCACACCGCGCCCCGGCCCGTAGATCGCGGCAAGGCGGAGGATGACCGTACGGAGCCCCGACAAGCGCGCGGTGTCGACGGCGATCTCTTCGGCGATGCGCGGCGCGGCCTCGCTGTCGCCGATCGAGATCGGCGAATCCTCGTCGACGATGTCACCCGATGGGGTCTCACCGTACACCGCGGTGGAGCCGAGATAGACGAACGACCGCACGCTCCCGGCCTGCGCAGCCTGGGCCGCGCTCGCGACGGTCAGCCCGGGCGGCATGCCGCGGATGGGTGGAATGGAGAACACGACACGGGCATCGCGCGCGCCGTAGAGCACGGGGCCGATGCTCCTGCGCTTGGCACCGTCGATCGCGAACACCTGGGCGCCCAGCTCGCCCAGTGGCGCAAGGCGTTCGACGTTGCGCGCCGCCACGCGCACCTCATGGCCTTCGGCGAGCAGCGCGCGTGCGAGCCGTGTTCCCGTGTAGCCGCAACCCAAGATCACCCACGTTGCCATCAAGCGTTCTCCAGTTGCTCAGTGTAGGCGCGGCGCGCGGCCAGGCCTGCCCCGGCCATGAGCAAGAATGCGACGAGCAGCTGCAGCCGCGACGACGTGGGCGTTGCGCTGTGCCAGGCCAGGTTCGGACGCAGCTTGGCCTTGTCGAAGTGGTTCCACGTCTCGATGAACGCCTGGTCCGCGCTGTTCTTGCCCGCGGGCTCTGCCTGGTCGCTGCCGACGACGAGAGAAAATGGAGGCGGCCCGACGGGGGCCCCGTGGCTCAGGCGATAGAGCGTGTACTGCCCGACGAGCGGTGACAGCTGCGGGATGAACTCGGTATCGGCGGCCGGCGACAGGAACCAGCCCGGCGCACCGGTCGCCGCGCGCACGTCGGCCATGAGCCGAGGCCAGGCGTTCACATCGACCGCGAGACCGAGCAGCTGCACGGCGAGCCCACTCGCAGCCGCGACGGCGAACCAAGCCTTCGCTGCGCGCCCACGAGTCAGCATGGCAGCGGCGGCCTCCACCCAGAATGGCAACAAGGGGACGACCAGCGACGGACCGAAGCCCGGCTCTCCGTGCCAATCGGCGCGGCGCGCGATCCCGACGAGCGCCAGCAGCGATGCCACCACGACGGCATCCGCACGCGCGCGATCACGCGCCCACCACGCAGGCAGGGCAAGCACGCCCACGAGCGCGATTGGCGTGTACAAGAACGCGCTGCGCCCCGGCGAGAGCAACAACCCATAGAGCGCGTGGAACATCGCATGCGACGGCTCGACCGCGAGGGCCAGTCGCGCGTCCCAGATCCGAACGCCGACCAGCGCGAGCAGCACGGGCACCAGCCCGGCGGCGGCCAGCCACGATGCCGAGCCCATCGAATCACCCGCGGCGCGACGACGCAGCACCTGCAGCAGCACCGCTCCGACTGCGGCGGCCGTGTACGCCGGCATCGCGAGCACGAGGATGGCGCCGAGGGCACCGAGCTTGATCGGGCGACCGGGCGCGTCGCGATCCGAGACCTCGTCGAGCAAAAACCAAAGTGAGAGGGTTGCCAGCAACGTGGCATCGGCGCGACGGAGCGTGATGACGAGCGCGGTGCACGACACGAGCACCGCGGTGACGATGATCGAGGTCCCGACCGAATACCGACTCCGCCGAAGGCGTGCGGCGAACGACACGGCGAGGGCAGCGAGCAACAGGATCGAGAACGACGATCGCAGGAGGATGCCGACGGCCGAGCTGTCGTTGCCGAGGCCGCGCATCGCGAGCGCGCCGGGCATCGCCATGGCCACGTCGAGTGGACCCACCCCTGCGCGGCGGCGACCGTCGCGCGCGCCGGGGGCGAGCTCGAGGCGCCCGGTGGAGAGCGCGCGGTCGGCGTAGCTGCGCGCGGCCAAGGGGCGATCGAGCTCGGGGCGCGCAGGAGCGACGAGCAGCGCCAGCGCGAAGATGAAGCACGTGATGGCGGCCCTCATCGTGACTCCAAGCTGGCCGCGTCGAGCGGTGGTCCTGGTGCGTGTTCGAGATGGCCTGCGCTCTGCACGCGCACCCACGGCAGAGAGGCCAGCGCATGATCGTCGAGTGGGCCGGCTCCACACGCGCTCGCGGCCCCGTCCACCTCCACGTGACTGGCGCGATCGCCGCGACAGCCGAAGATCAGGCGGGGCGTAGAAGCATCGATGCTGCGCACGAGGCGAGCACAATACCAGCACATGCGGCCTTTTTCGGGCGGCCCGCCCAGCGTATAACCCGCTGGCTATGATCCCCTACTTCAACGTCCGCTTTCCATCGATCGGACCGATCACGATCCACCTGTTCGGCATCCTCGTCGCGTGCGGCATCCTCGTCGGGTCGAAGCTCACGCGCGACCGCGGCCGCGAGCTCGGCCTAGAAGACGACAAGGTCGCCTCCATGATCACCACCATCTTGGTGTGTGGCTTCATCTTCGCCCACATCTTCGACGTGGCTGCGTACCAGACGGCGGGCGCGAACCCGACGCTGTGGCAGTGGCTGAACCCGTTCGAAGGACTGTCTTCCTACGGCGGCTTCATGGGAGCCGTGGGCGGTCTGTTCTACTGGTGCAAGACGAACAAGCAGGACGTCATGCCGTACGCCGACTCGCTCGGTTACGGTCTGGCCGCCGGCTGGACGTTCGGTCGGACGGGCTGCTTCACGGCGCACGATCACCCGGGCAACTTCACCGACTTCTTCCTCGCGGTGAAGTACCCGGGCGGTACGCGGCACGACCTCGGTCTGTACGAGGCGCTCTGGTCCCTCGGCGTCACGTTCTTGTTCGTGGCGATGAAAAAGCGCGGCAAACAACCCCTCGGCATCTACGTCGCGATCCTGACGATGGCGTACGGCCCGATCCGCTTCCTCCTCGACTTCCTGCGCGCCACCGATGTGCACGGTGCCGACCCGCGCTACTTCGGGCTCACGCCGGGCCAGTACGGCTCCGTCGCGGTGGTGTTCGTGGGCGCCATCCTGCTGCGCTGGACCTTCCAACACCAAAAGGAAGTCGACGCGACCCCACCGTCGGAGGCCGTCACGAAGAGGAAAGGCAAAGCGTCCAATTAGCGGCGTGACGTTTTGCGACGACGAGGCGTAACACGACAGGTGTGACGCAACGCCTTGGGGCGCGGGCGCAATCAATTCAAGATTTTGCCCGTGGTACGCGCGTTGCTCTGTAGCCGCTCATGGGCGCACTCAAGCAGATCGTCACCGGTATCACTTCTCGCTTCAGCGGTCTTCGGCCACCCCCCAAGCCGGACCTCGATCTCGAGCCACAGGTCACCACCGCCGCGGAGCTCGCGGACGATCCACTGCTCGAGGAAGGCGCGTTTTGCATGCCCGTCGAGCGCCTCGAGCCTCTGCTGCGCGACAGCGAGATGGAGATCGTTAAGACCGCGAAGTGCGCGAGTGGCGTTGCCGGCGCGCAGATAGTTTATCTCCGGTTCCCCTCCGAGAACCTGCTGCTCAAGGCGAAGTGGAAAGAGGCCAAGCACGGCGGCACGGGCCTCAACAACGAGCCGCGCAAGGAAGTGGCCGCGTACCTCGTGCAACAATGGTTCTTGGCGCCCGAGGAGTACGTGGTGCCACCGACCGTCTGCCGCGCGATCAAGCTCGAGCACTACAACACGGCGGTGCGGGAAACGCGCCCCACCTTCGATGGAACGGCGTGCGCCTTCGGCGTGCTGGCGGCGTGGATCGACAACGTCGTCGAGATGCCCGCCCTCGACGCGGCGCGCTTCGAGAGCGATCTCGACTATCGCAACACCATGGCGAACCTGAACCTCCTCACCTACCTCATCGATCACCGCGACACGCGGCCCGCGAACTTCATCTTCTCGAAGGACCCGATGCGCCCGCGCGCGTTGTCCATCGACAACGGCCTCGCATTCTCGGGCCTGGTGAATCCGCGCGTCCTGTTCCTGCACGAGTGGCGTCACCTCCTGGTGCCGAAGCTGCCGAGGGAGAAGGTCGATCGCCTGCGCGGGCTGCGACGCAAGGACCTCGACCGCCTTCGGAATGTGACACAGATGAACCTGCGCAACGGTCACCTCTATCCCACCGTCTGCGACGATCAACTGATCGAAGGGAAAGGCCTCGTGCGCCTCGCGGGAAACACGCTGCAGCTGGGTCTGGAAGAAAAAGAGATCGACGGCATCGAGCAGCGCATCAACAAGCTTCTCGGCGATGTGGACGCCGGCAATGTCGAGCTCTACTGAAAAGGCTGCGTATCCGGCACGACTCTCGACGACGGCAGACGCGAGCTGCGAGTTCCCGAGCGACGCGGCGCGTGCGGCCTTCGAATCGCTGCGCGCGGACGGGCCTGAGCGCTTCTCACAGGTGACACAGCGACTCTATCGTGGCGGACAGCCCACGAGGGCCGACCTCGTGCGCTTGGGCCTCCTCGGTGTCCAAACCGTCATCTCGCTCCGTCGGGAAGAATCGAAGACCCGACGGCAAGAGGCGCGGGACGCCGAAGAGCTCGGCATGAGGTTCATGAACTTTCCCTATTACGGCGTGTTCGGTGCGTCCGGGCGCTTCTTCAAGAAGATCCTCCACGCGATGCGCGACCAGGACAACGGCGTGGTGTATTTGCACTGCCAGCACGGCCGCGACCGTACGTCGCTGGGTGTCGCGCTGCATCTCGTGGTCGACCAGGGCTGGGAGCCCGAGACGGCGTGGAAGCTCGCGGCCATCGACTACGGCCACACACCGACGTTCTGGTACAGCGAGATGCGCGGAAACTTCGACAAGATGGTGAGCCGCCTGCGGGCCGAACCACCGACGTAGTAGCGCGGCTCAGCTTGGTGGCTGCAGTCGTCGCACATCCACAGTCACATCTCGCGCCGCCATGGACGCGTCGGTGCCCCGCGAGCGAGCGACGACATCGAGCCCGCGATCGTGGATGGCGAACCCGCCGGTTCAAGTCCCTCTCGTTCTGGCTTGACCAGACACCTCACGTCGCGGCATACCTGCGCCTCGTTTTGCCGATGTAGCTCAGGGGTAGAGCAACGGTTTCGTAAACCGTAGGTCCCCGGTTCAATTCCGGGCATCGGCTCCAGGTCATTCCGCTTTTCGATTCCACGTTCACCCAACGCACAAAAACCGTAGCCCTATTGTCTGGCGGAGTCTTTTCAAGTAGTTCACCGATGAAGAAACGTAACCGCTTGACGTAGAGCGCCTTGCGCAGCGGCTCGACCAGGTTACGCCGCCGATTCCCTCGCGACCGCTGCTGTGGCGACTGCTCTGCCTACAAGAATGAGAGAGTCGCCGGGTCCGATATTACTGAAGACCCCGCGCCCGTGCCGGGCATCCCGTGGAACGAAAGTGTGGGGTGGTGCTGGAGGTGACGCGGGTCAGGCTGCAGAATGTCTCGGCCGAT
>JAYUBF010000260.1:0-12523 GCA_043741435.1 Myxococcales bacterium
CCCGCAAGGATCGATTTCACCAGATCGGGTGAACATCCTCGATTTTCGCTGACGACAATCATACTTGCCGGCGTTTCCCCTCAGGCCGAAGTCCCTGTCAGACGGTGACAAGGTCGCGATGAACGTGGGCTTCTACTACATGGCCAATGCGGGCGGACGCCTCGTGGGGAGCCTGCTCTCCGGTGTGCTCTTCCAGGTCGCCGGCCTCGGCGCCTGCCTCTGGGCGTCGACCGCGATGGCCCTCGCCGCTGGGGCCATCGCCCTGATCTTGCCTGCCGTGGACGGCGGCGTGCTCGTCGAAGGTGTCGCCGACGCAAACGGGGACTAGGTCGACAGGACGAGAGTATCGCCCATCAAGTACGACTGGTGATCAACATGCTCCCCATGTCGCTGCCCTCGAGAGCCGTCGACGTGTAATCGTGTCGCACAACAACGAGACGGTGTAGGCGGGCCCAGCCCAAAACAAGAACGAGGCGCCTCTCGATTTTGGAGCGAGAGGTGGTCGCTAGGGTTCGGTAGGCACCATGGCTGCGATGGCGGTCAACAACTTGTTCAGATCGACGGGTTTGACGAGGTGCTCATCGAAACCTGCTTGCTTGCTGCGCTCGCGGTCTTCGGCTTGTCCGTATCCAGTGAGGGCGACGAGGCGGGGAACATCGGGGTGAAGCTGAGCGCGGAGCTTCACCGCCAACTCGTAGCCGTCCATCACTGGAAGGCCGATGTCGAGGATGGCGATCTCGGGTCGAAATCCAGCGACTCGGGCGAGCGCTTGCGGACCGTCGTGTGTCACAGCCACCTCGTGCCCGCGATTGGAAAGCATTTCGCCGAGGAGCTCGGCAGCATCCACGTTGTCGTCCACCACCAGAATCCGTAGACGACGTCGTGAATTTCCAGCCACGCGCGCTGTGGCTGGCGCTCCTTCAGCGAGCCTCTCGACTTCCACTGCAGGCGGGAAGCGGAGGACGAACTCGCTTCCGTGTCCCAACCCATCGCTGAAGGCCTCCACCGTTCCGCCATGCATTTCAGCCAGGTTTCGCGCCAGGCTGAGCCCGAGCCCGAGCCCTCCGTCAGCACGGTCAGAAGACTGTTTACCTTGTACGAAGAGGTCGAAGATCGTCGCCAGATTTTGTGCCGCGATTCCGATGCCACTGTCCCTGACGTGGATGGCGACGCCCCGCACGTCCCGCTTGGCAACGAGGGAGATTGTGCCGCCCGGGTCGGTGTACTTGGCCGCGTTGGTCAGCAGATTGGCCACGATTTGGGTTACCCGGATGGGATCGACGAGGAGGCGCATGCCCTTCGGCACCTCATTCGTAAAATTGTGGCTTCGGCGCTCCAGCAGCGGACTCGCTACATCGACGGCCTTGGCAACGATGTGCGCCAGCTCGGTGGCCTCGATCTTGAGGTCGACTTTGCCACGTGTGATTCGGGATACGTCCATGAGGTCGTCTACCAGGTGGACGAGGTGTGCGACTTGTCGCTCGATGACGCTGTGCTCCCACGAAGCTGTCGTGTCCCCCTTCGACTTGATCAATTCCAGCGCCGTCACGATTGGAGCCAAGGGATTACGCAGCTCGTGGCCGAGCATCGCCAAAAACTCGTCCTTGGCGCGGCTGGCGGACTCCGCTTGTGCGCGGGCCTCTTCAGTATGGCGAAGGAGCTGCCCGCGTTCGAGCTCGATGCGCAGCCGCTCGGTCACGTCTCGAAAAAACACCGCGAGGCCACCATCCGGGGTCGGGAACGCGTCGACCTCTGTCCAAAGCGCGAGCGGTGCGTAGTGCTCGATGAAATGAACTTCGACGCGCTGCTCCATGCCGCGGTGATACTCGGACCAATACTTCAGCTCTTTTGTCGCCGGAAAAACTTCCCAAAAACTTCGGCCCAGGCTCTTGCTTCGGGGCGTCTGCGATACGCGCTCTTGATTGCCGTTGACCATGGCGATCCGCCATGTGGCGTCGAGGAGAATGAACGCGTCGCTCATTGACTCGAGCGTTTCGTTCAGCATCGCCCATGCCCGCTTCTGCTCGTCGATGTCGGTGTTGATTCCAATCCACCGAACGATTTCGCCAGCGGCGTTTCGCATTGGCGCGACCCTCGTCAGGAACCACCGGAAGACTCCGTCATGCCGACGGAGTGGAAACTCCATCTCGAACGGCTCACCGGTGGCGAGCGATCCCTGCCAGCTCGTCATCACGCCCGGCAGCAGCGCGGGGTCGTGAACGGACTGCCATCCCCACCCCTGCATCTCCGTTTCAGTTTTGCCCGTGTACTCGTACCAACGTGGGTTGTAGTAATCGATGAATCCGTCGGGCTGTGCCCACCAAGCAAGCTGGGGCATCCACTCGATCATGGCGCGAAACTGGCGCTCGCTCTCGCTTGCGCGGCTCAGCGAAGCCTCGAGGTCTCGCTCGGCCCGCTTGCGCTGCGTGATGTCTTGCCAAAGCACGACCACGTGACCGTCGGCGCGATGCATTCGCTGGCTCGACCAACGGTCCATGGGCGAATAGAAGAACTCGAGACGCTCGACGGCTGTCTGTCCCGAGGCGACTCTCGTGAAGGCGTCGTGGTAGGGATGCGTGCGTAGGTCGGGAAACAGCTCCAGATACGGGCGGCCGACGACGTCTTCAGCGCGAAGGTTGAGCAGTTGTTCACCGGCGCGGTTGATGTACCGGTACACCCCGTCGGGGGAAAAGATGCTGACGGGCTCGTCGAGCCCATCGAACGCCGCAGTCGCCGTCAGTTCCATCCGGTGCAACTATGAAGTTCTGTTGTTGCCCTGGTCAAGATGGTGTCTCGGCGCGCTTACCCGACGAAGGAGGGCGGGACCGGTGAGTGTCAAGGTAGTTGCCGCCTGAAGCGTTACGTCAATGCCGCGACTTGGTCCTCCTTTCTGCGGCCCGCGCGAGGGCGGTTGAGCGAGACCTCCGCGTCGGCGCGCCACCGGCGAATGCCTCGCGACCAGCGCGCGGGTCGTCCCCGTCGAGCAAGCTCGTAGACGGTCCTGCGGTTCTCGAAGATCGCGTCACCGCGCCCTTGGTGGCGCTCGTTGGGCGTGAGGTAGTCGAGCGCGCTGTGACGGTGCTCCTCGAGCCCGAGCCAGTACGTGGCCAACGGCGATGATCGCGTCGAGGTTGTAGAAGCGGGTCTTGTAGGCGCACGCGAGAACGTTCGCGAGGGACATCTGCCCCGCCTCGTCGACGACGAGGACGTCGACCGAGCCGGCGAGGTCTTCTTTCGACCAGACCCATGCCGTCCCGCCGACAACGTCGTACTCCCGGTTCAGGATCTTCGTGACGGCCTTCCCAGAGTCCGTCTCCTCGTCGATCCCCGCGCCTGGCTTCGCCGACTTGTCGCTCACTCGGTGCATGCAGCGCACGCGCACGTTGTCCTCAGCTGCGGCCCTGACCACCTCCGACAGGAGGTTCCGGATCACCTTGTGGCTGACCGCTGTGACTCCCACCTTCTTCCCCGCGCGAACGAGGTCGACGATCATTCGCGCACCGGTGAACGTCTTGCCAGCGCCTGGCGGTCCTTGGATGGCGAGGCCCCCACCGTCCAGCGCGAGGACCACGCGGCGCGCGGAGGCGACGGTCGATTCGCCGGGGCTTCGCAGTGTCGCCCCCGGAGCAAGACGCGGGTTGTGCCGAAGCAGGAGATCGCGGGCAGCCCGGTGGTGTCCGGCGCCGTCGATGCCGTTATCGCGCACGAACTCGCCAAGGCGCAGAAGCGCGCCCACCGCGTCTGGGTTGCTCACGTTGTCGTGCTTGAAGAGCGCCGTCGGATGGTGCTCGGCACGGGCGACCCCCTTCCGCAGATCGATCGTTCGATGCTCGAGATCGATCGCCTCGACCTTGGCGACAGGCGAAGGCTTCTCGCAGCCCGGCTCGAACGCATCGTCTTGCTCGTCGAAGTCGGTGTCCTGCGGTGGAAAGAGGTAGCGATCGACGACGACGCCGCGCTTCGTCGTCTCGAGGCGTCTCTCGAACTGGAGTCCCGCGATGCCGGCACGCTCGTCGAGCAGCTCGTCCTCGGCCATCTGATTGAGTCGGAAGAACTCCCACCAGTCGACCTTCTCCTCGCGTCGATGCCATTCGAGGAGCTGCGCGAGGATCCACTGCGCCTCCTCGGTCCGGTTTCGCTCGACAGGGAGGTGCGCGGTCAGCGCCTCGGAGACAGCGCGAATGCGTGCGAGTCGATCCCCGAGCTTCTCGTTCACCTTGGGGACCGGGGGCGCCGGTCGCGGGACGGGCTCGCCACGACTCCGTTCCGCCTCCAGACGGAGCCTCTCGAGCCACTCGCGCAGCTCGAGGGCCGAAACGCAGTCGTCGCGGTTGTACAACCGAACGGCCTCGCGGATCTCGGTACTCAGGGAGGCCGAGTCCTTCCTCGCGATCGCGTACTCGACGGCGCGCAGGTGCCGCGATGCTTGCCGAAGATCGATTTCGCGCGCCAGGCCGTAGAACGGTTCGAGCTTCTTGATGGAGTAGCTGTCGACGCCTGCGCGAAGGCCTTTGCGGACCACCGCGTAGAGTGTGCGCCGCCAGCCGCTCGAGCGCAGTAAGGTGGCGGCACCCGATGAAGTTCGTCAGGTCTGTCGCAAAGAAGAGTGGCTTGTTTCCCAGAAGGTGCATTCGCTCTCAATCACCCAAGCTCGGTGAATTACGCTCTCGCGGCTTCTCGCGCGCTGGACGGGTCAGCTGGTGGTGAACTGCGCCACGGACTCCAAGAGCTTCGTCGCTGGCGTCGCCCATCGTCACGCGCGCCTCGACAGCTGGGACTTCACGATCGCGTCGTAGGCTTCGAGGAGGAGCCGAAGGTCCTCCAGGAGGCTGCGGGTCGTCGGAACCTTCGCCGCCTCGTAGAGCCGGTGGGCGACCGTTCCGTGCTGGTAGTCCTTCCCCAGCGCGTGGTCGGTGTGAAGGTCCAAGTCGTTGGACAGCGTGAACCCGGCCTTTTCGAGCGCGATCGCGAAGCCGCGTAGCTCCTCCGAGCGCTGGCGGATCGACGCCCGCCCACCCTCAGCACCGAGGCGTTCCTTCTCCTTCGTGATGCCCTGGTTGAGCGTCGCGTAGACGCCGGACATGTCCTCTCGGAAGAGGTAGATGACGTACACGCCGGCACTCGTGGCGTGGGCCACGCGCCCGTCAAGAAGCGCCAGCCACGGGATGCGTGCCCACGCTCCCTGCCCAAAGGACCAGCGGACGTTCAGGTGCGTTCGATCCCGGACTACCGGCGATCCCTCGAGATCACTCCGGAGTTGCTTCGCGTGGCCCCAAAGCGGGTGGCTCGCGTCGAGGCGCTCCTCCGACCTCGCCCGAACGTACCGCGACAGAATCCCATCCAGCCCCTGCCGGAACCACTCGCTGCCGCGCGTCTCTGCAGGTGCGAACGGCATGACCTCACCCCATCCCCATCGCCAGGATGGCTGCCTTCGTGGGCGAGTCGTAGAACTGCCACTGGATCGCCGTGAGGATCGCGTCCGGCACGTCGGCGAGGTCGCGCTTGTTCTCGCTCGGGATGAGGATGCGCTTCGCGCCGGCTTCGACGGCGGCCTGCATGCGCTCCGGCAGGGCGGCCACCTTCAGCAGCATCCCCTGCACGCTCATCTCTCCGAGAACCACCGTGCGATCGAGGACCGGCTTCCCGAGGATCGCCGAGACCAGGGAGAGGAAGAACGCCACGGCTGTCTCGGATCCGTCCTTGGCCTGGTTCAGGTTGATGGCTTGAATCGTGAAGTCGTAGGCCTTGAGGTCGTGGTCGATGCCGAGGTTCTTTAGGTTGGCCTTCAGGTAAGCGTCGGCCGTCTTGATGGCCTCCTTCATCCTGCTCGACAAGTTTCCGAGCGGGATGATTCGGCCTGAGCCACGATTCATCTGCGTCTGCAGGAGGAACATCGCGAGTCGGTTGTCGGTGGCGTCGGAACCGATGGTGTAGATGCTGCCGGGTGGGAGGCCGCCCTCGGAGATGATGCTGGCGCCGCCCATCTCGGGGACGCGGACGAACGTTTCCTGACCGCTCTCCTTGTCGATGTACGAGAAGGACGTGTCCCAGTACTCAAGCCCGCCCATCTTCTTCAGCTGCTCCTTCACGCGGCGGCGCATTTCCATCGCGTAGGAGAGGTACTCCTCGGTCTCCTCCTTGGTCACCTCACCGTCGGGATGGAGCAGCTTGATGAGCCCCGACACCGTTTTGCGAACGGCCTTCTGGTCGCGGCCGCCGAGGTGCTGTCCGAAGCGGAAGTAGCGCTCCGCGTAGTCGCCGTAGCTCTGCTTGCGAACCTCTCGGAAGACTTCCGCGAGGTAGTCGGTCACGAGCCCGAAGTGGTTCGTGTAAGCAGCGTCCGAGGTCTTCTGGAATTCCCAGCCCGGAATGTACGCGTGGATGCGGTCATAGAACGCCGTGTCCATCTCCTTGGGCATTGGGTAGAAAAGGTTCGAGGTGCGGATGATCGTCTCGATGTCGCCGTCAATGTTGCCGACGAAGACGATCGATCCCTCCGCCGTGATGACGTCACTGCCACGGCTGAAGGCTCCATCCTCCATGTAGCCCTTCATGATGTTGATGCCGTTCTTGTCCGTGAATTTGATTCCGGCAGCCTCATCGAAGGCGACGACATCCCAGAGCGCGACAAGCCCCCGTTGCCCGGTTCCGAGATTCACGAACATCTGCGCAGTCGTTGTCTGGCCGCCCGAGACAAGGTGGCAGTACGGACTCAGCTGCTGATACACGAAGCTTTTGCCCGTCCCGCGTGGCCCCAACTCCACCGAGTTGTAGTTCCTCTCGACGAGCGGGAGCAGGCGCTGCATGCAATGCATCTTGTGGCGCTTCGTGTAGTACGGGTGGCTCGGCTCGTAGCCCATCGACCGCATGAGCAGGTCGAGCCACTGGTCGCGAGTGAATCGCTTGCGCCCCTCTACGAACCGCTCGGTACTGCGCGTAGAGAGCTGAATCGGACGGATGCTCTCGACGAAGAAGGGACGGTTTTGCCCCTTGAACACGTACGAGTCGTCGTAGCGCAATTTGATCTCGGCCCAGACGCCACCCATGAGCAGACGGTCGTGTTCGCGGACCTCGCTCTCCTCGACATTGATGAAGTCGAGATCGAGGTTGGACAGGCGCGCCCAGTACTTGTCGTGAGTCTCGACGAGGCGGACAGAGATTTTGTCGATGATCTCGTAGGTCGAGTGCTGCTTGATCGCAGACTTCACCGCCTCCCGTTCGTCCGGCTTGACGTACTTGCTCGAAAGCGTCTCGCGCACGAACTCCAGCCCCTCGCGGATCGCCTCCTCGTCCGTCGACGCGCAGTACTTGCCGAGAAGGAACTCGATGACGAAGGCTGGAACGCCGAACGCGCTCCGCATCCGGCGAAGGAGGTCTTTACGCACCACCAGGCCCGGGAACGCTTCGTTCGCCAGTCTGTCGAGTTCATCGAGTTCAAAGGGCCCATCACTCATACGCGCCTCACATGTCTCTTCCGACGGTCAGCTTGATGCCGCCTGGTGGGAACTGTTCAGTGGTCTCGACGTCGCGGATGTCGAGCTCGAGCAGCTCGCCCTTCTGAAAGGTCATCGCCGTGTGGAAAAAGAGCGTCACGCTCTGTTCCTTGTCCTTGGGCTCGAGACGGACTTCCTTTGCTTTGCTGGCCAACACAGACGTCGCCGTACCATCCGCACCGCGCCGGAATACCTCAAGCGAAAGAGCCCGCCCGGACTCGTTGAAGAGCGCCATCTGCGCTGCCTGCTGCACCGCGGTCGAGGCAACGCGGAGCGTGACCTTCACCGCAGGGCGCTGAAGCTCGAACGTCGGGAGCACGACCTCCAAGGCGACTCGCTTGCCCTGCGCGACGTGCCCGCGGGACACCAGGTGCGGGATGACCAGCTCCTGAACTGTGGCGCCACCGTGCGAGAACGATTTCTCGGTCTTGAAGAAGGCCAGCCCTGGTGGAACGGCGACGCGAATCTCCGAGTCCCACAAGAACGGCAGGCTCACCAACGGGAGATCCGCGTTCGCCGGGACGAGCGCGAAGCGCTCTTTCAGGACATGGCACCACGCCTTGTCACACGGCACCTCGCTCGGGAGCTTCTGCTCATCGAGAAGAATGAAGCCGTGGTCCGTGACGATGTGAACGTGGTCGTAGCCCCACCGATGCAGCTTCTTCACCAGACGCGCAAGGCGCTCGATCTCCACGTGCACGTGTCGAATCAGCGTCTCAGCCTGGCCATGACCGATGTGGTCCACCTCCTCATGTCCGAAAACCACGAGGAGATCGCCCAGCTTCAGACCCTCGGAAGCGGCCTCGATCTCAGAAATGTCGCGACAGTCCGCACCGAAGTCCCGCATGTAGCTCAGCCGGTTCTCTCGCGCTGCCGTGTCCTTGCCGTTCACCTTCGGGTGCAGCGAGTTGTTCTTCAGCTCGATTGAAACGGAAGCGCCGTAGAGCGGCATGAGAGCCGTCATTCCGATCGCAGTCACGGTGGGCAGCATCGCCAGGACAGGCGTCACCTCTACGGTCTGGCCGCGCAGTAGGTCGCCGATCGCGAGGGCGCAGTCATACCGAAGAGCATCGACGATGATGACCGCTCGGCGCCCGCGTGCCTTCCAGAGCGAGTGCTCGAGGTGCTGGGTGACACCCGGGAGCTCGAGGGAGTCAAGCGACCCACTGCTCGCCATCTTCTCGAAGAGCGCCTCGTTCAACGCGTTCGTGTAGCCGGCGTAGCTGCGGTCCGCCACCCTCGCGACGGCTGGAAGTCCGGCCTCCTCCGCTGCATGGCGGATCTCGAGGTGGGCACCATCGATTCTGCGGGCGTTCTCGACGTAGATCGAGACGAACCTCTTCGCTGTGTCGGCTTTCGCCACCTCGCTGCGCGCTGATGCGCACCCAACTACGAAGGCGTCGAGGTCCCGCAACAGCAGCCAGTTGCCGAGCTCGTGATTCGTCGCCTTCAGGAACTCCGCTTGCTCGGCGAGTATGTCGCGGTTCTTGCCGAAGAATGCCTCGGTCGTGGACTCCTTCGAGGCGGCGGCCTCGAACTCCTGCCACGTCCGGCGCCAGCGTTGCCAGACGAGGTGTGGGAAGGCGACAGAGCGCCCCGTTCGCTCCTGCGCCCACGCCGCCAGGTCGACATTACCCTCGGCCTCCGCGATCCAGCGATCCCACGCGGGCCGAAACTCGGCATCGCGGAGCCAGCGATGCACGAGCGCGAGGTGGTGAGATCGAACCGGCAAGGGCGGCAACCGATTGAGGAGAGGGAAGTCGTCAGGCTCGCGATACCCAAGGAACGTTTCCGTGAGTGCGATCGTCGTGACGAGGTCGCGCATCCACTCCGACGGCGCGCGATCGGGCGCCTCAAAACCGTAGCGCTCCTTCACCATCACGACGAACTCGCGGTCGAGGCCCTTCTCCCGCAGCGTGGTCCACGCGACCTCAGGATCTGCGGCAACATCGAAGATCGCCTGGTCGACATCACCGATGAGACGCGACTGCGCGACGTCCGGCGTGAGAGTAGTTTCCCAGAACACGGGAGGCCGGTCGATGAACTTCGCCGTGTACTTGGCGAGCAGAGAATCTCGACCGCCATCGTAAAGTCGCCGCTGGTCGGCCTGGTTGTCGGGAAGCGAGACGCCGGCCTGCTTGATGAAGCTGAACAGAGTCGGGCGCTTTCCACCGATTCGAAAGAAGACTCCTACTGCGCGGTACTCCTCGAGTAGATCGAGGCGTGTCTCCTCTCCTCGATCCGGAGCGTCGAGTCGGTCTTCCGGAAGCGGAACGTAGATGAGGAAGCGAAGGGATGCCCGGTCGGCTGGACTCGCAGCTTCGAGCCGCTGGTGGACCTGATGCTTCAGCCAGATCTGACCGCGGCGCCGCTCACCGTCGTACCCGAGGAGTACGAACGGCGGCTTCGAGCGCGACGCGACGTGTGTTGCGAGCAACGGGAGGATGCGCGCGAACTCCCCGCGCTCATCGAACCACAGGCACACTCGAGCGCGCTTCTCGTGCTGGAAGCGCTGTTCGAGCTGGCTGACCAGTGCTTCGACGATCATCGGGCTACTCCCGTTACCCGCAGCACGCCAGCCCGATCGAGCGGAGCGATGTTGACCTTCACGCCATCGTCGAGGTCCGGGTTCCAACCCCGAGGACGAGCGTCGGGCTCTTTCCAGGGCGTGAGGATGCGGAGGTCCCGATCGCCCCCTTCGGTCCCCTCGTGGTGTCCTTCCTGAAGGTGCTGCAGTTTCTTGTCGAGGGCCTGCGCCTCCTCGACCTTGGCCTGGAACTCCACGCGGTCGTCGCTGCGCCCCGCCTTGTCAGCCAGACCGGCCTCGCGGCGAAGCTCCTCGATGGTGTCGCGCACGTAGCTGGCGCGCAGCTTCGCCATCCGATTCTTGTCGAAGCGGTGGTAGTGCACGAGCGCGCCGAACGCGAACGGCGCGGTCCCTTGCGAGGACGCGATGTGCCAGAAGATCGGCCGGCTCTTGTAGAGGCTCGCGTGGTACCCGAAGAAGACATTTGCGAGCCAGTCGTCGAGGCTCGAGCACTTCCGGTACCCCTTCGCGCCGCGCTTGAGCTCGTTCAGGATCTCGACCTCGAGTTGGCTCTCGTCGCGTCCCGGGAAGAATGCAGCGAGTTCCTGGCGCACTCGGTCTACGAGCCGGGATTCCCCGGTTGCATGGGAGAACGGAACGATGCCGTCGTCGTCGGCCTCGACGACGCGCTTCACCGCGAACGAAAGGAGACGCCAGACATGCTCCGTTCGCTTCTGTTCCGTGGTCTTCCCTTCCATCTGAGGCCAAAGAACCTCCACAGGTCGGGTTCCGACGGTCTGTTGAATCTGAGTCTGCGAGACGGCGGGGACGCCATAGAGAAGGAAGACTTCATCATTGAGTGCCGCGTAGGTGCTCTGGATGCGCAACTCCTCGTCTCGCTCTTTCTCCGCAAGACTGTCGAGCATGCGCGCGAGAGTCGGAGCCGCTTCAACTGAAAGCAGCCACGGCTTCACGAATCGGCTGGAGACCTCGTTCCCCTCATCCCACGTCGCCTTCGCATCATGGATGCTCCTGGCCTTGGCGCCGATCGATCCACATACCTTTGCGGACGCTCGCGGGATGGGAGTCCTCTGGATCGCGCCTACTTCCCAAGATCCAAAAGAAATTAATCCTTGGAGGATGTACTCAACCAACGCTGAGTTCAGCACTCCCAGCAAGTAGTCAGTGTCTTCAGCCCGCTTGGGGAAAATGCTCGGGCCCTTGTCGGAGAAGATGCAGCCGGCCGGAAGCACTCGTGTGTTGAAGCCGCGCTGAGTTCGTCGGGGCCACGTAAGCCCTGGCTTGAAGTAGTAGTCGACAGCGTTGATCCAGCGAGTTGCTGAACCGTCCGTCTTCCCGTCGAGGAAGGCGTAGATGGCCTTTCCCTTGTCTCGCCAGAGGACCCGCAAGGTGACGTCTGAGTAGAATCGGCAGTACTCCCCGCCTTTTGCGAAGGGGACCCAGCCATCCAAGCTCGCAGGAAGTTCGAAGTGCTCGCGCACGAAGGTCGCGTCAGCGGTCGTCGCCAATCCCTTCGTCGCTTTTGCGAAAGCGGGCTCAAGAGCAACGTGTTCCCTGAAGAGCGGCGCGAGAGTGCTCACCCGTTGGTAGGCAAGTGGATGGCCATCGATCGCACCGAAATCTCTGCGCGCGATGTCGTGGCGGACTCCGTCGGCCTCGGAGCGGAGCGACTTCACGAACATCGCGTGTCGCCTGTCTTGCTCTCCCCGCTTCCCGCCCTTGAACCTCTCCAGTTCGAAGAAGGTTGCGCGCTCAGCCTCGGTGACCACGTAGTAGGCGCGGCCTGCCTGTTCCGGACTCGTGTCGATCCCTTCGCGCGCCTGCGTCGCTTGAATCGTCGACACCATCAGCTTCCGGCGAAGATCGGCGTCGGCGAGGATGGCCTTCACGTTTACTCGCTTACTGGCCATGGGCGGCCTCCCATCGGGACTGAGCGGCCTGTTCCCACTCGGCAACGAGGCCGGCGAGCGGGCCGTAGTTCTTGTGAACGCGGACCTCTTCGCATGCGGTGTAGTAGTGGGCCTCGTCGTTTCTCCGGTCGTAGACGTCAAGCGGCAGGAGGTCGTTCTGCATGAGCAGCAAGTTCCCGAGGATGAAGGCCGTCCGTCCGTTGCCTTCTCGGAAAGGATGAATCGCCAGAAACTCGCCCATGGCCTCGCTCACGTATGAAAACACCTTGCTGTCGTCGTCAGAGACGAACGGCGAGCGCGACAAGACGTCGCGCTCGAACACGCCCATGAGTGGCTCGATTCCACCAGGAGGCAAAGGCCATTTCGTTGGCCCATCGCCCTTGTGCAAGGCGACCGTTCGCCAGCCTCCAGCGAACGGGTAGATGGCGCCCATCAGCTCCGCATGGACCTGCCGGATAACCATAGACGTCAACGCGACGGTGGTGCTCTGCCCCAGGATCGGGATCGACGCGCGGCAGACTCCGCGGTAATCAGCGGTAGCACGTGAGCTGAGAATGGAGCAAACCGTGGTC
>JAYUBF010000261.1:0-12512 GCA_043741435.1 Myxococcales bacterium
CGATCCAGCGCGGGGGGCGAGAGAAGAAGGAGAGCCTCCGCGCCAACCTGGTCGAGGTCGCCGGCACGCTGGTGCAGAGCCTCGAAGCAGCGCGAGGGAAGATCGAAGCGATCCTCGCGCATGTCGGCACCGATGGTGACCTTACGTCGCCGGAGTCGCACGCGGCGCTCGCCGGGCTCGAGGCCGAGATCAACAAGGCCGCGACGGGCGTCGACGCCGACATGTCGACCAGGCTCGATCGCGTCGGGGCTGCGATTACGCAGATGAGGGCGCAGCTGGGTTCCACCCCAGTGGCCGTGGCAGCGAAGCCCAAAGAAACCGGCAAGGCGAAATCGTCGGGCAAGGGCCAAGGCTCGCTCGAAGACAACATCAAGGGCTTTTACACGAACTTGGTCCGGGTGATCGCCGACAAGCCGTTCGAGGAAATCGGCGCGTCGGGACTCTCTGCGATGGCCGGCATGGGCTCGTTCGGTCAGTTGGTACAGCTTGCGCAGGGCATTCAAAAGCGCATCGCCGACTTCCCAAAGGCGTACGAAGAAGATCTTCGCCAGCGCATGTTCGTGAAGCAGCAAGAGCTGATGAAGGACGCGGCAGACGATGCCGCCAAAGCCGTCAAGCCCCGCTGGCATGAGGCGATCAAGGTAGCGATCATTCCCGGTGGCCTCGTGCTCGCGGTGGTCACGGGTGGCTTCTTCATCGCGCTCCTCGGTGGCGGTCTGTTGGCCACCATCATTGGCGGCACCGCGGCCGCCATCCTCGTCACCACCTTACAAACCGTCGCCAACAACGCGCTCGACGGCGCGAAGTGGGACACGGGCCTCAAGCAAGCGCTCATCGCGGCGGTCGTCGCGGGCGCGATCGGTGGCGCCGTGGGTGGCATCGCCCAGATCGTGACGAAGGGGTCCCTTTCCGTCGCGTCGCTGTCGACGAGTGCTTTCGCCAACATTGCCATCGGTGGCGTGGGCGCGTCGGTCGTCGGCGATATGGCAGCCGGTATCGATCCGTTCCACTGGGAGAGTCTGGTCATGAACGGCGGCATGGCCGCCTACATGACCCTCGCGACGATCAAGGCCCTCCACATCCCCGGTGGCGCCGCGATCGAGTTCCTCGGCGGCGCAGGCCACAAAGCCGGCCAGCGAGCGCGCCAGCAGTTCGCCAAGCGTGATCCGAACGTCATCCACGACCCGAACGTCATCGATGTCGAAGCGCGTGTGGTTCCAGATGCGCCCGAGATGCCCCGGGTGCCCGCGTTGCCGCCGCCGCCGAAGGTCGACACGGAGGTGACGCGCGCGGACACGTCGGCGGCGACTCCGCCAGGGCCCACCGTGGCAGAAGTGCCAGCGCCGCGTCAGTCCGAGCGCGCGAAGAAGTCCTACAGTGAAGCGGTCGAGATCAGTTCCGCCAAGTCGCAGAAGAGTGTTGAGGCTGCACAGTCGGTCGAAGAGCACATCCCGGTCGTGCACGACGTAGACGCCCCGGGCATGGCGTCCGCCAGCGACGGACAAATTCGACTCAAGGCAGGTGCGCACGAGCTGATGAACCAGGCTGATGGACAAAAAGCGGCGGTCGCGCGTGGCGAAGATCCGCGGCTGCAGGCGCTCGAGACGGGAGAAGTCGTCACGGCGCTGGAGCGCCTCGAGGCACTGAAGGCGCACGAGACCATCCACCTCGCGCAGCGTGGCGAGAGCCCCGCCGCGAAAGAGGCGTTCGCCGCGCAAGCGCGCATCGGCGAGCGAATGGCCAAGCGCACCGCAGAGCTGCCGCCTGCTGCGAAGATCGCGATCAAAGCCGACGAGCTCGTAAGCTCGTATGTTCGCGAGCTGTACGCGTACCGCAAGACCGGCACGCACGGCCGCCCGCTCGAGGAGATGCTTTGGGAAAGTATGTCTGCGAAGGTCGAGCTCTTCGCGGGCACCTCACCCAAGGTTGCTCTCGAGGCCGGGCTCACCCATGTCGTCGATGGCCCCTCGCTGCGCGATTGGGCGCACGTGTGGTTGCGCAAGCCCGTCGCCGAGCGCCTGCGAATCACGGGCGAATCAGCGCACGAGGGCCAAAGCGGCGCGAGGGCTACGCAGCAAGAAGATCTCAGCGGAGGATTGCGCGGCGAAGACGGCTCCATCCGCATGAAGTCCGCGGACGAGCGCGCCCGATCCGTCCAGCAGAGCATGGCCGCAGCACAAGCTGAAGCGGCGAAGCACCGTCCAGTTCAAGGTGTCGAGCGCATCGATGTCGAGGGCGACGGCTTCCTCAAGCCCGCGACGTTGAGCCAAGAGCCCTGGGCGAAAGAAGCGGCTCAGGATGTGACGACGGGTACCAAGGTGCTCAGCCAGCTGTACGCGCAGAAGTACAAGGGCGTCGTCGCAGAGCGCGGCAAGGTGGCAGGCGTCGACGGCCGCCACGGCAACATCGTGCGCGAGCTCGGCATGTCTACCGACGAAGTGATCAAGCTGAACCCAGCCGCGGAAAAAAAGGTCAACGCGATCATCGACGAAATCGTCGGCGACTGGGCCGCGATCCAGCAAGTGCGCCAGCTGCAGAAGGCGAATAAAAGTTTCACCGAATGGGCGCCCATCGTGCAAGCACGCAAGCTGCCCACCGCGCCGTTGAAGGACTTCGGCAAGCAGCTCGACGGCGTCACGCTGCTCGGTCGCGCGAAGCTGCGAGCTGTGCTTCGCTTCGACAAGGACGGCAACCTCGTCGAAGCGTCGCGCATGGTGGAGAGCTCGCGTGAAGCGCAAGCCGATGCGCGCACCGCCGCGTCGATGCACGAAGATACGGTCGAGCGTGGCGCAGAGACGCCGGCGGAAGCCGTCGCTCCCGTGGCGATGGACCCGGCGCCTGCGCTGGCGCGGGTGAGCGAATTCCTCGGTTCACCGATCGGCCACCCGGAGGGGCTCAGCGCGGTGGAGACGGCCAACCAAAAGAGCGTCACCAAGGAAGTCCGGGAAAAACTCCGCAAGGCCAGCTTCGATTGCGCGGTGACCGTCGAGAAGTTGCAGGGCGCGAAGGCCATCATCGACGCATTCAACGCCGACCTCGCGGCCGGCCGTGATGCTATCGATGGAACGCCGGGACGGCAGCTCGGCGTCTACGAAAAGGTCGGCAAGCAGCTCGGCGACGTGATGAATGCGAAGCCCTGGACCGAAATCGAGGTCAAGGCGTTCCGCCAGCTGCTCGACACGCACGACATCAACCCGCGAGCCTTCGGCGAAGCGCGCTTCGCGCCGGACGGAACGCTGCTCGGATACCG
The DNA here is from genome assembly GCA_043741435.1 of Myxococcales bacterium. Classification (GTDB taxonomy): domain Bacteria; phylum Myxococcota_A; class Polyangia; order Palsa-1104; family Palsa-1104; genus JBDTCO01. Next base: position 3,251 of record JAYUBF010000261.1, read on the forward strand.
CGAGCTCTTCATCTTGAAGAACAAGGCGGCGGACGTTCGTCGCACGGGTGGTGAGGACCTGAGCGGCGGCAACCGCGCGGAAATGGCGCGCGAACGCCAACGCGCGGACGAGATGAGTGCCGCGGCCGCTCCGCAAGAGACAAGCGGAGCAAACCTCGTCGAGCCGACGCTCTCGGCATCGGGGCGGCCCCTGCCCGAGCCTGGTGAGGTGCCTCTGCTGCCGACGCGTCTCGTGATCGAACCGTTTGCCGCCAAGGTTGCGCTCACCAAGAGCCCCGAGATCGCATTCACGCAGCTCCGCGGCCAGAACGCCCGGTTCGACGAGCTCGTGCACGTGGTGGGGCTCGACGAGGCGAGCGGCCCACAGGCGGAGCTCGCCTTTTCCTACATGCAGGCGAAGGGGATCGAGCTCAGCAACGGCTTCCACCTGAAGCTCGCGCGGGAGGTCGCGCGCAAGACGCTCACGGGCGAGCTCGGGCCGAACGAGCTCTCCGATGTCCTGGTCGCGAACACGCTTTCGCGGGCCAAGCGCGACGCACCGGAGCCCGCGAAGGAAGCGCCAGCGCCGAAGCTCACGGCCGACGATGAGCAGTTCCTCGCGCGCCAGGTCGAGGCGAGCCCGCGGGCGCCCGTCGAGCAAGACGTGATCGAACCGACGCCGGTCGAGAGTGTGGCCGCACCGCAGCAGGCGACGACTGCAACAGCAAAGCCGGAACCTTCGGCCGATGTGCGGCAGCGGATTCTGCAGGCTCAGCTCGAGCTGCGCGGCAAGAAAGCCGAGATCGAAGCGATCGCTGCCCAGCGTGACGACGCACGTCACTATCGAAGCCGCTACGAGTGGTCGAAAGATAAGTTCGATCTCGAAACGGCGGACCGCCACGAACGCAATGCCTCGGAGATTGCTGCGCGCGCTGGACTCGGGACCGACCGCCTCCGTCATATCAACGAAGACGTCCGCCAGGGGCTTGCGGAGGCGACCGTTGAAGGAATGCCGCTCGGTGAGCGGCTGCGACGGCTTTCGTCGCTCGATAGCCTCATCGGGAAAGTGCGACAGGTCGATCGAGCGGCCATCGCCCCGGCGCTCTTTGACGCGCACGAGCGTGCGCTCGGCAAAGCGCAGTACGAGATGCGCGCACCCACGCACAGGACGGCTCTTGAGCTCGAGGTGCCTTGGAGCAAGACCGTCGTCGATTCGCTCACCACGGAGGATGGGACGCTCGCACCTATCTACTGGAAGGGCGCGCGCAAGCTCACACCCGCGATCGAGCGGTTGCTCCCGCCGAAGGTCGAGACAGCGAAGGCGCTAGCGGGGGTGGCGTGGGACTCGTTGTCATGGCAGGACAAGCTCGACTTCATCGTCGCGAACCACCCGGGCGAGGAAAATTTCTTCGATAACCGAAGGCTGCCCGGTATCAAAGTTCGCGAACACGCATCGCTCGGCGGCGCGCTGCACAGCCCCGAGTACCAGTCCAGTCAAACCGGGGCGTCGGGCCCGGAGATCCACTACATCAGCGAAGGGCGCGCGAGCGCCACGGGTGACAAAGGGTTCGCGGCAGTGGACGCGCTGGGGGGCAGCAGCGTCTCCGTCCACCAGCATGTTCCGGCGAAGATTCCCGACGAAGTGCTCACCGGGGACCCCCTCGCGCGGATCGCGTACATCGAAGCTTGGCGCCAGCAAAACATGGTAGCCGAGTTCGAGCTCGCGTCGATGGGCGCCGCTGCGAGCCGACGCAGCCTCGGCGGCAGCACGATGGGTGTAGCGCAGGATCGCATGGACCCGGCGGCACTGCTCCGGCTCAACGAGGCCTTGTTCAATCCGAGCAAGCGCATCCGGGGCGGCGAGCTCAAGACGATGCTCGTCGCGGCCAGGTCGGGTGATTTCCTCGAAGGCGTTCCGAACAAAGCCGACTACATCAGCAAAGAGATTCGCGCGCAGAAAGAGCTCGAGGACCTCAATCCGAAATTCCGAGCGGCGTTCACGGATGCCATTCAGATGCAGCAACTGACGGGCAAGACCGGCATGTCGAGCCGGGAGATGCGCGCTTGGTACGAGCAGCACATCAGCTCCGCCGTCGACGACGTTGCCGCAGCGAAGAAGGACACGAGCAATCCCTACTCTGCGCACGCCATCGCGGGTGCCGAATCGACGCAGTTCCACGCGCAGAACGACGTTCTGGCGAAGCTGCACTTCAACCGCGCATCGGTCCTCAACGATGCGCTCGCAAACGTGCAGCTGAAGGCCAAGCTCGATCCGGAGCTCAGCACTGCAGAAGCGCGCCTCCGTGGACTGGGTATCGACAAGGAGGACTACGGTCGGGCGGAGCCGGGAGCCGCGCGGGACGCGCAGCGCGAGGTTCATAGAGAGAACTACAACGTGCGCATGCTCATGCACGACTGGAGCGCCGATCCCGTCGTGGCTGGCAAGCCGGAGCTGGCGAAGCGGATCGTCGAGTCGCAAAAGAAAGGGCTGCAGGCGCTCGCACGCGGGGAAGAGCCGACGCGCGCCGTGCAAGCCTTCGCTCGCGAATCGGGGCTACGCGAGGCGTTTCAGACCGCAATGGGAATCGATCCGGTAGCGAAGGCCGCTGTGGCGGCGCCGGCGGCGCATCTAGACGGGCGCATGAGAACGAGCGCGGTGGGTCACGACCCCCATGCCGCCGCTCGCCCGGAGGCGAGTCCGAGCGTCGCCAGCGAAGCGAGCGAGGGCCGCGCTCGTTCGCAGGCGTCCGAGCAAGCTGGCTCGCGCCGAGATACCCAACCAGCAACGAGCAAGAGGCCTCCCGATCTCGAGAAGTGGGACATAGCCGCGGCGCACGATCTGAGCTCCACCGCCAAAGGCCGCACGTTCGTTGAAGGAGAAATGGAGCGCCTCGTCGCGCTCGTGCGCAACGGGCTCGACAAGAACGTCGCGCTCGCGCTGCCGCGCGACGCGGCCACGTTCTTGGTCGAGGGACCGAGCTTCTTCGATCCGTCTATCCGGTCCTCGGGTCCGCCGTGGCACCTCAAGATTCGGAGACAAGGCCCTGGCTGGGAAGCCGAGTGGGCGGCCTTCGCGAAGCAATTCCCCGAGCACGCGGCCGCGGTGAAGGCGTGGTTGCGGCCGGCGATTCCGGCCTCCGACTGGGGCGAGGTTCGCCTGGAGATGCTGACCACCGCCGAGGGTCGCAACTTCCTCGTGCAACACACGAAGTCGCGCGCCGTGTGGGGCGCCCTCCAAAAGCTAAAGGCCAGGAATCCGACCAATGTCCGGGGGGCTGCTGCGCGCTACCAGGTCCTCTACAACCAGCGAGTGAAATGGGCGAAAGCAAAGGCGCGCGCTGAGTACCGACGGTACGATCCGAGCAGCGCCGCCGACTTCGAGAAGGCCCTCGATGCTGCGTTCGCGGGCCGCGCGCCCGGGCTCGATGGCTTCCCCGCGAGTGACCTCCAGCTCCTCTACAGCCGTATTTTGTCCAAGACCGAAGGCGTGTTTTCGCAGCCACAAGATCCGTACCGCCCAGTCGGTGGTTTCCACGCCGACAAGACGAATGGCGATGCCGCCGACCTGCGTTTCGGTGGCAGCTCGCGGATCATGCCTTCGTCGAACGTCAAAGCTGTCGTTTCGACGGTGGTGCACGAGCACGATCACGGTGCTCGCGGCTTTCGATATTTGCCGCCGACCAGCATCGAAAACGTTGCCCACAACCTGTTGGGCGAGGTGCTGGCGCCGCTGCACGAGATGGCGATCGGCGACCAAGCGCAGTTGCTCGGGTTCGTGGCGCAGCGCGAGCGGCTCAAGACGTTCGTGGCGCAGAAGCTCCGAGCGTACGAGGAGTTGGTGCCGTCCGGCTTTGTGCTGAGCAAAAATGCGTCCGCGGGTTCACGGGGGCCCGTCGACCTCGTGATGAACCGCTTGAACCTCATCATGGACGGCGAGAACGGGCGAGCGCCGTCCACGATGTCGAGTATCATCGCGCGGTTCAAAGACCCCAACCTCAAGGCGGGCAGCAAGAGTTACGACCAGCTCTCTGCCGTGCTGGGCAATCCGTCGGAGACGGGGTTGCTCGGTGGCTTCAGTGGCGAGAAATCGAGGTTGCCGTGGCAACTCGAAGAACGCCTGCGCCGGGCGGAGATTCACCACCATCCGGCAGACTGGACAGAGGAGACGGCTGCGACCGCGATCGAGCTCAATTCCCTTGGCTATCGCGTGTTGAGGCTGCGCGAGATGTCCCGCGCGGAGATCGCTCGTGCGCGGCCGTGGCCCGAGCTCGTGAGCTTCGATTGGAGCATCGACATCCCGTTTTACGGCAAAGACGGCAAATTGATCGCTCGCGGCCGCATCATCAGCTACGTGGGAGAGGGCGATCTGCTGATATCCAGCGACAGGCGTGGCCAGCCCATCAAGCGCAGCGAAGTCGATCTGGAGCGCCTGCAGCAGGACCTCAAAAAAGCGCGGTCGCAGCCCGATCAGTTTCCTCCGGTGAGCGCCACGTCGGATGCACATCAAGGCCTGGCACGTTGGCAGGCGTTCGAAGAGCAAGGCGGGCGCCAGGCACCCGCCGCGAGCGCGATCGGTGGCGGTAACGAGCATGGCGATTCGTCGGCTGCGTTGCATCGCGACAGTCAAGCGCGGAGCGAGACCGCGGCACGCGTTGGGTCGCCCGAGATGCAGGCGCAGTCGGTCCCACCGCATGATGCGAGGGACACCGCGCTGCGGCCACAGGCAAGCGAAGATCCGGTCCGCAGCACCCTCGATGCGGTCCGCGCGATCCCCGAGCTCGCGAGCGCGTTGCCGAAGAGCGCGGGCGTGGCCGAGGGCTACACGCTCGAGCAGCACACCGAGATGGTGCTGCGTCAGTACCAGCGCTACTTCGGCGAGTCGAAGCTTCCCGGAGGCGTGGATCAGGCTTTCATGCGGCGGGTGCTATCAGTCCACGACGCCGGTAAGCCCGCTGCGCTCGAGGGCGGCGACGTGAACATGCAGCACGCCGAGACGCTGAAGGTGCTCGAGCGCCACGGTGCACAGCTCGGGTTCGACAAGCGGGAACTCGCGATCGCCCGTGCGCTCATCGGTGGAGATCCGATCGGTGGCTACCTGCAGGGCAAGCTCGAGATGGAGGTGTCCGTCGCAAAGATTCGCGAGGGCGCGGCGCAGGCGAAGCTCCCGTTGAAGGACTACCTCGAGCTCCTCACGGTCTACTACCAGTCAGACGCAATCGCCTACACCGCGGAAGCCGGCGGGCACGCAAGCCTCGAGTACCTTTTTTCGCGCACCGCCACGGGCGTGAAGCGCGCCGGCACGCGGCTCCAGTTCGGCGGTGGCACGGAGGCGAGGTATCAGCACCTCGCGCAATCGGTGCTCGATACCGGTCCGTCGACTCTCGAGGGTGTGTGGGGCGCTGCGCGGGTCGGCGAGCTACACGGCCGGGGCGAGCTCAAGGCTGACGCGTTCCACGGCACGACCTCGGCGATTCTCGACGGACTGGCCCGAAGCCGCGGCCGCTTGCTCGCGGTCGACCAGCAGGTCGCAGAGGGCTCGTCTCCGCAGAGCGGACAAAGCTCTGGCGCTGTAGGCGGCATCACCGACGAGATCTCCTTGGGGCTGGGAGAGAACGGGCTCGGCACGTCGTGGGCGTATTCGAAGGGAAATCAGGAGCTGCCCTCGTTCACTCCGCAGGTGCTCTCCGACGGCGAGCTCAACCACGGCGTGGATGTCATGAACCGCGTGCTGCACTTCCGCCCGGCGGTTGGGTCGGCCAAACTGTCGACATATGACGATGTTGGGCAGCGCTGGCATCGAACGGAGCGTCAACGCGATCGCTATGTCGTCGAGCAGCTGCGCCGAGCGAGCTTGCCCGACAAGGATCCAGCGCGTCGAGGCGGACCGGAGAACGTGGTGACGTATCCCATCATCTTCGAGCTCAAGCGGGAGAGCGGCTGGGTCGGTGGCTTCACGGCGCCAGACCGCGCAGGCGGTGGATCGAGCATCGACCTTCGCAAGAGCCTCCGCCGAGTCTTCACGCCCGCTGCTCGCGCCGACGAGCTCCGCGCGCGACTTTCGCCAATCCTCGAGCGAACCGACCTCGAGATCGTGCCCATCGAGGGACTCGGGGCCGCCCCGCGCACAACGCGTGACAACTTCAACGCATCCACTTGGGCGCTGCAGAAGATGGAGATCGAGACGGCCGCGTGGATCACCAGCGCCGAGGACGGGCTCGCGGCGACGAAGGCGCTCTCCGCCGAGGACGGACGGTTCTACTGGGAAAACATCTTCGGCAACGAGTCAAAAGAGGGCGATTGGCGCGCCCTTGGCTACCTCGGCGGTGATCGCCGGGCCTTGTTCGCGCGCAACGACCACGCGTACGCCGCGCTCGACTCTGCGGGTCCTGCGCGGGTGAAGGACATACTTGAGGTCGCTGGGGGAGCCGCCAGCCCTGCGTTGGGCGCCATCGCCAAATTGCACCACCGCTTCGAAGTCATCCGGGAGCCTTCCCTTCCGGCGAACGTGCGTCGCTTTCGGCTGTTCCAGCGGCTGCCGCCAGACGGTCGCGGCGTGCCGGGGTGGATCTCCAGCGAAGACGTGGTCGCGTACGCCAACGGGCTGCCGCCGTCTGAGCTCCCGACGGTGTGGGAGATGACGAGGGAGCTCGCAGGCACTGGTTATCAGGTTCGCGTCGTCGGAATCGAAGGCGAGCCGCGGCGGATCCCCCTCGGCCAGGTCCTAAAGGCCCTTGGCGAGACCACCGTCGGAGAGGGAGACACTGCCCGGCTCGTGCCCGTCGACTTCGACATCGTCATCGATTTGGTGGCGCCCGGCGGCTCGTCGACGGCGTTGACAGGCGACGCGGCGCCGAGCGGCACACGTCAGCACGACGCGCTTGGCACGCCAGATCCGGCCCTCGGTGCGTGGGCGAACCTAGTCAACAACCCCGGGTGGCACCCCTCGCCCTTCCCGAGGGCCGAGGTTCGTGACGGGGTCGCCGTGGAGGTGTTGCCCGATCTCGGTCAAGCTCGCGTCGTGCGGTTGAGCGACGTGCCCGCCGCGTACAGAGTAGAAGCGCGGAAAGCCGCCGATCGCTGGTTGGACCGAACGTCCGTCACGCGTCACGAGGCGAGCATCGGCATCAGCGTGAACACGTCCCTCGCGAACTTCTGGTTCAGCCCGACGGGCGCGGTGGTGTTCTGGGAGCGTCCCTACAAGCTTCCGTCGCGCTACGCGCCCATCCGCGTCGAGGCTGCGACCGGCGGCACTAATGCTTTCCATACGGCCGCCGCGCAGGAAGCTGGGCAGCCCGTTGCCGAACCGACGACACCCCTGGCCAAGTCCATACACGAAGAAGCTCCGCCCCCGTCCAGCAAGCCGCGGTCGATTCAGGCTGGCGAGCCACGAGCCGAGGTGGCAGCGCACGCCGCGCCGGAGCATGCCGTCGCGCCAGAAGTGGCGACTTCGATGCGCGCCGAAGCGCCGCGTGCGACCGAGCCCGCGGCGGCGGTTGCCGCGCATGTCGAGGGTGCAGCGCAGGAAGCTGGGCAGCCCGTTGCCGAACCGACGACACACATCGCGCCGCACGAGGCCGAGGCGACCTCTCACGCCGCCGAGGAAGGCCAACCAACGAGCACGGCGTCGCCCCGCAATCTGCCCCGCAATCTGCCCCGCAATCTGATCGACCGCGGGCGCGCGTGGCTCGAGCGTCACGGCGTGGTGGCCCCGAAGCCCGTCGACATCGATGGCATTCCCGTGAAGGTCGCGCGCGACCTCGAAGCGCGCAGGGCGGCCTCCGAAGCGAACAAGGCCACGACGCGGAAACGAAACGAGGACTGGCAGGTCGGGCAGGGCGATTACGGGTATGGCCTCGTCGCTGACGGTCGCTACCTTTCGCTCAAGCCGCGCACCGATCAAGCCGAGCTTCGAGGAATCGAGATTCAGCTCGCCAACCAGGTCGAACGTCTCCTTGCCGAGCCGAAGCGCCCAGTGGTGTTCGTCGACTTCGGTGGCCAACGAGGACTGTCTGCGGTCCGGCTCGCATGTCGCTTCCAAAAGGAGGTCGAGTCCGGAGAGGTGCTCTTCATCGTGACCAACCTCGGTCGGACCAGCGAGAGCGACTCTGGCGCTCGCAACGAGCTCCACAGCTCCGAGAGAGACTTCCTCGCTGAGCGCAAGCACCTCGTACATTTCATTCAGGCAGACGCGGCCGAGCTAAAGTCAGGGTCGGTGACCCTCAAGGACGGTCGCCCTCTCAAGCTCGATGGACAGATCAGCCTGATCCATGAACAGATGACCCTTACCCATGGCCTGCAGAACGATATCGATCTCCCGCTTCTCGGGAGCGCTCTCAGCGACGATGGCGCGCTCTATCTCGGTTCGCGTCGCTTGCATCCGCAGCAGGGAGCGCGAGCCGGCTTCAGTGAAGCTGCCCGCACCGAGGGGCACGAGCTCGGCAAGCAGAACCTCGAGCGTGTCGGTGCCCGCCCGGTTCAAGTCGAGTCGCACGGCTCGGGTCGGGCAGCATACTCGGTCTACTCGAAGCGCCCCGACCTCGTCACAGTCAACGACCCGGTTGCGTGGCCTGAGAACCAACTCCGTCCTCCGAAGCGCGAGCGCGCGGGGTCGAGCGACTTCGCGCGCGAGGTTGCCAATGATCGCAACCTCGAGGCGGCTGGCCGCGACCGACGTAAGCACTTGCTCGCTGCAGTGAAGAGCATCACGCCCGACGACATGAACAATTCGGACGCGCCAGCTGTAGCCCTGCCCGTCGATGGCCAGTCGGGCGTCAGCGATTGGACCAAGCTCGAGCTCTTCGCCCGCGGACGATCCATCGCCGAGGTCGAGGATGCGATGACGTACTGGAGGCTTGCGCCGGAGCGGCTCGAAGAGCTGCGCCAGATAGGACTGCTAGACTTGAATCGAACGGATGCACCCGAGGTCCGCGCGCTGCTGGTCCGGTTGGCCAAGTCCCTATGAGAAGAAGCTACGCCCCCGTCCAGCAAGCAGCGGTCGATTCCGGCTGCTGAGCTACAGTTCCCACGTCCATGACGAAGCTCGAAGAGCTACACAAAGTAAAAGACCAGGCGATGCGGGCGCTCGAGAAGCGAAACTATCCGCGCGCCGCGGAGCTGTATCTGCAGATCGCCGAGCGCGAGGTCGACCCGGATTGGCGCCAACGGGCGGGGGATGCATTCCGCCGAGCGGGTGACACCGCGCGCGCCATCGATGTGCTCAACCAAGCGGCCGAGGCCTACGCGCATGGTGGGTTTCTGCTGAAGGCCATCGCCGTCAGCAAGA
>JAYUBF010000262.1:0-3942 GCA_043741435.1 Myxococcales bacterium
CGACCAATGCCGCCGTGCTCGCCCAGTTCCAGGCTGATGTCGGCCAGCTCTCGAGCCTGTCACCACCGGTCTTGGGGTGGACCACTTCCACCAACTCCACCGGTGACCAGGGACCACCCAGCTGGAGAAGTGGCCCGCGCCGAGATGCGCCTGGATGATGGGCACGCACCGAAAAGAGTGAAGGCCCGAGTCATCAGCTCGAGCCTTCGGTCGTAGACCCAGAGCCGGGCGTTCGACGATTCATTCGTCCCACGGTCTGGGGCTACCTCCAAATTTCTGGCGGTCGCAGCCAGAGCCTTGGACACGAACATTCCGGTTTACGTGTTGACGTGCTGTTGGTGCGTCGAGGCGTTCGCGATCTGCCGACCGGACTATCGGGGGCAGGAATACTGCGGCGACAAGTGCCGAAAGCGTGGGTGCGCCGCGAGTCATCGGCTGGCCAGCGCGCGACACGAGCGGAGTCTCGGCGACGAGGGCAAGCGAGACCGTCGCGAACAACGACGCGTGCGTGCGGCCAAGGATGCTGAACTCGTGGCGATACCTGATGCACGTAGGCAGGAAGTTGCGCCACGTGCTGAATGCTCGGCGCCGGTCGGCCCGACGACGCTCGCGGTGAGTGCGTCCATCGCCGACGGTGAAGTGAACGCAGATGGAATACACGGTGGTCCTCATCCCGACGACGATCCGGACGCGCGCGCTCGTGAGTCACGGGCCCGACGAGCTGTTGCGCGCGTTGCTGCCGGCGCCCTCGCGGGTGCGGCACGAGCGGGCAGCGATCACGTTTCTCGAGGGCTTGTCGCTGTGGCTCGGGGCGAGGCTCCGCGTTGTCTTGTGTGTGGACGCGCGGGCAGCCGGATTCTGCCTCGGCCTCACCGACGAAATGGGTCGAGGCGAGCGCTCGATCTACTACGAGGTCGAAGTGCGAGAGCTCGTAGCCCACCGGCGCGAGCAGCGGATTCGCGGCATCGGTGACTTCGCTGACCTCCGGCAACAGCGCATGGCGTGGCTTACCCCCGACGGAGAATCGCGATGACGAAGCAACCGACGTCGACGCCAGAGCCGGAAGCGACGCAGCTGTCCGAAGCACTTCGGCTGTCGCTGATCGAGGGCTTGTCGATCCGTGCGATCTCGCGTCGCCTCCTGATCACGCGCAAGAAGGTACGCAAGCTGCTCGGTCGCGCGCCTGCGCGGCCATCGGCATCGAGGGAGCTGCGTGGGTCCCTGCTCGACACGTACGACGCGGCGATCCGGCAACTCGTCGACGACACGCCGGAACTGACCGCGCCCGCGGTCCTCGAACGACTCCGCCCGCTTGGCTACACCGGCGGCATCACGATCCTGCGCGACCGGCTGCGTGGCCTGCGACCGCGCGCGAGCAAGGAAGCGTTTCTCACGCTGAGCTTCGCGCCGGGCTCTGCGTTTCAGGTCGACTGGGCGGACTTCGGTTTCGCGGTGCCTGGATGTCCTCGACGGGTGAGCGCGTTTGTGATGGCCGCGTGCCACTCGCGTTACCTGTACCTCGAATTCACGGTGAGCCAGGCGATGGGCACCTTCTTGCGGTGCATGGAGCGCGGCCTGCGCTTCTTCGGCGGCTCCGCGGTCGCGGACATCTTCGACAACATGAAGACGGTCGTGCTCTCGCACACGCCGCACGCCACCGTCTTCAATCGCCGCTTCCTCGAGTACGCACGGGCGCGCGACTTCGCCGCGGTCGCGTGCAATGTCCGGCGGGGCAACGAGAAGGGGCGCGTCGAACGCCCCATCGGCTTTGTCCGCAGTCGCTTCTGGCCTGGTCGTCGCTTCACCGATCTGCTCGACCTCAACACGCAGGCGGTGCGGTGGCGCGACGACATCGCCAACAACCGCGTCCACGAGGAGACCGGCAAAGTGCCAGCGCTCGTGTTTCGCCACGAAGAGCAACGTCACCTCAAGCCGATCTCCGACGTGGCCTTCGACGTCGACGATGTCGACACGAGCGTGGTGACGAAGACCTTTCGCGTGACCTTCGACCGCAACCGCTACAGCGTGCCGTGGCGGCTCACCAGCCAGACCGTCCTGGTCCGCGCCGACGACGAAACGGTCGCCATTTTCCTCGGGCGCAAGCAGGTCGCCGCGCATCGGCGGTCGTGGAGTGCCGGCGAGGACATCGAGCACCCGTCGCATCGCGAAGGGCTGCTGCAGCAGAAGCCGCGAGCGGCCGCGGCTTCACTGCCGGCGGGCCTCGTCGGTCTCGACGATACCGGTACGTCCTACTTCAAGATCCTCGCGGCCGGTGGACGCTCGATCCATCGCGAGACCGTGCGCCTGGTCTTTCTCGTCGAGCTCTTCGGCGAAGGTGCCACGCGCGGCGCCATCGCCGACGTGATGGCCACCGGTCACGTCGGTGCCGAGTACGTCGAGTACGTGCTGCGCCACAAAAAGGGGCTCACCCCATCGGCGCCGCCGCTGCGCCTCGGAGATCCCGTCCTCGATGCGCTGTCGCTCCGCGAACCCGACCTCTCGCTCTACGACCAGCTCGTGCCTACGCCGATGACGCTCGACCCGGGCGCCCCACCCATCACCGACGAGGACTCCCGTGAAACGCACTGACGATGACGACACGCTCGACCTGCTGCTCCAGAAGCTGCGCGGGCTGCGCCTCCACGGCATGGTGCAACTGCTGCCGTCGCTGCTCGACAAGGCGGGCAAGGACAACCTCACCTCGCTCGACGTGATCCACCGACTCTGCGACGACGAACGCGCTCATCGCATGAAGGGCGCCGTCAACCGGCGCGTCAAGGACGCGCGTTTTCCCGAGCTCAACACCATCGACGGCTTCGACTTCGACTTCGATGTCGTCCGCAAGAAGCTGCGCGCGCGCTACCTCGCGCTCCACGACCTCACCTTTCTGGACAGCGGGATCAATCCGCTCTTCATCGGCATCCCCGGCGCGGGAAAGACCTTTCTCGCCAGAGCACTCGCGTATCGCGCATGCCAGGCCGCGCGTCGCGTCGTGCTCACCAGCGCGACCCGCATGCTCAACGAGCTCGCCGGCGCCGAGCTACACGGCCAGCTCGAGCGCACTCTCCGGCGCTACTGCCACGCAGACCTGCTGGTGGTCGACGACTTCGCCGTCCTCGCGATGGATCCGACGCAGGCCAATCTCGCCTTCCAGGTCATCTCGGAGCGCTACGAGTACCGGCGCTCGACCTGCATCACCAGCAACCGCCTCTTCAAGGACTGGCCAAAGGTCTTCCCCGACGCGCTCAACGCCCAGGTCATCGCCGAACGCCTTACCGAGCGCGCCGAGCACTTCATCTTCGACGGAAAGGGCTACCGCCAGTCGAAACACACAACCTAATCACGCAACGCCTCGCCGCGGAGTCACGCGGCCACCGGCGCAAAACGCGGGCGACATCCTGCCTGTCGCGAGATAACGCGAGCAAGGCGAAGAACCGTCCGCGCGCCACCGGGCGGGTCCCTGGTCACCGGTGATCCTGGTGGAACTGGTACCCGCGAACGTCGGTGGCGACACGCCAATGTATCGGGTCGACTTCTCACCGCCACCGCGGCGAACGGCGTAACTGTGTGACTGCTCGTTCAAGTCTACTGGCGACTTCGCGGCAGAAATCGAGACCCTGATCGAAAACTAGCCCGATCGAAGTCTCCGGAATTGGCGCGAGGATTCGGGCGCGGGAGAAATCGGGACCGTCGACAGCCGCGCGCAAGGGGCGCGAGACATGCCCGTCCACATGGGGATCGCGATCTTTCTACGCTGCGATCGCCGATTCATCGTTCGCGACGCTCGGAATCCACAAGAGCGACAGCACGCCACCCCATCCAGGCTCGGGAACGACCATCGCGTGCTCGATGATCTCAGTGCGATCGCTGATCCGCGTGCTCGTGGGCAGCCACGCGCGGGCTACCAAGTGGCTAGCCCGGTCCGAAATCACGCCGCGATCG
>JAYUBF010000263.1:0-12482 GCA_043741435.1 Myxococcales bacterium
AGCAGCCCGAGGTGAAAGTCCTCGTCGCCCAAGGCCGGAGGTCGCCAGGCGGCAGCGAGTCTTGCGTGGGCGCATGCGAGTGCGTTCGCGAAGCGTAGACAGCGGGTGGGCGGGCCGCGGGATCGAGCCCCGAAAGATCGTGTGGTGGAGGCCGACGCGTTTGTGATCGCGGAAGGCGAAACCGACCTGTCAACGCTCAGTGCGACAGCCCGGGACCTCGACAGGGAGGTCCCACCGGGGTCAAAGGCCGTGGCACGTGCACACGCCTGTCGCCTGATTCCTCTCCGTCCGAAGATGTGATGAATCATGAGCCGTCGCCGTCGCCGTCGCCGTCGCCGTCGCCGTCGCCGTCGCCGTCGCCGTCGCCGTCGCCGTCGCCGTCGCCGTCGCCGTCCCCGTCGCCGTCGCCGTCGCCGTCGCCGTCCCCGTCGCCGTCGCCGTCGCCGTCAACGACCAGGTCAACGGAATTGAGGGACACGCCCTAGCGCGCGCTCGCGGGCCCGCGTAAAACCGTGCGCATGACTTCTGCCTCGGCCGCCCCCGTGCCACTTGGCCGCGGCGTGTTCTGCAACCGCACGCTCAACCTTCGCTCGATCCGCGCCATCGGCTACGACATGGACTACACCCTCGTGCACTACCACGAGGAACAGTGGGAGCGCCGCGCGTTCGAGCACGTGCGTGCCCGCTTCTTGGCAGAGGGCTGGCCCGTCGAGAATCTCAGCTTCGATCCGAGCTTCATCAACCGCGGCCTCATCCTCGACGTCGAGCGGGGGAACCTCGTGAAGGCGAACCGCTTCGGCTTCATCAAGCGCGCGGCGCACGGGCGGAGGCTGCTCACGTACGAGGAGCTGCGGCAGACGTACGCGCGCACGATTGTGGATCTGAGCGAGCACCGATGGATCTTCCTCAACACCCTGTTCTCGCTGTCGGAGGGCTCCGTGTACGCGCAGCTGGTGGAGCTGCTCGACGCGGGCAGGTTGCCGGGCCCTCTCGGCTACCGCGAGCTCTACGACCTCGTGAAGGAGAAGCTCGACCGCACGCACATCGAGGGTGAGCTCAAGGCCGAGGTGGTGGCCGATCCCACACGCTATGTGGACCTCGATCCCGACGCTCCGCTCGCGCTGCTCGATCAAAAACGCGCGGGCAAGAAACTGCTGCTCATCACCAACTCCGAGTGGGACTACACGAACGCGATGATGGCGCACGCATTCGATCCGTTTCTCCCGAGGGGCATGACGTTCCGCGAGCTGTTCGACTACGTCATCGTCGGTGCCGGAAAGCCGAACTTCTTCACGCAGAATGCACCGTTCTTCGAGGTCGCCACCCCCGACGGTCTGCTACGACCGCTGATCGGACCCATCGAGCCGGGCCACGCGTACTTCGGTGGCTCGGCCAGCCGCATGGAGAAAGCGCTCGGCCTCTCCGGCGACGAGATCCTGTATGTGGGAGACCACCTGTTCGGCGACGTCCACGTGTCTAAGCGCGTGCTGCGATGGCGGACCGCGCTCATTCTGCGCGAGCTCGAGAACGAGCTCGCGGTGATCGAGGCCTCACGTCCCGCTGAGACGATCCTCGGGCAGCGCATGAAAGAAAAAGAAGCCCTCGAGGCGGAGGCCGACCACGTTCGGCTCTCGCTGCAACGGGCCCGGGCCGCCTACGGTCCGCAGAGCCCGGCCGCTGCGACGGAGCTCGAGGCCCGCGCCGATGCGCTACGGCACGAGCTCCACGCGCTCGATCAGTCCATCGCGCCGCTCGCGAAGGCTGCGTCGGAGCGCTCGAACCCGATCTGGGGCCTGCTCACGCGCGCGGGCAACGACAAGAGCCACCTGGCGCGACAGATCGAGCGCTACGCCGACGTGTACACGTCGCGCGTGTCGAACTTCCTGCACGTCACGCCCTTCGTGTATCTCCGGTCGCACCGTGGCTCGCTCCCACACGATCCTGTTTGAGCTGTGGCCGCGAAGAGCAGGGTGGGGCCGGCGCAGACCCCAGGTGGAGCTTTTCTCCCCACCTGTGCGGTGGATGTCGCACACGGGTTACACAGCCTTACCCTACCAGAGTCGGTCGGTCGCCCTCGGCACGGATACGGCAATGCAGGGTAGTGGAGGATCACCATGCTGCGCACCGTCTCCTACGCGACGTTCGTCCTGGTTGGCTTCTGGATCATCGTCGCGTTCGCGGGCTGAGAGCGAAACGAGCGGGGACGGTCCCGCGAAGCTGAAAGACGCGTCGGGATCAGTCCGAGCTGTCGCAGCGGGCCCCGCGTCGCCATCCAACGCGTAGCAACCACGTGGATGGCGTGGGGCGATCGAACGACGCGGCTTCCGACGAGCGCGGGTCGATGAGGCTACTCGGATGCGTGCCGTGCTTCGCGTGGTTGTTGCCCACGTAGCGGAGAGCGCGGCGAACCTCGGTCGGCGTGCGTAGGGAACGAGCGTGATAGCGGTGGTCGATGACCCGGCCCGTGCGCTTCATGAGGCGGTTCATGCCGAGCGCAATCCGGATGTTGAGCCCCCGGATCGCCAACGAGAGCGCGCGGCGATCGTTCGCCTCGACGAGCATGTGGATGTGGTTGCCCTGCACGGAGTAGTGAACGAGCTTCGCGTCGCTGCGCAGGTTGATGGCAAAGAGCGCGCGTTCGACGATGCGGAAGCCGCGATCACTCCGCAGATTCCACACGTGCGGCGCCATCCGCACGGTCACGTGTAGCGGAATCCGCGGAGACACGGGTGCCCGCCGTACGTGCGCGACGCCGCGATCGTGGATGCGAGGCCGGCCGGCGCCTTTGCGACGTCCGCCCCAGGTTCGCGTCGGCAGCTCGAGCTGTCTAGATCGCCGCGGCATCTTGAATTAGGCTAATCTTTAGTTTCGCGCTTGTCAAGACGACGCGCACAAGCACGTCGCCGGACCGAAGCGTCGTTCGGTGTAATGTCGCCGGAACGAAACCTGGTTCGACGCGACGTGATTCGTGCACGGACGATCGCGGGGACGGCTCCGCCTTCGGTCGTGGACAGCCGCGCCACACTGAGCGCGTTCCCGTCGCTGGGTGCACGCCTGACCACAGCCGAGCCTCCGCGATCTCACGCGATCTGTGGAATCGGGAGAGGTTGATTTCTTTTCTTCAGAGCGGATTCAGCGACTGCACCCTAGAGGATTCAGATGCTGCGCCAGCTGAAAGTTCTCCTCGTCCGGGGGGGGGCCGGCTGTCTCCCTTCTGAAAAAAATCTCAAAAAGACCTTCCAGCAACCGCCTGAGACGACGGGGGCTTCGCTGTGAGCAGGCGCGCACCTAGCGACGGCAACGTGCTCAGCGTGGCGAGGCTGGTCACAGCGAAAGGCGGAGCCGTCCCCGTCGTCGTCCGAGCACGAGACCGCGCCTTGGCTAGCGCGGCGCGCGTTCCTTGCCTGTCGCGCTCGCCTACTGCGTGACGACGACGTGCGGGCAGTCTCCGCTCCTCGCGATGCGGGCACCGCCTTCGATCATCTCGAAGTCGTCGAACTTGAGCGCGCCGAGATCGTTCTGCGTGAGCTTGGTGCCCCACTTGCTGGTCGTGAAGAGGTCCGCCTGCGCCGTCAGCGCTTGATTGCCGCCGTCGGAGAGGAACATGCCGTACTTCTTCATCGCCTTGGCCACCACCTGTGCCCACGGCTTCAGCGCCGAGATGTCGGTGCCTGCTTTCAGGCGTAGCCGCGCTCCGTAGGGCAACACGTTCGCCGCGCCACTGCCGGCTGCGTGGGTCGCCGGGTGGACGTACACGTCCGATCGAATGCGATCGTTCGGCATGATGAACCGGATGGCGTGCTTGATCTCGCCGGCGGTCACCTCGTCGGCGCTGAACAGCATCGCCGAGATGGGAAAGCCGCCCGCGTCGGCGCTGCCGCAGTGGTCGCCACGCGCGTACACGGTGCCGCCAGCGACGGGCTGCCAGTAATCCTTCGTGAGGTCCCACACCGCGAGGCATCCGCTGTTGAAGGGCTTGCCGAGCGCGGTGCCGCCGAGCACGTTCACCTTCCACGCCTCGTAGAGCCGCGTGCCTTGCACCACGGTCAAGTGGCAGTCCTCGGCCGCAGTGTTGCACGCGTAGCTCATCTGCGACTCGACGGCACCACCCAGCGGCAGCGGGATCGGAGCGGTGTCGCACTCGCCCTGGAAGAAGAACGAGCTCGTCTGCGTGAACGGCGTGGGAACCACCGCGGCATCGGCCGACAGCACGTGGAAGTCGAAGTTGATCTCGATCTTGCCGTGGCCCCAGCCGCCGAGCGCAGTGACGGCGGGACGGATCTTGGTGTCCCAGTCGCCATCGACGGCCGCGCCGGTGATGTCCTGGTAGAACGTCGACGTGCTCGGGAAGAGCCCGACGCCGGGCTGCGCCGCCGTGCCGCCGTCGGCGCTGTCCTCGGGCGTGGCCGCGTCGCCCTTGCGGCTCGCGAGATCGGCCGTGCCTATATCGTCGTCGCCGCCGCCGCACGCGGCGCACGTCACCATCGCCAACATCATCGCCATAAAACGCATGGAAGCCTCCTTGCAGCGCGCATCATCGTACGCCCTTTTTGAGCTCGCAGAAGCGCGGATCGTCGGCGGCTGGGCGCCCGGAACCTGCGTGAGAACTGGTTCCTAGTACGCACCGTCAGCGACTGCTACGGGACGGCCATGAAACGGACCTTGCCTCTGCTTCTCGCGCTCTTCTTCACGGGCTGCGGCTCTGCCTCGAACCATGGCCTCTCCCCTGATCCCGCGTGTGATCGCTACCTCGCGTGTCGGTCGCAGACGTCGCCATCGACCATCGCAGCAGACCTTGCGGCATACGGGTCCTCGTCGGCGTGTTGGACATCGGCCGCGACGGCACAGGCCTGCGCCAATGCCTGCACGTTGTCGTTCGAGAAGATCTCGCCGCAATGCACCTGTCTCGCAGACGCCGATTGTCCGATGACCGCCCCCATCTGCAATCCCGGCCATCATTGCGATCAGTGCCGCACGAACGACGATTGCAGAGGCCTCGTATCCATCAACCGCGTGGTGAGCCCCCTCAATCCGCCCTACTGTCGAGTCACGAAGGGCACGGACAGCGGCGCCTGCGTCACGGGGTGTGCCGTCGACGCCGATTGCCAATCGGCGACGCTGACTTGTACATCCATTCCTGCCCAGGCGGCATGAGCTGCTACTCCGGAGTCTGTAGCTGAAGCGCCACATTTCGAGGTCGATCTTCGGCCCTTCGGAAGGCGCTTTCTGAGCCTCTTTCCATGGTAGAAAACCGCCCATGGCTTCCAGTGAATTGCCGCCCGACGGACCGTCGCCAAATGCAGGTTTCGAACGCATCCCCGTGAACATCGCGGAGGAGATGAAGTCCTCCTTCATGGACTACGCGATGAGCGTCATCATCGCGCGCGCTCTCCCCGACGTTCGTGACGGCCTGAAGCCAGTTCACCGCCGCATCCTCTACACCCAGCAGCAGCTCAACAACACGTGGAACCGGCCGTACCTCAAGTCGGCCCGCGTCGTCGGTGACTGCATGGGTAAGTTCCACCCCCACGGTGACGCGTCCATCTACGACGCCCTCGTGCGCATGGCGCAAGACTTCTCGATGCGCTACCCGCTGGCCGATGGCCAGGGCAACTGGGGCTCCATCGACAATGATCCGCCGGCCGCGATGCGGTACACCGAGGTGCGCATGGCGCGCCTCACCGCGTCGCTGCTCGAGGACATCGACAAAGGTACGGTCGACTGGTCACCGAACTACGACGACAAGGAGCTCGAGCCGAACGTCCTGCCGGCGCGCGTTCCGAATCTCTTGGTCAACGGCACCACCGGCATCGCCGTCGGCATGGCGACCAACATCCCGCCGCACAACCTCGGTGAGGTGATCGACGGCGTCATCGCCCTCGCCGAAGATCCCACGCTCACCGTCGAAGACCTGATCAAGATCATCCCCGGCCCCGACTTCCCCACCGCCGGCACGATCTACGGTCGCCAGGGCATCCGCAGCGCGTACCACAACGGTCGCGGCTCGGTCGTCATGCGCGGCACCGCCGAGGTCGAAGAGCACAAGAACGGCCGCTGCTCGATCGTCATCACCGAGATCCCCTACATGGTGGTCAAGGCGCGCATGGTCGAGAAGGTCGCCGAGCTCGTCAAAGAGAAGAGGCTCGAGGGCATCAGCGACATCCGAGACGAGTCGAACCGCAAGGGCATGCGCGTCGTCTTCGACCTCAAGAAAGATGCCGTTCCGGCCGTCGTGCTCAACAACCTCTACAAGATGACGCAGCTGCAGTCGTCGTTCGGCGTGACGATGCTCGCCATCGTCGATCAGCGCCCGAAGGTGCTGACGCTCAAGGACGCGCTGGTCCTCTTCCTCGATCACCGCCGCGACGTGGTCACGCGTCGCTCGGTCTTCGAGCTCAACGAGGCCAAGGCCCGCCAGGAGATCGTCGAGGGCCTCGTCATCGCCGTCGACAACATCGACCGCGTGATCCAGATCATCCGTGCTTCGCCGGATCCCGATCAAGCAAAGGCCACCCTCATGGCCGAGCCGTTCACCGGGCTCGCGGAGTTCCTCCGCCGCGCAGGTCGTCCGCAGGCCGAGATCGACAAGCGCACCGAGTCGGGCGACTACCTTCTCAGCGAGCGCCAGGCGAAGGCCATCCTCGAGATGCGCCTGTCGCGCCTCACCGGCCTCGAGCGCGACAAGCTCGACCAGGAATACGCCGAGCTCTGTGCCACCATCGACCGTCTCGAGGCGATACTCGCGTCGGAGACCATGCTCATGAACGTCATCACCGACGAGTTGCGCGCCCTGCGGGAAGAGTTCGCGGATCCGCGTCGCACCCAGATCGTCGACGACGAAGGCGAGATCCCGATCGAGGAGCTCATCGCCAACGAGGACATGGTCGTGACCGTTTCCCACGGCGGCTACGTGAAGCGCTCGGCCGTCAGCGAGTATCGCGCGCAGAAGCGCGGGGGTCGTGGCGTCACCGGGGCTTCCTCCAAAGACGAAGACTTCGTGGCGCAGCTCTTCGTCGCGTCCACGCACGACACGGTGCTCATCTTCACCACGCAGGGCCGCGTCTTCCGCAAGCGCGTGTACGAGCTCCCCGAGGGCAACCGCCAGTCGCGCGGCAAGGCGCTCGTGAACTTCCTCGAGCTGAAGGACAGCGAGAAGGTCGTCTCGATGCTCGCGCTCAAGAAGCTCGAAGAGGACAAGTACCTCCTGTTCTCGACGCGCAAGGGCCTCGTGAAGCGGACTTCACTCTCGGCATTCGGCAACATCCGTTCGACGGGTATCATCGCGCTCACGATCGAGGACGGTGACGCGCTCGTCGGCGTTCGCCTCACCGAGGGCAACCACGACGTGCTGCTGTCCACCAAGGAGGGCCGCGCGATCCGCTTCAACGAGACCAAGCTCCGGCCGATGGGTCGCTCGGCGCGTGGCGTGAAGGGCGTCACCGTGCGCGACAAGGACCAAGTGGTCGCGGTGGAGACGGTGCCCGAGGGCACGCCGGCCACGTTGCTCACCGTGTGCGAGCACGGCTTCGGCAAGCGCACGCCCGTCGCCGATTACCCCACGAAGGGTCGCGGCGGCATGGGCGTCATCACCATCAAGACCACCGACCGCAACGGCAAGGTCGTCTCGTGTCGCCTCGTCACCGACGAGGAAGACCTCATGCTCATCACCTCGCAGGGCAAGGTCATCCGCATGCCGATGAAGGGCATCCCCACCCTCGGACGCAATACGCAGGGCGTGCGCCTCATTCGCGTCGAAGATGGAGAGACGGTGGTCTCCGTCGACTCGCTGGCCGAGCGCGAGGAGAATGCAGGCGAGGTGCAAGCCGCGCCGGTCGAGGTGTTGGCCGGCGAAGAAGATCTCTCCGGCGATGCCGCGGCAGACGAAGGCGCGGTGGCTGAGGTGATCGAGGGCGAGGACACCGTCCCGAACATGGACGGCGACGACGAGAATTAGCGCGCCCGATTCGTGGGTCGTCGTCTCGATCTGGCGCTCAGCATCCTCAATGGTGCCGTCGGTCAGTACCTCGCGCAGACGGACAACGGGCTCGCTACTCCGACCGCGTTGTACGCCTCGGGCCATCCGCTGGTGCTCGAGCCGTCGTCGCTGCGGGCGCAGCTGCCGACGGCGGGCCGTAGCCTGGTGGTGCTGGTGCACGGGCTCATGGCCACCGAGCGCTCGTGGGCATTTCCCGACGACAGTGACTACGGCACGATGCTCGAGCGCGATGTGGGGCTCACGCCGCTCTACGTTCGCTACAACACGGGGCGCGCGATCTCCGACAACGGATCGGCGCTGGCTTCGCTCCTCGAGCAGCTGTTCGTCGCGTATCCGCAGCCCGTCGAGGAGATCGTGCTGGTCGGCCACAGCATGGGCGGCCTCGTGATCCGCAGCGCGTGTCACGTCGCGAGCGAAGCCGGCCACGCGTGGCTCACGAAGGTGCGGCGCGCCATCTACGTGGGCACACCGCACGTCGGCGCGCCCCTCGAGCGCGTCGGCAAGGTGGTGACGAAGGTGCTGGCCTCGATCAACGATCCGTACACGCGCCTCATCGCCGACATCGCGCGCTTCCGTAGCGACGGCATCAAAGACCTCGGCCATGGCGACCTCGGGCTGCGTGATGCCGCTCATCCAGTGCCGTTGCTCGATGGCATTCGCCACTGCCTCATCGCGGGATCGGTGTCCGAGCAACGCCTGTGGACCTCCTTGTTCGGCGACGCGATGGTGTCCGTGGCCAGCGCCACGTATGGTGCGCGCGCGATCGACCAAGTCCACCTGGTGCTCGGCGTGGGGCACGTTGCCTTGGCGCACCACGCGGATGTCTATCGCGAGATCCTCGCGTTCTGTCGGCAGCCCTCGCGATGAGCAAGCGTTGGCGTGGCCTCAAGGATCTGGTGCAGGCGGCCATCGACGAAGGCTCGCGCGCGGTGGAGCGCGTGCAGCTCGAGTCCGCGCAGCGTCCATTCCAGCTGCTGCAGGCGATCCCGTCGCTGGCCGGCCCGGTGCAGCTCATCGCGGCCGTTCACGACGGTGTCGTGCGGGGCGTGCACAGCGGCATTCGTCTTGGGAATCGTGCACTCGGGACCGCGCTCGACGTCGTGCTCGAGGTCACCACACCCGATCCGAAATAAGCAGGCCCGGCGCGTCGAGACGAGCCGGGCCTGATCGACGAAACGAAGATCTACTTCTTGGGCTTCTGCGCTTCGAGCTCCGCCTTGGTGAGCTCCACCAACTTGGCCTCGACGCAGGTGCTCGGACCGGTGCCCGTGGCGGCTGGGCAAAACCAGACCTTGCTACCCCAGGTCATCCCGAAGAAGCCGACGGCTTCGGTGTACCAGGCCTCGCCCGTGACGGCGGTGCTGGTGGGCATGGACGACGTGACGGTTGCACAGCCGGTGGTGTTCGCGAGAGACGCGCCGAGGACGAGGGCCGTGAGTGTATGGGCAAGCTTGTTCATGTTTGCGCTCCTCACTTGGCCACCGGAGGGAGGTACTTCTTCTTCGTCTGGTAGCAGACCGGCTCACCCGACGTGGCGTCGCAGTTCCAGAAATCCGACGATGACATTGCGTTACGCACGACGTACGCGCGGCCCTGCACCGACGGGGTGACGACGGTGTACGTGCAGCCACCGTACGCAATGGCCGTCGCGGCGAGTACGCCGAGTCCGATCAATCTCTTCATTCGATTCTCCTCTTAGCGAGCCGGTACCTGCCCGGCGCTGGCTCGAAATACGCACGGGCGCTGCATCATAGAGGGGACCAAGAGCGTGTGCTAGCGTTCAGTGCAACAGCAAGTAGAGGGGCGGCATGCGGCGAGCGCGTTCGAAGGCCTTGTTCGAGGAAGCGAAGAAACGGATCCCTGGCGGTGTGAACTCTCCCGTCCGTGCGTTCCGCGGTGTCGGTGGCGACCCGGTCTTCTTTGCCCGTGCGCAAGGGCCGTACGTCTACGACGTCGATGGCAACGAATACGTCGACTACGTGGGCTCGTGGGGCCCGATGCTCCTCGGCCACGCGCATCCCGAGGTACTCGAGGCAGTGCAAGGCGCGCTACGCGACGGCACCAGCTTCGGCGCCCCGACCGAGCGAGAGGTGCACTTCGCCGAAGCGCTGTGCACTGCAGTTCCGTCGATGGACAAGGTACGGCTCGTCTCGTCGGGCACCGAAGCGACGATGTCGGCGGTTCGCCTCGCGCGCGGCTTCACACGACGCGAAAAGATCGTGAAGATCGACGGCGGCTACCACGGCCACGGCGACAGCTTCCTCGTCGCTGCGGGCTCCGGCGCAGCTACGCTCGGCATCCCGGGCTCCGCGGGTGTCACGAGCGGCACCGCCAAGGACACGCTCACCGTTGCGTTCAATGATCTGCCCGGCATGCGCTCGTTGTTCGCGGCGAACGAAGGACAGATCGCCGCCGTCATTCTCGAGCCCGTATGCGGCAACATCGGCTGCGTGCCGCCTCGGTCCGGCTACCTCGAAGGCGTTCGCGAGCTCACGAAGCAGGCCGGCGCCGTCTTGATCTTCGACGAGGTCATGACCGGCTTTCGCGTCGCGCGGGGTGGAGCCCAAGCGCGCTACCAGATCGTTCCAGACCTCACGACCCTCGGGAAGATCGTCGGCGGAGGCTTGCCGGCAGCTGCCTACGGAGGTCGCGCCGAGATCATGGACCACGTGGCGCCCGACGGCCCCGTCTATCAAGCGGGCACGCTCTCCGGCAATCCGTTGGCGGTCGCGGCCGGCGCGAAGATGCTCGAGCTGCTCTCGCGTCCCGACGTGTACGAGTCTCTCGAGAAAAAATCTGCGCAGCTCACCGAAGGCCTCGGCACACTGGCGAAGGAAGCCGGTGTCCCCACGCGCACCAATCGTGTCGGCTCCATGTGGACCTCGTTCTTCACCGGCTTCGACGTGATCGACTATGCCGGCGCCAAGCAGAGCGATGCGAAGAAATACGGTCGCTTCTTCCACGCCATGCTCGACGCCGGCGTGTACCTCGCGCCGTCGCAGTTCGAGGCCGCGTTCGTGTCGACGGCACACGACGACAAGACGCTCGACCGCACGCTGACCGCGGCCCGCGCTGCGCTCAACGCCTGAACAAATCGGCGCCAAAAATTGGCGCACCTCTGCCTACACGGGTAACTGTGTTTCTCTACAGCGGCTCACGTGAGTCGCATGAGAGGAGCACGCATGCGAACACTCTCCACCGTCGTTCTGGGTCTCTCGTTCTTGGTGCTGGCCGCCGCTGGCTGCGCGCACAAGCAACAATCCAAGTCGACGTCCGACCTGTCCGGCAAGTTTGCCGACATGGAAGATCAAACCAACCCCTGCGCCGTTCGAGTCCACTTCGATTACGACTCGAGCGAGATCCCCGAGAGCGATCGTCCCGCGCTCGCTGGGTCTGCGCGCTGCCTCAAGGAAGACCGCACGCTCGACGCGATGGTCGAGGGCAACGCCGATGAACGTGGCACCGAGGAGTACAACCTCGCGCTCGGCGACAAGCGCGCCTCGTCGGTGGCGAAGTACTTGTCGGCGCTCGGCGCCTACGAATCGCAGCTGAAGACCATCAGCTACGGCGAGGAGAATCCGTTGTGCGCGGATCACCAGGAGACGTGCTGGTTCAAGAACCGCCGCGCCGCCGTGCGCCCGCGCGCTGCTGCCACCAGCATGAAGAAGGACTAGCGTACCGGGTCACCCAGCGCCCGCTGCACGCGCCAAGCGAACAGCGGGCCGCCGTACACGAAGCCGGTGTAGGCCTGTAGCAGGTCTGCACCGGCTGCCAGACGCTCCCGAGCGTCGTCGGCATCTTCGATTCCACCGACGGAGATGAGCGCCAGCTTGGTTCCGACGCGCTCGCGCAAGCGGCGCAGCACGGCGAGCGATCGTGCCTTGAGCGGTGCCCCGGAGATCCCGCCGGCACCGAGCTCGGCGACGCCACGCGTGGCGAGCGACTCACGTGAGATGGTGGTGTTGGTGGCGATGAGGCCGTCGAGCGACATCTGGATCGCCAGATCGGCCACGGCGTCGATGTCCTCATCGGCCAGGTCCGGTGCGATCTTGCAGAGGAGGGGCACGCGACGCAACGGCGATTGCTCGTCGAGCGCGGCCCGTGTCGCCACGAGGATCGGGCGCAGCGCCTCGGTCGACTGCAGCGCGCGCAAGCCTGGCGTGTTCGGCGAGCTCACGTTCACCACCACGTAGTCGGCGACCTGCGCGACCTCGCGCGCCGCCGCCGCGTAGTCGTCGGCCGCGCGATCATCGGGCGTGTCTTTGTTCTTGCCGATGTTCACGCCCACGATGCCCGAGCGCGACCGCGACAAGCGCCGGGCCGCGTCGCTGGCACCGCCGTTGTTGAACCCCAAGCGATTGAGCAGGGCGTGGTCTTGCGGCAGACGGAACATGCGCGGCTTTGGATTGCCCGGCTGCGGCCGCGGCGTGAGCGTGCCGATCTCCACGAAGCCGAAGCCGAGACCGAGCAGCGCACGCACGCCACG
>JAYUBF010000264.1:0-73105 GCA_043741435.1 Myxococcales bacterium
CGCGTGAGCAGGGTGGGACCCTGACGGCTCGGCCGGCAGGGCGGGCGGCACGCCCGATGAGATAGACTAAACAGCAACGCAACCTTTGACCTCCGAACAATGCGTTGCTGTTCAGCGACGCGGCACGTACAGCGTGCGAGTGATCTCGACCACCTTGTTGGGGATCTTCTGGTCTGCGGTCTTCTCGAGCTCGGGCGCAAACAGGGCATCGCCGTGCTGCGTGAAGGCCTCGGCTGCGGTTTGGTTTTTGATGGCGACGACCCGCAGCTGCACCCGGCCGGCGCCGGTGTTGTCGTCGCTGACGCAGAGGACCTTGGCCACCGCGTACAGCGTATCGCCCGCGAGCGTGGGGTTCGGATGTGCGCCCGCCGACAAGCCCTGGTCCCACAGGAGGTGCGACGTGAGGTCGCGTGAGCCGATTGCCAACGTCCACGCCAGCACAAGCCCGCCGACAGCCACCGCGCGACAGCTCCTCGGTGACGATGGCCATCGACATGCTGTCGAGACCCATGCCGCCATACTCGGTTGGGAAGATCAGGCCGAAGTGGCCGAGCTCGGCCATCTTGGCGATGATCGCCTGCGGGATTTCTTTCTCGGCATTGTCGAGCTCGTCGACGATGGGGATGATCTCCCGCTCGACGAACTCACGAACACTGGCCCGGATTTCATGATGCTCTCGTCGCACCCGCACCTCGACTCACGAAGGAACAAGATTATGGTGCAATTGCATCAAAGCTTGCAAGCCGTTCGAGTGCTAGCGGGGCTCGAACAGCGCAAAGGCGCTGGTGTAGCCGTGCAAGAACGTGCGTCCACCGACTGGCGCGATCTCACCGTTGGCGAAGAAACCACCGATGGGCAGGTCACCGAACTCGTCGCGGAACAGGTCGGAGTCGTGGTCCGCGCAGCCGAACAGGTGGCGCCCTCGCCCGAGACACGAGAACAAGAGGGCGCCCACGGGATTCGCACCCTCGTCGTGTGCGGCACGCAGCAATTGCTTCAGCTCCTCGGTCGCCCGCTCGGAGTCACGCAGCACGAAGTGGATCACGTCGTACTGTTTGAGCTCGGCCGCGACGCCGATGGAGCCCTTCTCGGGATCGACACCGAGGAGGTTGCGGATGAGGAGGCGATCGGTGCGCACCTCGACGGACGACTTGTCCATCTCGATGCCCACGAAGAGGGAGTGTCGGAAGATCTCGCGGTCACGCTCCGAGAGCGATCCATGGAGTGACTTCAGCGCGTCGACGGCGGGCTTGCCATCGAGCTCGCGGACCGCGTTTCCCTCGACCGCGGTCACCACGTGCGGGCGACCGATGGGCCTACAACCTTGCGCGACGAGCGGCCGCAGGCGGAGCGCGCCGTCGATGAGCAACACCAGGGCGCCGCGTCGGTGGGCCGCACGCCCGTAGAGCATGCTGGAGCGCGGGACGGGGCCGTCGGCAGCGAGCGCGCCCAGGGTGACCGAGCTAGGCAGGAGCTGATCCATTGCCGCGATGAACGGCTCCGGCTCGATCGAGAACGGATCGACCAGCACCAGCGCGTCGGGCTGGGCGCCCGGCTCGATGCCGAGCGCGGCCGTGAGCCGTCGCTGGTTCACCAGACCGTCGTCGGTGATCTGCTCAGGATCGAGGTGCACTACACGTACTGATGCCCCTGGCAACGTGGCGGCCGTGAGCGCGAGCGCCGGCTCGATCTCTTCCTCGCGCCCGTCGCCGATCACGCCGCCCGCGGCGCAACCGAATAGCATGACGTCGGGAAACTCTGCCTGCAGGAGCTCCGGCAGGCGGCGATAGTCGTTGGGATCGTGCGCCCGCAGGAACGGGAACAAGATCGTCGGCGGCGCTGTCAGCTGCGATCGCAGCTCAGCCGCTGCTGTCGCAACCGCGGTGGAGAGCGATGCCGTGCGCACGAGGGTGGAGGCAAGCTGCATGGCGGGGCGCAATCGTACGCCCATTTCTGCCGAGCGCACCAGCCTTCGCCGTCGTGACGCGATCGCGACACGCGCGTCGTGCTTCTTCCATTTCTCGCAACAGGCGAGACGTGATCCCACGGGCCTAGCGCTCAGCACGTTCATTGCTCTTACCGCGCGGCGATGGGTCACTTCGCGTCATCTCGCCTTTTCGTGTTGAGCCTGCTGGCGCTCGGCGCGTGTGGAGCGGCTCCCACGGGCCCGGATGCGCCCGACGCCTCGTCGTATCCGCTCACGTTGGGTGCGAACGACACTTCGGGCACCTTCGTTCCGTTCAGCGACGGACAGCATGTCGATCTCGTGGAGGGTGCCCAGGGCGGCTTCCACGTGTGGATGCGATATCGCGCGAGTGGCGCGGTGGGCACGCGTGCCGAGCTCCAACGCGTCGCGCACCGCATCGGTGACGGCGCGCTGATCCTGCGCAGCACCTCGCAAAGTACGATCGTCGACGAATCGGATCTCATGCCGATGTTCATGTGCCCGAGCCCCGTCGGCATCAGCGTCATCGACGAGCCCATGCGCTTCGAGCTGCGCTTCGTCGACGACGACGGTCGACCCCTGTCCACCGGCATCACGACCCTCGTCCCCCATTGTCCGGAAGCCAACCGCGAATTTTGCCTGCGGATTTGCACCGGCTGACCGGCCGGATGACCAGAAGGAGAACCCGATGTACGCGACGAACAGAATGAAGTGGATTGCCGCCGCGCTGGCGGGACTTTCGTTGGCCACCCAGGTGCGGACCTCGAGCGCCTGCGGTTGCTTCGCACCACCGAGCCCGATGACGCCGGTGGTGCAGGCCGGCGAACGCATCTTGTTCGCTCATGACGGGAACCAGGTCACCGCGTACATCCAGATCCAGTATCAGGGCAACGCGGCCGACTTCGGCTGGCTCGTGCCGTTACCGTCGGTGCCCACGCTCGAGCTCGGCACCGACGAGCTCTTCACGACGCTGCAACGCACGACCAATCCACAGTACCAGATCAGCACGCAGCGCGACTATTGCGGAGGTCCCAGCAACTACTCGGTCGGCGGCTGTGGCGGGTTCGGCGATTCGGCGAGCGTGAACTACAGCACCGCCGATGCGGGCGCGTCCTTCGCCTCCGACCTGGGCGCATTCAACCCAGCGCTGGTGGAGCAGGGGAGCATCGGCCCGTACGACTACGCGGTGCTGAAGGCCGACGACAAGACGGAGATGCTCACGTGGCTCGCCGACAACCGCTACTACGTGCCCGATGCGACGGGGCAGGCGGTGCAGCCGTACATCCACACGGGCGCGTTCTTCCTCGCGCTCAAGCTGAAGTCGGGCGAGAACGCGGGTAGCGTAGCGCCGATCGTGCTGCGCTATGCGTCGGATCTGCCGATGATCCCGATCACGCTTACTCAGGTGGGCGCGATCCCCGACATGGGTGTGCTGGTCTGGCTGCTGGGCAACGCGCGCGCCATCCCGCGCAACTACTACCATGTCGAGCTGAACGAGATGCCGATCTGGGAGAACCTTCTCGACTATCCGAAGCAGGCCATCCGTGCGATTCACGACGCACCGCAACGCCACGCGTTCCTCACCGAGTACGCGGGTGCGAGCAGCGTAATGGACACGCAGCTCGACTATGCGGGCCGCTTCGGTGACCTCGACCTGCTGCGTACCATCACGAAGCCGGCCTACTACCTCCAGTACCTGCGCAACAACGGCTTCGCGTTCGACGCCACCTTGTTCGGCATCCTCGCGCGTTATCTGCCGATGCCGCAGGAGCTCGTCGCCCAAGGCGTGACGGCGACGGCGTTCTACCAGAACTACGACTACTACATCGGTCAGGCAGGGCCTCAGGCGGATCCGGATGCCGGCACGGCCCTCGCGTTCGATGCGATGAAGCTCACCGACGATCTCAACACGCGCATCGTGCAGCCGTCGCGAGCAGCGTCGAAGCTCTTCGATCGCTACCCGTACCTCACGCGCATGTACACGGCGCTGTCGCCGGAGGACATGAACCTCGATCCGGTGTTCAGCGAGAACCCCGATCTTCCGTCGGTGAATAACGTGCACACCGCGACCTTGCGGGTGCCTTGCAAGAGCGCCGCGTGGTTGCGCACCGAAACGGGCCGCGAGGAGCAATGGCTGAGCTCGCTCCCACCGAACAAGGTGTGGCCGGCGACGGTGCAGGTGCAGCGTCTCCGCGAAGCCGGTGCGCCCGAGGTGGTCACCGACAACGGGGCGCTCATCACGCAGACCCTCGGCACGGTGGATCACGGAAGCGCCGGCAACGAACCCGAGTCTACGGTCGCGGAAGATCATGGCGGCTGCGGGGCCTGCGATGTTCGCCGAGGCGGATCGGGGGGCGCGCTCGGCAGCTTCGCACTCGTCGGCGTCGCGATCTTGCTCGTGCGGCGCCGTCGCCGTGTGAGCTAGGCCTCGTGCTGTGCGTTGGCGTTGCGAGCGCGTCTCAGCGGACGTCACAAAATCCGTCGATACAAGCGTAGCCCTCGTCGGAACGGCAGTCCTTGTCGCTGCTACACCCAGGGTAGCAACGAGCTGAGCCACCACGGGAAATGCAGCGGATCCAGCCGATGACGGCGCAGTCGTCATCGCTGCCGCACGTCTTCGAGCAGAAACCACCAGGACCCTCGCCACAAAACAAACCCTCGCGACAGGGTTCGTTGCTGGCGCACGAATCGCCGATGCCACCGGGATAGGCTTGCCCGCAGGCAGCGATGAAGATGGTCATTGCGAGAAGAAGGCGAGAAATCGTCATGGCCGCGGAGAGAGCAAGCTGCGAGCCAGCTCAGGCGCGCGGTTCAAATCCTCGATTCGGCGCCGCTGAGCCGAGCGCACGAGTGGGGGATCTGACAGGGTGTCGAGACTTCAACGCCGCGCGCCGCGTCTGTGAACCGGCGCGGATTCCGCGTGCCGTCCCGCCGGCTCTTTGCTCTCATCAACCTCGACGACCTTCTCGATCGTGTAAGCTCGCCTCGTCGTGGCCACCAAAAAGACTCCTGCGCCAGCGCCGCCGCGGCGGCCGAGCCCTCCGCAGCTGGAAGGGACCGCGGGCGTGCAAGCGCTCGAGGCCCTCCGCGACAGCGACGTGCAGCCGGTCTATTTCATCTACGGCAAGGAGCGCTATCTCGTGGACCGCGCGCTCGATGCGCTGCGGAAGCGCGCTGTCGATCCGGCGATGCGAGACTTCAACTACGAGCTCTTCCAGGGCAAGGATGGCAACCCGGATCGCATCCTCAATGCGGCGCGCACGCTGCCGATGATGGCGAACCGTCGCCTCGTGCTGGTGCGCGACCTCGACGCGATGAAGGCCGATGACCAGGCCAAGCTCATCCCCTACCTCGAGGCGCCGGTGCCGGAGTGCTGCTTGGTGCTCGAGGCTGAAAAGCTCGATCAGCGCACCCGCTTCGGCTCGTCGGTGAAGAAGCTAGCAGCGTGCGTGAAGCTCGAGCCCTTGTACGAGCGCCACCTGGTGGGCTTCGTGCGCACCGAAGCACAACGTCGCGAGCTGCGCTTCGAGGCTGGCGCCGCCGAGCTGCTGTGCGACGACATCGGCGCCGACCTCGGCGCGCTCGTCGACACCGTGGAGCGACTCTCGCTGTTCGCGCGTTCGAAGGGCCAAGGCTTCGTCACGGCCGCCGACGTGGAATCGCAAACGCCCGGCGCACGTCAACGCACGGTCTTCGAGCTCGCCGATGCGGTGGGTCGTGGCGATCGCGGCCGCGCCCTGCGAATCGTCGCGACGATGATGGATGGCAAGGAGTCCGGAGTGCGCGTGGTGGCGATGCTGTCACGCCACGTGCGTCAGCTGTGGAGCGCCGACGGGCTCTTGAAGGCGCGCACGCCGAAGAGCGAGCTGGCCTCGGCGCTGGGCGTGCCGCCATTCTTCGTGGATGGAATCGCCGAGCAAGCGCGCCGCGTGGGCGCAAAAGGCGAGGCCGCCTTTCGCGGCCTGCATGATGCGCTCTTCCGGGCGGATCTCGAGCTGAAGTCATCGCGCCTCGAGGAGGCGCGGATCATGGAACGGTTGATTCTCGAGCTTACGGCGTAGCCGTCAGCTCAAGAAATCCGCCTGACTCAAGAGACCGAGCCTCGTGCTCCTTGCGGCTGGCCGATCGCTTTCGCGTGTTCGCGGCCTGGATATGTCGAGCCTCGCCACGAAAGGAGTGGCTCTTGGCGCCAGCCCGACGGAAGGCGCATTGGCCGCGCCACGCTGGGTGCGACGGGGTCGGAAAAGGTCGATCTCAGAACACGAACGACAGCGTCCCCACCGCCATCGCCGCGAAGCTGAGGTAGCCCACGCCGAGGTGCGCGATGGAGAGGTGGCGCTGCTCGGTGGTCCCTGGCCGCGGCGCGGAGATCGGGCCCAGCACCAGCTGCGTCACCATGCCGGCGGTCGCGATCGCCATCGAGATCTTGTGCAGCAGCGCTCGGTCCGCGCGCAATGGCTTCGGATACGGGTTTGGTGCCGCGCCTTCCGGATCCTGGTTGCTGCAGCCGATCGCTGCGAGCAGCGTGATCACCGAGAGAAAGCGCACGCGTCAGTCGACCAGCACGTGGCTGTTGTAGCCGTGCGGGTTCTTCACCAGATACTTCTGGTGATAGTCCTCGGCCGCGTAGAACTTCGTGGCGGGCGTGATCTCCGTGACGATGAGGTTCTTGAACCGGCTCGACGCATCGAAGTCGCTCTTCACGCGCGTCGCCGTGCGCTGCTGTGACTCGTTCGTGAAGTAGATGGCCGACCGGTACTGCGAGCCGACGTCGTTGTGCTGGCGATCGACGGTGGTCGGATCGTGCATGCGGAAGAAGTAGTCGAGCAGCCGCTCGTACGACAGCTGCGCGGGGTCGAACACGACCTCCACCGATTCAGCGTGGCCGGTGCCTCCCGCCGACACCGCTTCGTAGCTGGGGGTATCCACGCGGCCGCCGGCGTAACCGACCTTCGTGCCGACGACGCCGGGAATCTTGCGGAGGATCTCCTCCATGCCCCAGAAGCAAGCTTGCGAGCCTGAAGAACCGCATGAAGAGCATACGTCCCTCGCGGACCTCCGGTTTCGCTGTGATCGACGAAACCGGTCGCCCCGGCCGACGTATTCCCTACGTGATCGCGGTCCACACGATGGAGTCCGAGCATCGGCTCGGGTACGGTGTCGCCGCCATGAGCGCCATGAGCGCCATGAGCGATGGAGCCGAGGAACCCGCGCTCGTCGACTGGATGGGTCGGTACGCCGACGGAGAGGCCGACGCTTTCCAGTCGCTGTACCGCGCGCTCGCTCCTCGGCTGCTCGCCTATCTCGTCGGCATCCTGGCCGACCGCGCAGCATCGGAGGATGCGTTGCAGCACACCTTCATTCGCCTACATGAGTCCCGACATCTCTATGTGCGAGGGGCCGATCCGGCACCGTGGATCTTCACCATCGCGCACCGCGTGGCGCTCGACGAGCTGCGCCGGCGAAAGCGATCGAAGGTGCGTCTTGGCGTCGCAGAGGAGAGCGTTCCCGAGCCTCGTGCGGATCTCGACGGCAGCCGCGAAGGATCCGCCGAGGTGCCGGACGAGCGCATCGAGGTCACGCTGGGTCTCCTTCACCTGCTCCCCGAGGCCCAACGAGCCGCGATCCTGCTCACCAAGGTGGAGGGTCGCTCGTTGTCCGAGGCCGCTGCGATCACCGGCACGACCGTGACCGCGATCAAGCTGCGTGCCCACCGCGCCTACGTCACCTTGCGCAAGCTGTTCGGGAAGGATCAGGAGGTCTCTTGAGCGAGCGACCCAACGTCGTCATCACCGATGCAGGGCAGCCGTCTCCACCCGGTGCCGAGCTCGCCGCGCGCATCGCGGGGATGCGTCCCGTGGCCACGCGAAACGCGTTCCGCGAGGCGGCGTGGATCGCGGCACTCGGCCTGGGCTGGACCGTCCTGCTCGTCGCCGTGCTACATCCACGCAGCGACCTGCCGGCGCTGCCGATGTTTCGCTTCGGGCTCGGCCTCGCCAGCTGGGCAGCCGTCGCGCTGCTGGGCGTGACGATGGTCTTGCGTCCTGCGCGCGGTCAGGTGCTCCCATCGCTCGCAGCCGCCCGGCTCGCGGTGCTGTGCCTGCCGCTCGTCGCGGTCACGCTCGCGCTGCTCTTCCTGGTCGATGCGCCTTCGCGTACGCAGCACCTCGAGGGCGCGGCACGGCACGCGAAGATGCTGCACTGCTTCGCTCTCGGGATCGGCGCGGCCCTCCTCCCGCTCATTCTGTTGATCGTGGCGACTCGTCGCCTCCCGAGCGGGCACGGCTGGATCGGTGCCGGCCTCGGCGTGGCGTGCGGCGCGCTCGGAGCGCTGGTGCTGCACGTGGTGTGCCCCGTCGGTGGCGTGGCCCACGCGCTCACGGGTCACGCGAGCGCGACGTTGGCCGGCGGTCTGCTCGGTGCCCTGCTCGCGCGCGGAATCTCTTCTCGGTAAAGGTCAGCGCTTGTTGCGGTACCCCGAGCGCGTGCCGGGGACGAGGGCGTCACACGCGCAGCTGTCGCAGCCGCGCTCCGTCGGCGTGCAGACCACGTCGGAGACGCACTTCAGGTTTCGATACTCGAGGCAGGCGTTGTAGAGCCGCCGGGCGCGGCGTTCCTGCGAGTAACAAGCAGCCTCTCGTCGAAAGTCGTAGGCCTCGGGGCACGCGGTCGACGGAGTCGGCGTCGATGAGCGTTGGGCGAACACCGCCCGAGGCCAAGGCGCAATCACCGTCACGTTCCGCCCCGATATGTCGCACCGACGCGTCAGAAACGACCTGCTAGGATAGCTCCATCGAGGCAATCGAAGCGGGTGTGTGGCTTGCGGAGATCGCTCGCTGAGCGGCGGCGTCCTCGTCGAGACGCGATATCCACGCCTCTGCTTCCGCGACCTCGTCGGTGGCGAGCGCGTGCTCGACGAGCACGCCGTGTGCTTCGAGTTGGGAGAGATCGTACAGGCGTGCCAGTGCGCCGTGCAGCGCAGCGGGCGCTCTCCCCGCTGGGACGAGCTCGCGATACACCGCTGCGACGAGCTCGGCGTGGCTCGGCGGCGCATCAGCGGACAGCTGCGCGCGAACACCGCTCGAGAGGCCTTCGTAGGCGGCGCGGACCGCGTCGCCGGGAAAACCAGCTTCGAGCACGACGTTGGCAAGGCGCAGGCGGCTCAGCGGCGCGGAAGGTTGGAGCGCGTCGGCCTGCGCGCCCAGTTCTTCACGCTTCTCCTCGTCGGCGAATGCGATGCTGGTCGGAGTGCTCGTCTGTTCGTTGCCGCCAGGTCCGATGAACGGTTCTCGGCATGGACGAACCGTAGCGCGATGGGGCGCGCGATCGGTAGCCATCGCGTGTAGAATTTCCTGCGATCCGACGCAATGGAACATCACGCGCTCGATAGGCTCAGGCGAACCCATCCCGGGTGGCGGCTCTTGTGCGCCGACCATGCGCCGCTCATCGTCGGATTTCTCCACCGAGCCTTCATCCAGCCCAACCTGCGCGCGCTGGCACGTCCCGACCTCGTGTCGCGCCTCGAGGACTACCTGCATCACCTGAGACAGGATCTCGGCGACAGGGCGCTGCCTCGCGCCGCGGCGGCCTACCTCGACGAGTGGGCCGCCGACGATCGCGGGTGGCTGCGCAAGTATTATGTCGCGGGCAGCGACGAGCCGCACTTCGACGTCACGCCGGCGACGGAGAAGGCGATCGAGTGGATCGCGAGCCTCGGCAAGCGAGAGTTCGTGGGTACGGAGTCGCGCCTGCTCACCGTCTTCCAGCTCTTGCGACAGATGGTCGAGGGCACCGAGCTCGACCCGGCCGTGCGCATCGCCGAGCTGGAGAAGCGCCGTGCAGACATCGACGCGGAGATCGAGGGGATCCGCGCCGGGCGGATCGTTCTCATGGACGACGTCCAGGTGAAGGATCGGTTCCTCCAGATGGCAGAGACCGCGCGCGCACTGCTCTCGGACTTCCGTGAGGTGGAGCAGAACTTCCGTCAGCTCGATCGCGGGGTGCGCGAGCGAATCGCCACGTGGGAGGGGGGCAAGGGTGCGCTGCTCGAGGACGTATTCGGTGAGCGCGATCTCATCGCCGACTCCGATCAGGGGAAGAGCTTCAGCGCGTTCTGGGATTTTCTGATGTCGGCGTCACGTCAGGACGAGCTCACTACACTGCTCGAGGCGGTCTTCGCGCTTCCGCCGGTTCAGCGGCTCGCGCCCGACCGCAGGCTGCTGCGCGTCCACTACGACTGGCTCGAGGCCGGCGACGCGACGCAGCGGACCGTCGCACGTCTGTCGGAGCATCTCCGGCGCTACCTCGACGATCAGGTGTGGCTCGAGAACCGCCGCATCATGCAGCTCCTCCGCGGCGTGGAGCAGCACGCGTTGGCTCTGCGCAACCAAGCTCCCGAGGGCGTGATCATGCACCTCGACGAGCCCGCGCCGGAGATCGAGCTCTCGATGGATCGCCCGCTCTTTTCTCCGCCGCGCCGGCCGAAGATCTCGGTGCAGGACGTGCTCGATGGGGACGAACGAATCGACACCGACGCGTTGTTCGATCAGGTGTACGTGGACAAGGCGCGGCTGCGTGCGCACATACGACAGGCACTCCAAGACCGAGCGCAGATCTCGCTCGGCGAGCTCGTCGAGGCCCACCCGCTCGAGCAGGGCCTCGCCGAGCTGGTGTCCTATCTGAGCGTCGCCGCCGACGATCATCGCGCGCTCATCGAGGACTCGGAGACGCAGCGCTTCACCTGGACTGATGAAGCAGGGACCGCGCGCACGGCGAGCCTGCCGTTGGTGATCTTCGCGCGGAGAGCGGCGGACACATGAGCGCTGTCGAGCCCGCTCCACCTCTCTCTCTGGCGCTCGTGTCCTTGATGAAGGGCGTCGTGTATCGAGAGGGTGATCCGCCCGCCTGGCAGGCGCTCGTACAGCTCGGCGCGCGGGTTCGCGACCACATCGCGCCGCTCGGGCTAGAGCTCATCCTCGACGAGGCGGAGGGCTACGCGTATCTACGACAGCGACAAGCAATCGAGGGCGAGCCCGAGCTCCCTCGCCTCGTGCCCCGCCGGCAGCTCAGCTACGCGCTGAGCCTCCTCCTCGCGCTCCTCCGCAAGAAGCAGGTAGAGTTCGACGCCACGAGCAGCGAGGCGCGCCTCGTCCTTCAGCGGGAGGAGATCGTGGAGGCGTATCGCATGTTCCTCCCGGACGTCGTCAACGAGGCGCGGCTCCTCGATCGACTCGACGCGAACCTCAACAAGGTCGTCGAGATGGGCTTCCTGCGCCGGCTGCGCGGTCGCGACGATCACTTCGAGGTGAGCCGCATCTTGAAGGCCTTCGTCGATGGTCAGTGGCTCGGCGAGCTCGAGCGACGGCTGGCAGAGTACCGCGCCCACGCCGAGGGCGAAGAGGGCGAGCCGACCCCATGAGCACTGAGCGCGCCGGCTTCCGCCTCCAGCGGCTCGAGGTCTACAACTGGGGAACCTTCGACGGGCGCGTGTGGGGGCTCGAGCCGAACGGCGACAACGCGCTCCTCACCGGCGACATCGGCTCGGGCAAGTCGACCCTGGTCGACGCGATCACCACGCTGCTCGTCCCGCCGCAGAAGCATGCCTACAACAAGGCCGCCGGCGCGGACAGCCGGGAGCGCACGCTGCGTTCTTAGGTGCTCGGTCACTACAAGGCGGAGCGCGGTGAAGCGGGGCTCTCGGCGAAACCGGTCTCGCTGCGCGATCACAACACGTACTCGGTCATCCTCGGTCGCTTCTTCAACGAGGGGTTTGCGCAGCACGTGACGCTTGCACAGGTCTTCTGGTGGAAGGACCTCGATGGTCCTCCCGCGCGGATGTTCGTGGTGTCGTCGCAGCCGCTCGCGATCGCCGAGCACTTCTCGAGCTTCGGTCCCGACGTGAACGAGCTCCGCAAGCGCTTGCGGAAGCTGTCGCACGTCGAGCTGTACGACAGCTTCCCTCCCTACGGCACCTCGTTCCGCAGATCCTTCGGGATCGAGAACGAGCAGGCGCTGGACTTGTTTCACCAGACGGTGTCGATGAAGTCAGTCGGCAACCTCACCGACTTCGTGCGGCAGCATATGCTCGAGCCCTTCGCCGTCGACAAGCGCATCGAGGGGCTCATTCATCACTTCGATGACCTCAACCGCGCGCACGAGGCCGTGCTGAAGGCCCGGGCGCAGGTGGCGCGGCTGTCGCCCCTCGTGGAGGACTGTGATCGGTATACGCAGCTGCGTACCCAGATCGAGGGGATGCGCGATGCGCGCGAGGCGCTCCGGCCGTGGTTCGCCGAGCAGAAGCGCGACCTGCTCCTCCGGCGGCTCGACAATCTGAGCGCGGAGAGAGACAGGCTCGAGGCGCGCTTGCGGGGCCTTGGCGATCAGCAGCAGAGCAAGAAGGCCGAGCGGGACGGACTCAAGCGCGCCATCGCCGACAACGGCGGCGATCGCGTGGAGCGCCTCGAGCGAGAGATCGAGACCAAGGAGGCGGAGCGCGACCGGCGACAGCGGCGCGGCGAGCAGTACGACGCGCTGTCACGCGCGGCCGAGCTGCCGTCCGCCACGAGCCTCGAGCTCTTCAGCGACAATCGTCGCGCAATCGGCGCAGCGCTCGAGGTCACCGCAGGCAAGCAGGCGACGCTCCAGAACGAGCACACCGAGGTGAAGGTGCGCTTCCGTGATGCAAAAGCGCAGCACGACGAGATCGAGGCCGAGCTCGCCTCCCTGCGACAGCGCCGCTCGAACATCCCCGCGCGGATGCTCGCACTGCGCAGCGGTCTCTGCCGAGCGCTTGAGCTCGACGAGGATGAGCTGCCCTTCGCAGGAGAGCTCATCCAGGTGCGCGAGGATGAGCGGGACTGGGAGGGCGCCATCGAGCGAGCGCTCCACGGCTTCGCACTCTCGCTCCTCATCGCCGACGAGCACTACGCCGGCGTCGCGCAATGGGTGGAGCGCACCCACCTCGGCGATCGGCTCGTCTACTATCGCGTGCGCGAGGTGAGCCCGAAGGAGCGCGTCGCCACCGGTCCGCGCTCGCTCGTTGACAAGCTGGCACTCAAGGCCGACTCGGCGTTCTACGGCTGGCTGGACCACGAGGTGGCTCACCGCTTCGACTACGCGTGCTGCGACACGTTCGAGGCGCTCCGGCGGGAGACGCGGGCGATCACGCGCGCCGGCCAGATGAAGGCGAAGGGGGAGCGACACGAGAAAGACGACCGCCACCGCATCGACGATCGCTCTCGCTTCGTCCTCGGCTGGTCGAACGAGGCCAAGATCGCGACGCTCCAGCAGCACGCAACCGCGCTCGAGCTGCAGATGCAGGCGCTCGGAGCGCGGATCGGCGGTCTCGACGGCGAGCTCCGCGGTCTCGCCGAACGGCTGGCGACGCTCCAGAAGCTCGTGGTCTTCGAGGACTTCGGAGAGCTCGACTGGCGCTCGCCCGCCACCGAGATCGAACGGCTACAGCGCGAGCGCCGCGCGCTCGTCGAGGCGTCGGACGTGCTGCGCACGCTCGAAGCACAGCTCGCCGCGCTCGAGACCTCGCTCGACGCCATCGAGAGGCAGATCGGCGAGGGCAACCGGGACGAGGGAGGGCTGGCTGCCAGGGAGGCGCACTCCGCCACCCAGCTCGCGGAGTGCGAGACGCTGCTCGCCGCCACTCCAGCTCACGTCAAGACCGCGCGCTTCCCGCTGCTCGAGACGATGCGAGGCGACGCGCTCTCCGATCATGTGCTCACCGTCGAGTCCTGCGACAACCGCGAGAAGCAGATGCGCGATTGGCTGCAGACGCGCATCGACGCGGAGGACAAGAAGCTTGCGCGCTTGCGCGACGGGATCATCGAGGCCATGAAGGGCTACGCGAGCGACTACCCGCTTGAGACGCGGGAGGTCGACGTGAACGTGGAGTCGACCGGTGAGTACCGCGCCATGCTCGATCGGCTGCGCGCCGACGATCTGCCGCGCTTCGAGCAGCGCTTCAAGGAGCTCCTCAACGAGAACACCATCCGCGAGGTTGCCGGCTTCCAGTCGCAGCTCAACCGCGAGCGTCAGACCATCCGCGAGCGTATCGACGTCATCAATCGCTCGCTGCGGCAGATCGACTACAACCCGGGGCGCTACATCCTCCTCGAAGCGGCACAGGGCACGGATCCGGATGTGCGTGATTTTCAGCAGTCGCTGCGCGCGTGCACCGAGGGGACGTTGACTGGATCGGACGACGACGGATACTCGGAGGCCAAGTTCCTCGAGGTCCGACGCATCATCGAGCGCTTCCGCGGCCGCGAAGGAACAACCGAGCTCGATCGGCAGTGGACGCGCAAGGTGACGGACGTCCGCAACTGGTACACGTTCTCCGCGTCCGAGCGCTGGCGCGAGGACGAGAGGGAGCACGAGCACTACGCCGACTCGGGCGGCAAGTCGGGCGGGCAGAAGGAGAAGCTCGCCTACACGGTGCTCGCGGCGAGCTTGGCCTACCAGTTCGGGCTCGAGTGGGGCGCGGCTCGTTCGCGCTCGTTCCGCTTCGTGGTGATCGACGAGGCGTTCGGTCGCGGATCGGATGAATCGACGACCTACGGTCTCGAGCTGTTCCGGCGCCTGAATCTGCAGTTGCTCGTCGTCACGCCGCTGCAAAAGATCCACATCATCGAGCCCTATGTCGCGGCGGTCGGCTTCGTGCACAACGAGCAGGGTCGCCAGTCGATGCTGCGGAACCTGACGATCGAGGAGTACCGCGCCGAACGAGCGGCGCGCGCTGCTCCATGAGCTGGACCACGCCCGACGACGTGAGCGCGCGGTTGCTCCGCATCTGGGACAAAGGGACGATCCTTGCCGCACCGCTCACCGGAGAGGCGGTGTTCCCGCTCAGGCTCTCACTGCGTCGCCCTGATGCGCGCGATCTCTCGGACCGCTTCGATGAGGTCCGCGGGTGGATCCGGCTGCTCGAGGATGGCAGCAAGTCGAAGCAGGGCGCGGGCTACGAGATCCAGTGGGCCGAGATCAACAGTCGTGCGCTGGGTCCGAACCGCGTGCCCGAGGCGATCGTGATCCCGACGGAGGCGGACGCGCTCGAGCTTATCGGCAAACGCCGGCACGCTGCGCGCTTCCGGATGGTTTACGAGCTGACGATGCGGACGCTGCCGGCGCTGGCGGCGTGGGCGCGGCACCAACCGATGAAGCTGCTCGAGCACGAGGCGAGCTGGGACCGTGTGCTCGCCGTGCTCCGGTGGTTCGTCGCGCATCCGCTGCCGGGGCTCTATCTCAGGCAGGTGGACATCGCAGGGGTCGACACGAAGTTCATCGAATCGAACCGGGGGCTCTTCACCGAGCTCCTCGACGAGATCTTGCCGGCGGACGCGATCGTCGCGGACGCCGTCGGCGCCCAGCGGTTCGAGCAGCGCTACGGCCTACGGAGCAAGCCCCAGTCGGTGCGCTTCCGCATCCTTGATGAGCGTCGCAACTTCCACGGCGTCTCCGACCTCTCGGTACCGTTAGAGCAGCTCCGAAGACTCGAGGCGCCGGCGCAACGCATCTTCATCACCGAGAACGACATCAACGGACTCGCCTTTCCTCCGGTTTCCGATGGGCTCGTGATCTTCGGCCTCGGCTATGGTGTCGAACGCCTCGGAGAGATCCCGTGGCTGCGCGATCGCTCGATCTACTACTGGGGCGATCTCGACACGCACGGCTTCGCGATACTCGATCGCCTGCGTGGATCGCTCGGCGACGTGCGCTCGTTGCTCATGGATCGCGAGACTCTCCTCCTGCATCGCTCCCTCTGGGTGACGGAGCATGAACAGCATCGGCGCCCGCTAACACGGCTCACCGGGCCAGAACGAGCGGTCTTCGAGGAGCTGGTGAACGACAGGCTCGGCGTGAGGGTGAGGCTCGAGCAAGAGCGCATTGCCTTCGGCAGACTGGTCGCAGCGCTTCAGGATCTTTGAGCGTTTTGACCACCGCCTTGGCGGGCCACCCTGGGAACGGGCGCGGGCTTGAATAACGTCAAAGTGTAGCTGCAAGAGGACAAGTACTTCGGCTGGGATCAAGCGCGCTTTGGAACGTGTCAACGAGAATGAGACAGCGGTCATGCGAAATCTATGAGGCGATCACCTTGGTGAGAGCCGTCTCTCGTCTTGGTCGTGAGGGTGCGACGGTGCTTGAGCGCGTCAAGGGTACAGGCGCTGCGCTCGCCGGCTCCGCCGCCGGTGACTCTCTCGCTCTTATAGGCAGAGGGGGATGGGCCGCTATCTCTTCGCACTGGCAGCGTTCGGCGGCATGGTGGTTTCGTTCCTCGCGCAGGCGATCGGCCACAAGCGAGAGAAGTCGCCGGCGCAGCGCGGTTTCGGTGTCGTCTTCGTCGTCGGGAGGGGGCGCCGACTTCTCGGCCACGCGCCGCGCGCGCGCATCCTCGACGATGCCCGCGACACACGGATCGAGGCTGACGATCTTGACGCGCACGATTCATCCGAGCGTACGCGACGTGCGCTGCATCGCGAACACGAACAGACAGGTGCCGCCGGCTTTGTAGGAGACGGTGCTGCGTGAAAGCCCGATCCGCTGCCGGACCACCGGCGTCCGTATACGCAGCGCGGGTATGAGAGACCGATCTTCCGGAACACCCGGGCGCGGTTCACGGCAGCCCGAGAAGAGCTACTTCGCGGAGCGGTTCGCGGCGATGGTGAGGCGCGAGATTTTACGCGAGGCGGCCTTCGCGGCAATGACGCCCTTCTGGGCGGCCTTGTCGATCTGGCGGATCGCCTTCTTGAGCGCATCGGCTGCCTGGGCCTTGGACGCGCTCTTTCCGGCATCCTTGCCGCCGTCTTTCCCTTCAATGGCGGTGCGTGCGTGCTTGACCATGGTGCGCATGGTCGAGAGCTGCGCTTGGTTGCGCTCGCGGCGACGAAGACGTTGGCGGTTGCGCTTCTCTGCGGACTTGATGTTGGCCAAAGTGATGCTCTCCGATGAGTCCCGTGATTGCTGGGAGGCGTTGGGTACAAGAATCGAGCAGCCGCGTCAAGAGAAACCAAGCCCTTGAGGCTCGACGCTGGTGCAGGTCGCCAGATGAAGCGCCTCGCCGCAAATTGGCCACACTGTGCTGTGGGAAACCTGTGGGGAACCGCGTTA
Source organism: Myxococcales bacterium (assembly GCA_043741435.1). Lineage (GTDB taxonomy): Bacteria > Myxococcota_A > Polyangia > Palsa-1104 > Palsa-1104 > JBDTCO01. The sequence goes on from JAYUBF010000264.1 coordinate 17,063, forward strand.
CGAATGCGCAACGTACTTGAAACTTGATGGGCGCAGGTCCCCTGCCTATTTTTTGAGCGCCTTTTCTTGCTCCGCGCGTTTTGCTTCGTTCCAGATTCGATCCATCTCCTCGAGCGACGCATCGCGTGGATGTCTCCCGTCGCGAGCGAGCGATTCTTCGATCACGCTGAAGCGTTGCTCGAAGCGTGCGGTTGCTGCACGCAGGGCATCCTCCGGCGGCACGTCGAGCTTCGCCGACAGGCGGGAGGCCGCCAACAAGAGATCTCCCACCTCGTGTGCGATGTGCGCTGGGTCACCGCCCACCATGGCTTCTTCGATCTCTTGCAGCTCTTCGCGGACCTTCGCGATCACGCCCGCCACATCCGGCCAATCGAAGCCCACCTTGGCAGCCTTCTCCCCGATGCGCTGCGCCCGCAGCAGGGCAGGGAGCGCAACGGGCACGCCCTCGAGCACACGCCGCGGCTTCTCCGCTCCACGCTCCTTTTGCTTCAGCTTGTCCCAGTTTTCCAGTACCTCGGTCGAGTCCTTGACCTTCTCATCCCCGAACACGTGCGGGTGGCGGAACGTCATCTTCTGCGCGATCGCACCGACCACGTCGTCGATCCCGAACTTTCCCTCGCGGGCTCGCAGCGCGGCCTGGAACACGATCTGGAACAGCAGGTCACCGAGCTCGTCGCAATGCCCGGGCGCATCGTTCGCGTCGATGGCCTCGAGCACCTCGTAGGCCTCCTCGATGAGGAACGGCTGCAGGGTCTGCAGCGTCTGCTCGCGATCCCACGGGCAACCATCCTCGGCGAGCAGGCGCTCCATGATCGTTACCAGCTCGGGGAGCCGCGTGCCGCGTTGTCGTTCCGGTCTCTCGGTGTCCATGCGGCGGCAAAACTATCACGGCGTGCTAGGCTGATGCGTTTCGCCGCCACCACGTCACCGCCGAGGATCCTCATCAACAAGCCTGTGCAACCCCCCGCTCGCACGGCGACCGGCTCCGACGCGGAGTCGGGCCAGCGCCTCGTGCTCGACGACAACCACGCTGCGATGCAGCTCTTCGGGCAGAGCAACGAGCACCTGCGCTTGATCGAGCGCGAGCTCGGCATCTCCATCCACGCGCGCGGGAACGAGCTGCGCTTCAGCGGCCCCGATGCGCAGGTGGCCGTGGCGCGGTCGCTGCTCGAGCAGCTGTTCTCGCTGGTGAAGCGCGGGCGCGAGCTCGATCGCGCCGACATCGCGCGCGCGATGGTCATGCTCTCGCAAGATCGCGCCGCCGACGTGAGAGAGGTGTTCCAGGACACCGTCCTCGTCGCATCGCGTTCCCGCCCGATCTCGCCGAAGGGCCTCAAGCAGAAGGCCTACGTCGACGCGATCCGGGCCCATGACATCGTGTTCGGCATCGGGCCCGCCGGCACCGGCAAGACGTACCTCGCCATGGCCATGGCGGTGAAGTCCCTGCTCGACCGCGAGTGCAAGCGCATCGTGCTGGCGCGTCCCGCCGTCGAGGCCGGTGAGAAGCTGGGCTTCTTGCCGGGCAACATGGCGGAAAAGGTGAACCCCTACCTGCGCCCGCTCTACGATGCGCTCCACGACATGATGGACTTCGAGCGTGCCGAGCAACTGGTCGAACGCGGGGTCATCGAGGTGGCGCCGCTCGCCTTCATGCGCGGCCGCACGCTCAACGATGCCTTCGTGATCCTCGATGAGGCCCAGAATGCCACCTCCGAGCAGATGCGCATGTTCCTCACGCGCCTCGGCTTCAACTCGAAGGCCGTGATCACCGGCGACGTGACGCAAGTCGATCTCCCGTCGGGCCAACGCTCGGGGCTCGCCGAGTCCGCGACGCTCCTCACCGGCATCTCCGGCATCGCGTTCTGCTCGTTCACCGAGCTCGACGTGGTCCGTCACCCGCTCGTGCAAAAGATCATCCTCGCGTACGAGAAGCGAGATGCGGAGCGTCGTGGCGCATAGCGAGCTCGAGTCGCTCGCCGACCTCGCCGCCGCGATAGCCGGCGACCAGCGCTTCGCCGATGTGGTGAAGGGGCCCGTGGTGCCCGGCGAGCTGGCCGACACCATCTCGATTCCGCTCGAGCAAGGCCGTTTGCTGTTGTGCAGCGAGAGCACCTACGGCTCGCCCGAGCGGTTCGAGGTCCTGCGCAAGTGTACCGAAGAGTCCGACAACGTCGTCATCGCGTTGTTCGGGACTGCGGAGCGCCTCAACCACGTCGCCGACCGTCAGGTCAGCGCGCAGTGCTATCTCATCACCGTGCCCATCGGTGCCGCGCGGCTCTCGAGCATCGTGCGCCAGGCGAGCGAGCTCTTGCGCTTGCGTGCACTGTCGAACGAGCGCGGGCGTGTCGCCGATCGCTTCGGTGACGAGCTCGCGCAGATCATCACCATCTCACGTGCGATCTCGTCGGAGCGAGACATCAACAAGCTCCTCGGGCTCATCCTCGAGAAGAGTCGCTACATCACCGGCGCCGATGCCGGCTCCGTCTATATCGTGGAGGGGATGTCGCTGGCGACGAAGCGCCGCACGTTGCGCTTCATGATCTCGCAGAACGACTCCATCCACATCGACTTCCGCGAGTTCTCTCTCCCCGTCGACGAAACATCCATCGTCGGCAAGGCCGTCATCACGGGCAAGAGCATCAACATCCCCAACTTGTACGAGCTCGATCAGCCGGACAAGAACCCGTGGGGCTTCCGTCACGACAAGAGCTTCGATCGCAAGGTCGGCTACCAGGGCCGCTCGATGCTCACCGTGCCGATGGTGAAGCAGAAGGACGAGGTCATCGGGGTCATCCAGCTCATCAACCGACGTCGCCAGGGCGCGCCGGCGCAGCTGCGCACCGCGGAGGACTTCGATCGCTGGGTGGTGCCCTTCGACGAGCGGTCGGAGCAGCTGTCTTCCACGCTCGCATCGCAGGCCGGCGTCTCGCTCGAGAACACGCTGTTGTATGAAGACATCCGTCGCTTGTTCGACGGGTTCGTCACGGCGGCGGTCACGGCGATCGAATCGCGTGATCCGAGCACCTCCGGTCACTCGTATCGGGTCGCTCAGCTGACCGTCGGTCTCGCCGAGATGGTGGACAAGGAGACGAGCGGCCCCTACGCCGGCACGCACTTCGGGGCGGAGAACCTGAAGGAGATCGAGTACGCGGGCTTGCTGCACGACTTCGGCAAGGTCGGTGTGCGCGAGCAGGTCCTGATCAAGGCGAAAAAGCTGTACGAGCCGGAGCGCGAGCTGTTGTTGTCCCGCTTCGACCTCATCCGCCGGTCCCTCGAGGTCGAGCACCTGCGTCGCAAGTTCGAGCTCGCGCAGCAGGCCGGCTGGAACGAGGCGCAGGAGCGTTTCGTCGAGCTCGACGGCGATCTGAAGAAGCGTCTCGGCGAGGTCGACAGCTACATCGAGTTCATCCTCGCGTCGAACGAGCCCACGGTCCTCGCGCAAGGCAGCTTCGAACGGCTCGAGGACATCGCACAGCAATCGTTCTTCGACGTGCGCGGGGAGCGCCGCCCGTTTCTGTTGCCGCGCGAGGTCGAGGCGCTGCGCTTGCCGCGCGGGTCGCTCACCACCGAGGAGCGTCTCGAGATCGAGAGCCACGTGGTGCATACCTACAACTTCCTCGAGACCATCCCCTGGGGCCGTCGCCTCGGTGGGATCCCCACGATCGCCGGCTCGCACCACGAGAAGCTCGACGGCACCGGCTATCCGCGGGGCCTCAAGTCGGCGGAGATCCGTGTCGAATCGAAGATGATGGCCATCGCCGACATCTTCGACGCGCTGACGGCCTCCGATCGTCCCTACAAGCGCGCGGTTCCGGTGGAGAAGGCGCTCGACATCATCGGCTCCGAAGTGCGCGGCGGGAAGTGCGATGAAGAGCTCTTCCGCATCTTCGTCGCCACCAAGATCTGGGGCCGGGTCCTTCCGACGTGAATCGCCTGCACGTGCTGGTGCGCGGTCGTGGAGGTCGCACTGCGCGTGGCACTCGCACCGTCCTCGCCACGCGGCTTCGTCGGGCCATGCGCGCCGCCGGCCTCGACGGCGTCGAGCTGTCGCTGTCCCTCTCCGACGACCATGAGCTTCATCGGCTCAACCTCGCGTGGGCCGGCGAAGATCACGCGACGGACGTGCTGTCGTTCTCGCAGCAAGAAAGTGGCTTCGCACCGTCCGCGGCAGGACGAGAGCCGCTGGGGGACGTGGTGATCTCCGTCGAGTACGCAGCGCGACAGGCTGCGGCGCGGGGTGCTGCGCTACCCGCCGAGCTGTTCCACCTCGCGGTGCATGGCCTCGTGCATCTCCTCGGCTACGATCATCGCGGCGCGCGCGAGGAGAAGATGATGTTCGGTTACGAGGAGGCCCTGCGCCGTTCAGCGCTCGGCAAGGGCCCGGTGGCGAAGATCAGCGCGCCACGTAAGGGTAGAGCGCCACCGTCGCCGTCGGCTCGGGGCCCGTCAGCACGTCGGCCGCGATGAACGATCCGCGGTAGAGCTCGGCACCGTCGGTAGACTCGCCGCGCAGGGTGACCGCATCGTAGAGTGGGAGCTTGCTGAAGCTGACCCTATTCGGCGCGAGCATGTCGTCGCAGAGGTAGTGGTCGCGCTCCGGGCCTCGGCTCTCGACGGAGATCCCGAGCACGGCCGCGTCGGTACACGCGCGTCCGTCCGCGAACGTGATCGCGAGATAGATGGGTGGCGCAGTGCCGCTATTGCACGCGGACAGCGGCCCGAAGAGGCAGAGGGACAGCAACCAGGAAAACCATGGGGATGGGCCGAACAGCGACGAATGATATCACAGCCGCTTCCAGTACAAGTACTCGACGATGTCGGGCTTCACGAAGGCCGGGAGCGCGCAGCGCTGCACGTAGCCGGCGCGTTCGTAGAAACGCTGGGCACGCTGGTTGAAGTCCGAGACCAAGAGGAACATGTGACGCGATTCTAAGGCGACGCGCTTCTCCACCTCGTCGAGCAGCGCCTGGCCACGACCACCCGACTCGTGACCCGGTGCAAGAGCGATGAGCTTCAGGTAGCCACCAACGCCGAGGCCGCCCCGCACGAGAAAGCTCGCGAAGCCGACCGGAGCGTCTCCGGTCATGCACACGAGCAATCCTTCGCCCGCATCGATCCCACGCTGAAGATCGCGAGCGAGGCCTTCCTCCGTCACACCGTAGCGAGCGAGCAGCGGCTGGTTCGCCGTGGCACGCGCGAGCGCGTCGAGGTCGGTCGTGCGCGCGTCGCGAATCTCCATGTTACGGCGTGAGGTCGTCGGCGAACGCGGGCTTCAGGTTCGACGCCACGCCCCAGCGCGTCTTCTTCCACTTGGACTGGTACGCCATCCAGAGGCCCATGGCGTCGGTCACGAAGCGGCGCGCGTACGCGTGGTCCTTCGACAGGTCCTTGTCCTCCAGCGGATCGGCGACCGCGTCGGAAAAGCGCGTATCGCCCGAGCCACCGACCCACAGCTTGTAGCGGCCGAGGCGCATCGCGTGCGCGAGCTCGTACTGGCTCGCCACCGCGCTGCGCGGGTAGCCACGACCCACGCCCTGCGCGAGGGGAATGAGCGACTCGCCCTGCGCGGCGTCGGGGATCTTCTGACCGAGCGCGTCGGCGATGGTCGGCAGAAGATCGATGGTCTCCACACCCTCGTCGACGATACCGGCGGGGAACAACGGTGGGTAGTAGATGGCGAGCGGGGTGTGGACGAGCTCCTCACGCAGCGATTGACCGTGACCGATCTTGCCGTGCTCCCAGAACTCGTCGCCGTGATCGGCCGACAGGATGATCATCGTGTCCTTCAACCGACCGCGCGCTTCGAGGAGCTTCAGCAGCTCACCGAACTGGTGATCGTTGTAGGAGATGTCCGAATCGTAGAGCGCTTTGACCCGGACCCGGTCGCGGTCGTTCAGCTTGAGCTTGCCTGCGATGACGAGATCGAGCTGCGGATCGGAGAGCGACTTCACGTACGGTCCCGTGTAGCCCGGCTCGTCGTACTTCTCAATCCACGGCGAGTGTGCGCGCCACGACACGTGCGCGTCGATCGTGCCGATGTACATGAAGAACGGCTTCGTATCGTTCTTGGTGATCCAGCCGCCGCCTTCCTTCACGAAGTCCTCGGCCTTGAGGCCGCCACCGTCGTGGATGTGGTTCTTCAGGACATCGAAGCCCTCGCCGAAGCCCCAGCGCGCGGTGATGTAGCCGTTGCCCATGAAGCCGACGCTGTAGAGGCCCGCGGCCTTCGCGATCTCCGGGAACGTCTCGAACGAACCGGGGAGCACGGCGTTCGACGGGATGAACTTGTGCACAGACGGATAGACGCCGGTCCACTGGCTCGCGTGCGACACCCGCGACTCGTTGCCTTGCACGTAGGCCGACGAGAACAATGTCGCTTGCTGCTGGAGCCCGTCCATGATCTTGGTCTCGACGCGCGTGTGCGGGTTGAACACCTTGAACTTGTCCGCGCGCGTGGAGTCGGTCATCCAGAAGAGCACGTTGCGCGGCTTGGCGGCCTTGCTGCTGGTCGGCGCGTCGCCCTTCATCGTGAGCGCGCCGGTCTTCAGCGTGCAGCCCGCGGCGCAGTCGAGCTGCAGGCGAACGATCTCGCCGGCGAGTGGCGACAGATCGAGGGGCGTGCCGGCGGTGGTCGAGCCGCTCACGTTCTTGCCGTTGCGGGCGGAGGCCGTGACCTGCGCCACGCCGTCGACGAGGACGGCTCCACCCGCCGGAACTTGCACGTAGTACGCGAGGCCGCCCGTCGGTGGAATCGCGATGCCGGCCTTCGTGCCGACGTTGAGTGAGCCGAGGTCGGTGGCCGGCCCCCCACCGATGAGGATGCCCTCGATGGCGGCCGCGGCCTTTTGCCCGCCGAGCTTGCCGGACTGCGCGAACACCAACGTGATGCGGTTCTCACCCGTGGCGAGGGTCCCTTCGGGTAGCGGCACCGGGATCGCACCGAAGGTCTCCGGCAGGTTCACCGCAGCACCGGCCTTGCCCGCGATGCTGGCGCGTACGGTCTGCTTCGCGACCCCCTTCGCCACCAGCACCAGCCCACCGCGCTTCGCTTGCTCGGCGGTCAGCGGCACCTCGAGCACGGCTTGGGTCGTGGCGAGCGCCACGCGCCTGCCGTCTTCGGTCGCGTTCAGCTTCCAGGTGGCCGTCGGCCGCGAGAAGTGGACGTAGCGCGCCATGCTCGGCGCGCCCGCTGCGATCAACAAGCCACCTTGTCGCTGGAGGTGAGCGAGCGGGCGGTTGGCCACCAGATCGAAGACCGGATGGTCGGCGTGAGCGACGCCAGTACCGACGGTGAGAGCAGCGCTGCAGAGGAAAACGGATCGGAACAGGCCGGGGAGGAATCGCACGGGCTGGAGAGTAGCAACCTCGCGGCGTGTGGTAAAAAAACGCGCACGGTGGAATCGGCGCGCCTATCGAATCCGCGTCGACAACGTCGCTGCGCCGTAGGCTACTTGCCCGACGCCTCGGGCTTCACCGTCGGTGCTGCTTTCGGCTTCACGGGCGTGGTGTTCGCTGCCGGCGTCGCGCCTGGCGCAGGCGGGGTGCCGGCCGCGATCGCAGGCTGCACGGGTGCGCCGCCTTGCGTGTCCGGAGTCTCCTCCGGCGCGCGCTCCCAGCGATCGACGCGACCCGAGCCGGTGGTGTCGTAGCCGATGCGGTCGAGCTTGCCGCCTTCGTAGTACTCCCAGACGTCGACCCTGCCGTTTTGCTTCGACGACCGCTCGATGCGCGCGAGCTTCTCGGTCTCGTAGAACTTCCACACGTCGGTCTTGCCGTCGTAGTTGGTGTCCATCTCCTGACGGATGATCTTACCGAGCTGGCGGTAGGTCTGGAGGTCGACCTTGCCGTCGAAGTCGAGGTCGAACTCCTCGTGGGCTACGTTCGAGGACGCGTCGTAGTAGACCCAGATGTCCTTCTTGCCGTCGTAGTTGAGATCGACTTCTTTGCAGGTGAGGGCGTCCACCTGCGCGCCGTTCTCGACCACCTTCACGTAGAACTTCCACACGTCCGGCTTCTTGTCGCCGTTGATGTCGAGCTCCACGACCTTCTTGCCATTCGGCTCGCACCGGCTCTTGTCGACGACGGCAGCCTCGGGCTGGTTGCCCTGGCCCGCGTTCGCTGGGGTGTTGGTGTCCTTCTTGTTTCCGGCACAAGCAGCCAGGAACAGGGGGCCCAAAAGCACTGGGGACAGGCTGATCACAGCAAGGATCTTCGAAAGGCGGCGCATGGGCGTGAGCCTACGACGGGCCCAACAGCGTCGCAAGCAGCCTGCTACCAGCTTGGGCGCTTGAGCGACTCACCCTGGCGACGTAGATCGCGCTCCACGAAGCTCACGAGGTCGCGCTGTCGCTTGTGATCGAGCTCGACGATGCCCTGCGTTTCCGCGGTGCGTGCTTGCAGCAGGCCGAGGTAGAGCAGGCCAATGTCGAGCTGGATGTAGCGGCCGGGCGTGACGCCACCGCCTTTGCCGACGACGATGATTCTGATCTGCGGTGTGATTGTTCAGCGCGACGGCCTTCGGGTGCGCGAGGTTCGCGAAGGACGGGGCGATGCCGATGCGTTGCCCCGGCAGCGGAGGTCGGTTGCGGTCGAAGATGTTGTAGATGACGTGGTCGAGACCGATCTGCGCGGAGAAGTCGTGGAACGTGCCGGCGATGTGATCCTCGTCGAGCTCATGCGGTGGCTTCGGGGCATTCAGCAGGCGATCCGACTGGCCGAGGTTGAACTCCCGTGCCGAAGCGCCGTTCACCACGATGGCCTGCTTGGGCAGCTTCGGCAGGTCTGCGTCCGCCAGAATCGGTCTGCCCACCGTCACGGCCCCGGGTAATGCAAGGTGTGTACCGGATTGGCCAGATTTGGACGCCACGAGTGACGTGATGTATGGTCATCCGTAGGGACGGCCGCCAATGAGCAGAAAGAAAATCTCTACGACGGTTTACATCACGCCCGAGCAGGACGCGGCGCTCAAGAGCCTCCACCAGCAGACGAAAGTTCCCGTTGCCGAGTACATCCGACAAGGGATCGACCTCGTGCTCCACAAGTATCGCGAGTACCTCCCGGGTCAACAGTCCCTATTCGACCTCGAGTAGCCCCCACTGTTTTGGCGGCCGCTGAGCCACGGCTAACGGGCCGGAGTTGCTCGACGTAGCTGACGATACGACGAGCCGGAAGGCGGCCACCCGCGCTGGAATGTGGTACATCCGCGCCTCGCATCATGGCCACCGACGCTAGGTTCATCCGCAACTTCTCGATCATTGCGCACATCGATCATGGCAAATCCACGCTCGCCGACCGAATCCTCGACGCGACCGGGGCACTCTCCGACCGTGAAAAGAAGGAGCAGTTCCTCGACAAGATGGAGCTCGAGCGCGAGCGGGGCATCACCATCAAGGCCCAGTCGGTGCGGCTCCACTACATGTCCGACGCGGGGCAGGAGTACCTGCTCAACCTCATCGATACGCCGGGACACGTCGACTTCGGCTACGAAGTAAGCCGCGCTCTCGGCGCTTGTGAAGGCGCGCTGCTGGTGGTCGACGCGGCGCAAGGCGTCGAAGCGCAGACGCTGGCGAACGTGTACCTCGCGCTCGACAACCACCTCGAGATCGTCCCGGTCCTCAACAAGGTGGATCTGCCGTCGGCCGATCCAGAAGGCGTGAAGAAGCAGATCGAAGAGGTCATCGGGCTCCCCGCCGACGACGCGGTCCTGTGCTCCGCGAAGACGGGTCTCGGCATCCACGAGGTGCTCGAAGCGATCGTGAAGCGTGTGCCGCCGCCGAAGGGCGACGTGGGCGCGCCGCTGCAGGCCCTCATCTTCGACAGCTGGTACGACAGCTACAAGGGTGTCATCTGTCTCGTGCGCGTGAAGAACGGCACCGTGAAGAAGGGCGTGCGCATCCGCCTCGTCGCCACGCAGAAGGACCACGAGGTGCTGTCGGTCGGCGCCTTCACGCCGCACCCCGTCGAGCTGGCCGAGCTGGCGTCGGGCGACGTCGGTTTCATCATCGCCAATATCAAGGACATCAAGGACACGAAAATAGGCGACACCATCATCGAGGTCGATCGTCCGACCGCGGCACTGCCGGGCTTCAAACTCGCGAAGCCCATGGTCTTCGCCGGCATCTTCCCGACGGACTCGGCGAAGTACACCGACCTTCGCGATGCGCTCGAAAAGCTCGCGCTCAACGACTCTTCGTTCACCTACGACTTCGAGACCTCTCTCGCGCTCGGCTTCGGCTTTCGCTGTGGCTTCCTCGGTCTCCTCCACATGGAGATCATCCAGGAGCGCCTAGAGCGCGAGTACGACATGGACCTCATCGTCACGGCACCGACGGTGCGCTACCGCCTCACGCTGAACGACGGCGAGGTCAAGGAGGTGGCCAACCCGGCCGACGTCCCGGACTCGGGCAAGTACCACCACATCGACGAGCCCATCATCGCGGGGACGATCCACCTGCCGCAGGAGTACGTCGGCAACATCATCACGCTCTGTCAGGAGCGTCGCGGCATGCAGACAGGCCTCGACTACGTGGGCGACAACCGAGTCATCGTGCGCTACGACCTGCCGCTCGCCGAGGTCGTGTTCGGCTTCTACGACAAGATGAAGACGGTCTCGCGCGGCTACGCTTCGCTCGACTACGAGATCAAAGAGTATCGCGAGGCCGATCTCGTGCGGCTCGACCTCCTGGTGAACGGCGAGAAGGTGGACGCACTTTCGATCATCAGCCACCGCGAGCGCGCCTTCAGCCGCGGCCACGACCTGTGCGTGAAGATGAAGGAGCTCATCCATCCGCAGATGTTCGAGGTCGCGATCCAGTCGGCGATCGGCAGCAAGATCATCGCGCGCACCACCGTCAAGGCCTTGCGCAAGAACGTGACCGCGAAGTGCTACGGCGGTGATATCTCGCGCAAGCGCAAGCTCCTCGAGAAGCAGAAGGAAGGCAAGAAGCGGATGAAGCAGGTAGGCACCGTCGAGATTCCGCAAGAGGCCTTCCTGGCCGTGCTGAAAGTCGACTGATGGCTTCCGGATACGAAGAGTGGAAGCAGCGGCGGCGCGCAATCCGCAGCGGTGCCATCTTGTCGCGCGAGGCGCGCCGTGGCCTTCGTCGCTACGAGCAACGCCTCACGTCCGCTGCGCAGGCCGAGATCAGGAGCGCCGTCGACAACTTCGCACGCGCCAGCCAGGGGCCCAAGACCGAGGCCGGCAACAACGCGCTCGTCGAATCGGTGAACGGACTCGACAAGGTCCTCGACGCGCACCTCTCGTTCGCCAAAAAGTCCACCGGCCGCGAGTACGCCGAAGCGATCGGCACCGCCGTGGTCATCGCGCTACTGCTGCGTGCGTTCGTGGTCGAGGCCTTCAAGATTCCGTCGGGATCCATGATCCCCACGCTGCAGGTGGGCGATCACATCTTCGTCAACAAGTTCATCTACGGCGTGCGTGTGCCGTTCACCAACATCAAGTTCGGCACCACTGTGCGTCCGCCCAAGCGCGGTGAGGTCATCGTGTTTCGCTTCCCCGAAGATCTCGACAAGGACTTCATCAAGCGCATCGTCGGAGTGTCGGGCGATTTGATCGAGATCCGCGAGCACGTCGTCTACGTGAACAACGAGCCGGTGGAGCAGACGGCCGTCGCCGGCGACTGCGCGTACGACGACTACATCGAGCAGGACGATGAGTGGGAGAGCCGCGCCTGCCTGGCCGTGCAGGAGACTGTGGCCACGCACCGCTACACCACGCTCTACAACAAGAGCTACGCGCAAGGCCGTACGCCGGGTGGCGAGTTTCATGGCGAGCTGGGTCCGTCGTACTCGTTCGGTCCCAAGCGCGTTCCGCCCAACAACGTGTTCGTGATGGGCGACAACCGTGACAACTCGAATGACTCGCGCTTCTGGGGCACCGTCCCCGAGGAGCTCATCAAGGGCAAGGCCATGGTCATCTGGTGGTCGCAAGGCGCGCCCGAGCACACGCAGCGCGCAGCGTGGCTCGATTGGGCCAAGTCGCTCGAGGTGGTGAAGTACTTCTACGGCGCTCGCTACGATCGCATGTTCCAGCTGGTGAAGTGATGCGCCGCGTTCTCGTTGTCACTTCGATTGTGCTCGCCGCTTGCTCGCCGAAACCTGACGCACCCAAACAGCCGGCCCATGCCGCGACGGTGACGTTGGTCGGTGAGGACGTGCCGGAAGGCGCTGCGACCCCGCTCGGCGAGGTCCTGGCCCAGCCGGACCGCTTCGCCGGTCAGACGATCGTCGTCGAGGGTGTGGTCCGCGCGGCTTGCAAGAAGAAGGGGTGCTGGATGGAGCTGTCGCCCTCCAAGGCCGATGCCCGTGCGTGTCGCATTCGCTTCAAGGACTACGGTTTCTTCGTCCCCACCGACTCGGCCGGCGCCGAGGCCCGGCTCCGCGGCGAAGTGAAGGTCCGCTCGCTCGCCAAAGAAGAGGTCGCTCACCTCGAGAGCGAGGGCGCGACCGTGGCAAAGGCCCAAGACGGGAGCGCGAAGGCCGTGGAGATCACCGCGACCGGCGTCGTGCTCGTGCGCCAGTAGCGAAGATGGCGGAACATACGCTGGAGCTCCGTGGCCTGGATCGCGCCGAGGCCTACGCACGCCTTGGGGAGACCTGCGACGCGGTCCTCGCCGGCGTCGACGATCCCGTCACCGCGATGGCCACGTTCTCGGCCTTGCTGCACCACGGCTTCGGTCATCTGTGGACGGGGTTCTACCGCGTGGTCGAGCCCGGGCGCCTGCTCCGGGTCGGACCCTATCAAGGCACGCTCGGGTGCCTCGAGATTGCGTTCGGCCGTGGCGTGTGTGGGACCGCGGCGGCGGAGCGGCGAACGGTGGTGGTCGCCGACGTGCACGCGTTCGTCGGTCACATCACCTGCGATGCGCGCTCGGCCTCGGAGATCGTGGTGCCGGTGTTTGCGCCCGGCGGCGAGCTCATCGCGGTCCTCGACATCGACTCGTGGGTGCCAGGCGCGTTCGACGAGCGCGATCGCGCTGGCCTCGAGCAGCTGATGTCGTGGTTCGCGCGCGCCTAGCCCGCGCCTTCGTACGCGATGCGCTCGATCGCGCAGTCGAGCGGTCTCAACGCAACCTGGATGGGCTCACGCGTTGCCTGATCGTCCGCGGCTATCATCATGCGGGTCATGACGACTCCTCGTGGGGGGAACAACAAGATGTTTGCACGCAGCATGGTCTGTGCCGGCTGGCGCGTATGTCGTTGACCGGGGTTTCGAAGGCACGAGCGACACGACGCCGCGGTTCGTGCGTGAGCGCCGGGGCGAGTTGTCCATGAGCGGCGACGCCAACCGCAGCGTGATCGACTCCCTCTGTGCGGCGTTGTTCGCCAGCTCGTGGACGAAGCCGCCCGGTGCGGACGTGCTGTCGCACGTGCTCATCGCGCTGCTGGTGATCGTCGGGCTCGCCCGCATCATCGGTCGGCTGGGCCGTCGGTTCGGCCAGCCACCGGTCATCGGCGAGATCATCGCCGGCCTCCTCATCGGGCCATCGGTGCTCGGTCGCTTTGCCCCCGAGCTCACGGCGCACCTGTTCCCGAAGGCGATCGTGCCGCTCATCCAGGTCCTCGCGCAGGTCGGGGTCATCGTCTTCATGTTTCTCGTGGGCGTGGAGCTCGATCCGAGCCGGCTCCGAAAACGTGCACCGGCCGCCCTCGTCATCTCGCACGTGAGCATGGTGGTGCCCTTCGGGCTCGGCGCACTCCTCGCGCTGTATCTCTACCCGCGCTACGCACCCCACGGCGTCACGTTCACCTCGTTCACGCTGTTCGTCGGCATCTCGATGTCGGTGACGGCGTTTCCGGTGCTGGCGCGCATCCTCGCCGAGCGCAAGCTGCAGGAAACGCCGGTCGGCGTGCTATCGCTGACCTGCGCCGCGATCGACGACGTCACCGCGTGGTGCGCACTCGCAATCGTCGTCGGGATCGTGAAGAGCGAGCTCACGCCGGCGATCACCACGATCGTGGCGGCGCTCGTTTACGTCGCCGCCATGTGGTTCGTCGTTCGTCCGCTGGTGCTGCGTGCGGCGCAGCGTGTCGAGCGACTGGGCAAGCTCTCGCAAGGCGGCATGGCCTGGGCGTTGTTGGTCGCGCTCGTCTCCGCCTACGCCACAGAGGCGATCGGCATCCATCCGTTGTTCGGTGCGTTCGTCTTCGGTGGCTGCATCCCCCACGATAGCGTGCTGGCGAAGCAGCTGCGCGAGCGCATGGAGGACCTGGTGGTGGTGTTGCTGCTACCCACCTTCTTCGCGATCACCGGAATGCGCACGCAGATCGGGCTGATCTCCGGGGGCTCTGGCTGGGTGGCGTGTGGCCTCATCTTCCTCGTCGCGTGTTGCGGAAAGCTCGGTGGCAGCACCGTCGCCGCACGCTTCGCGGGCCTGTCGTGGAGAGATTCGGCGACCATCGGCGCGCTCATGAACACCCGCGGCCTGATGGAGCTCGTGGTCTTGAACCTGGGCCTCGACCTAGGCGTGATCTCGCCCGAGCTGTTCGCCATGTTGGTGCTGATGGCGGTGACGACGACGTTCATGACGTCGCCCTTGCTGTCGCTGCTGCGCCGCGCGGAGACGCCGTGACCTTGCTCGCGCCTCTCACCTTCCGCAATGGCCTCACGCCCGAGAATCGCGTCGTGCTGGCAGCGATGGCGAACCACCAGACCCGCGCCGATGGTCGCTGCTCGGAGGAAGAGCACGGATGCGCCGTTCCAAGCCTTCCTGGGCGAGCTCCAGCACGAGCGCCACCCTCGACGGCTTCCACTGGCAGCGCGCGAGCGCCTGACCCGGCGCTCGCGGGGAGCGTTGTCGGCGACGGATCGCCGTGGTACGAGCTCGCAATGCTCGCGCTCCCGTCGAAGCTGCGACGCGTCGGCTCGTGGCTGACCGGCGGGCACCGCTTCACGGCGATCGCGATGGCCGTGACGGTGTTGTACTACGTCGTCATCTGGGGGCCGTTCCAAGGCAAGGCGTCCGGCGATGGCTGGTTCGCCTTCCTGTACCTGAAGGCGATCGTGTTCCACGGGTCGCTCGACATGAAGCTGGTGGCGCCGGACTACCTGCGCTTCTTCGGTGAGAGCGGTCCAGGGCACCACATGCCGAACCGCTGTCCGGTCGGACCCACGTTCGTCTGGCTACCGTTCTATCTGATCGTGGCGATCCCCGAGCTCATCGGGATCAAGCTCGGCCTCCTCAAGATGACGTCGCACAGTGGGCAGAGCCCCGTGCACATCTGGGTCGCGGGGATCGGGACGCTCGTGTGCTTGCTCGTCGGCTGGCGCGCGCTGTTACAGCTCTACGCGCGCCACGTCGAGTCGTCCGCGGCGGAGCTCGGCGCCGCCGTCACAGTGTGGGCCACGCCGATGCTCTGGTACACCGCGCACCAGCCGTTCTACCAGCACGGCATCGCCTTCTGCATCGTGTCCGTGATGATCGAGTACTGGGACCGCACGAGAGGGCAGAGCCACTTCATGCGCTTCGTGTACCTCGGCGCGCTCGGTGGCTATGGCGTCAGCGTGCGGGCGCAAGAGCTGGTGTGGCTCGCACCGTTCGCGATCGAGTGCGCGTGGAATGTGCTGCGTGGGCCCAACCGCGGTCGCTGGTGCTACCGGTGGGGAGCAGGCTCGCGAAGCTCGAGTTCGGATCGCGCGGCGGCTGGTGGTAGCGGCGCCGAGATCCGGGTCAACTGCTGTACGACTCCGGTGATCTGCACGCAGTACGTGCTGTAATTGCACCGGCCGCGCGCCCAATCCGTATCCCAAACCGCTGTGCGCCGACCGGGCGCTGCTGCACAAGATCTCGATGGCAATCGCGAGCGCAGGCATGTTGACCCAGCTGGTGCTTGGCCCGATCTCCGCGTCGCGGTCGGGCATCACCGACGCCGGTAGGTGGGGTCACTCAGCCTCACCGGCGCCCCGCGAGGTCGCTAGATACCCAAGATCACGCGGCGAATCAACGTCGGCTCCTGGCCTCGTGGTTGCGTAGCCCAACTCGGTCGCGCATCCACTCTCATATTCCTCTCGATGCTCGTCATGTGCCCTGCACGCGGCGAGGCAGGGCGCTTGGCGACGTGGTGGAAAGCCCGCTCGACCGCGCGGACAAAGGCAGGGCCCGCCGCGCCAGTCGCTGCACCGAGCCCGCCGGTCGTCTCCGCGCCACGGCCGCTGCGCATCTTGTCGACGGTCGAACTGGATCAGCTCGTCGCAACTACGCTCGATCTGGCGGTGCGACGCCACGGAAGCCGGGTGGACGCGGACGTCGTCGAGCACGAGACGCGTGCGGCCGTCGATCGGTTGAGCGAGGGTGGCGTTCGGATTACGACCAATGCCAGTCACTTAGGCGGCGAGTCCCAAGTTATTCCGATCACCTATGGGGCCGGGCTCAAAGAAGGTCCTCTACGTCGGCACCGACCGTGACATCGGCACCGTCCCTGGCAATCAGTGAATGGGCAGGGTCTACCAATGCAAAAGCCGACCTTCGATGAAGTGTCCCAGCCCGCAGTTACTTAAAAGCGCAGCGCGGCGCGCATCGTCGCCGAGCCAAAGGTCGGCAGGCTCGGCGAGAACTCCACCGGGTGCTCACGGGTCAGGCCCACGCCGAGGCCGATGGCGAGGCCGGCCACCACGACGCCGCCGATCGTAGTCCAAAGCCACCAGCGCTGGTAGAGCGGCTTCGGCTCGCTGTGCTGCTCGGGTACAGACACCGGCGCCGGTACGAAACCATCGCGCTCCTGCTGCAAGGCACGAGCCCGCGCCTGGTCGATAGCGCTCTCGCTCTCAGTCGCTGGCGTGGCCTGAGCACCGACACGGTCTGGCTCCGGCTTTTGCGTCTCCACCGACG
Source organism: Myxococcales bacterium (assembly GCA_043741435.1). Lineage (GTDB taxonomy): Bacteria > Myxococcota_A > Polyangia > Palsa-1104 > Palsa-1104 > JBDTCO01. The sequence continues at coordinate 33,910 of JAYUBF010000264.1, forward strand.
CGATATAGGCCTTTGCCACATCCGCCCCGTCACCAGAGGTCTCATGCTCGAGGTAGCGCCGGTAGGTCTCCAGTGCACCGACGCTGTCGCCGAGGCGACGCTGGGCCAGCGCTGCATTGAGGAGGAACTCGGAGATCGGCACGAGCGCAAAGGCGGACAGGTAGGCGTCTCGAGCACGCACGTAGCTGCCGATGTTGAAACAGCGAGTGCCCTCGCGATAACGCGCACGCGCGCGCTTGTAGTCGGCTGGCGAAGGATCGGCCGCGGCGATGTTCGAGATAAAACCGAGCGCGAGCGTAAGATATAGGATCAGGTGGCACGTCTTCATCAGGTGTGTCCTCTTCATCGACGGGCCCGAGCCCTCGCTCAGGCAGAGCTCACGGCGTAATCATGAGAGCCACGCGGTTGCTCACGCTGCCATCGGGGTTTCTGACTCCGAGGTAGAAGGTGCTCCCCGCCGGAACGCCGGTGAGATCGATGCAGCTTCCCCCGGACGTGGAGCCACTCGACGGGACCCCGGGGGTCACGCTGAGGGCCAGGGCTCCAATGGCAGATCCACCACTTACGGTATTGAAAGCCTCCCACACCGCGCCGGTGCAGACACCATTGGCAGAGGCGAGCTGGAAGGCAGGACAGTAAAGCGATCCCGTCGTGGCCGAGGTAGGCGACACGCTGAGGAGCTGCGGTGTGGACTTGGTGATGGTCAGCGGCAACGTGCCAGTGGTTTGGATACCGGATCCGTTCGTGACACCCACCCAGAGGTCGTAGGTTCCGATTAGGACACTGTCGGTGAGGCACACGTTGTTGAAGGAGAGATGCGTGGGGCTATCGTAGGTGAGCGCTGTGCTCGCCATCACCATCGTGCTCGTGTTCTTCCAGTAGGCGACGGAGGTTGGCCCGAAGTTGGTGCCAGAAAAAGACAAGTTCTGGCAGCCGCAAATCGGGAAGCTCGAGGGCGTGAGCGAAGAGAACGTCGGGGCGGTAGAGATGTAGGCGCAGCTGTTGCCGGACTGCTGGTACCCACTGTTGCAGCTTGCAACCATGCAGGCGCCAAAGCCACCACCCGTCCAACTTTGAGTGCCGGTGCCGTTGACGATGATGCAGCTGCGCGTGTTGCTGACACATGCGGTACCCTCGACGTGATAGCCGGGGTTGCAACTCGTCGGCGTGCAGGTCGAGTAGCTCATGCCAGTCCACTGCTGGGTGCCTGTGCCGTTGGGCAGCGTGCAGGCCTTGGTGTCGGTCGTGCATGTACCGGCCTCCGTATGCTGCCCCATGGGGCAGCCGGTCGTCATGCAGGCACCGAAGCCACTGCCGTTCCAGGTCTGCACGCCGGATCCGCCTGCGATGACACAAGTACGGGTGTCGCTCTCACAGAGGTTGCCTGCCAAGTGGAAGCCAGGATCGCAGTTGTTTGCTTTGCACAAACCCCATACATTGCCAGCGAAATCCTGGGTTCCGGTGCCGTGCGCAAGGGTGCAGTCGCGAGTGGTCGCGCCCGGGGCCTTGCATACCCCCTCCTGGCACTCCTCACCCGAACCACACTGTGCTGCCTGGGCGCAGGCTTCGCAGCGACCGTCGGCGTTGCAGTAGGCCGAGCGGCAGTCTTTGGCGCCGACGCAGAGAGCGCCGTCGAGGCAGCGGGGGCAGCTGCCTCCGCAATCGAGGTCGGTCTCGTCCCCGTCTTTGAATCCGTTGCCGCAGGCAGCAGGGGAACATTGACCGCGCACACAGCTGCCCGCTGCGCAGTCGCCGGGCGTGACACACGAGGCGCCGAGTGCGCACCGCTGCGTGCAACTCCCCCCACAGTCCACGTCGCCCTCGCCATGATCTCTGATCTCGTCCTCGCACAGCGCCGGCACGTCGAGCTGGATGAGCACGGTCGCGCCATGGCCACGCAGAAGTGGAACTTCGGCCTTTCCGATGGCGAGCGGTCGATGCTTGGCATCGCGCGCGATTGCGCGGACGCCAAGGCTGCCCTGTGCATCGCCCCGCGGGAGGAAAACAACACGTTCCGTGCCATCAGCAAATAGGGATCCCGCGCCGTCTACGCGCGAGCCGTAGCTCTGATGCCCCTCGTCCGCACCCGTGATGAAGACCTCGAGCAAGGCCACCCCGGTGAGCGCGCCCGCCGCTATATTCGCCGAGGGCGATAGGGTGAGGCGCACGGCTGCGTCGTCGGAGGATCCACAGCCGCATAGGAGTGCGCAAACACCAATGGCGATCACGAGGGAGCTCGAGCGCGGGTACATCATCGTCCTCCTGGGGTTCATCTCGATGTCTTCTTACGCGAGGTCTGCGTCGACCTTCTCGCACGCAGAGCGCACACGCTTCTTACAAAATCGTCAAACGATAGTTCATGATTACGAGATCCCGTCGATCCAACAATCGGCCGGCTTCGATCAATTTTCTGATTCCGAGGGCCCTTCAGTATTCCGAAAGCCCCCAGTTCGTCGTGGCATAGGCCGGCAGCGTGGGGGCTCTCAGCGCCTGCGTGGCGTGCCAGTAGTCGATCGCGGGCTCTTTGCCAATTAGCTCGGTCGTACACGGCGCGCCGGTGGGCGTGGCAGCCGCTGGGATGTCGACGATGCTAGCGTCCGCCCGGACCAAGCGTGCGCTCCATATATACTTGCCGAGAGGCACGTCGAGCGGCAGATCCACCCAGTGCGTCTCGGTCATCGTCGATGGGATGACCGCGCTGAGCGAGCCCACGACCGCACCCGTAGGCTGGTAGACGAGCGTCAGCGTGTAACTCGTGCCCGGCTCACCAACGACGACGGCAGGGAACGATTGACCCGCAATGGCGTAGTAAGGCAGGTCGACCGCGAACGGATAGCCCGCCGCCGGGCTGAAGACCTCGGTCTCCCCGCTGACTCGATCGACGCGGTGGAAGCGAATCCCCTTTGTCAGCAGCGTCGGAACGGGGCCAGCGAGGTCAAGGCTGGGTTGCGAGAGCGTGGCGATGATGCCATCGAGGACCTTCGCGTGCAGGTCGTACTCCGTCGTCGCCCCACCCAGCTTGGTAAGAACCGCGGCGTGTCCACCGCGCACCAACACCTCGATCTGCGCGGTTAAACCACGCTCGACGAGCATGCGCCCGAACTGAACCTGGTGTGCGTATGGCACGATGACGTCGTGCTCACCGATACTGAGATACACTTGCGCCCCGCTCGCGGCGAGGCCGGCGAGGCTAGCCGCGCCTAGGAGGCTGTACTGAGTGTCGGCGACCACAGGGTCGCTCGTTCCGGTGAGCACCTTGAGGTTAGCCTGCCACCCAGTGAGACCGGTGAGCTCGGGGTGGCCGGCGCAGGCGGGATAGGTCCAACCGGCGCGCCACACGTCTTGTAGGCCAGTCGAAGTGCCCATGACGGGGAGCAGCCCTGGATACGTCACGCCGGCCAGGCGCATGTGCTCGCCGAGTAGCGTAGGAGGTATTATCGCTACGGTCGCAACCGTTCGATAGGGATGGGCGCCGGTGTTCGCCGCGATGGAGAGCGCGGTTAGGCCTCCACGCGAGCCCCCTACCGTGACAAGCCACCTCGCGTTGCCATGATAGCGACTGGCCACTGTAGCGATGACCTGCGCGGCCAGCTCCATCGCGTGCGGGCTCATGGTCCGGCTCGCGTACGCTCCACCCCCGTTCCACAACACACCAATCACGCCGCGCCCGCCTGCCACACCACTCTTGGCGACGAGGCGTCCAAACTCGGCGCCGTCCTGGCGGAAGACATTGCTGTTGAGATCGTAGGCCCCGTTGAACAGGATCGGATATGTCTGCGCTGGCGCGCTCGCATCCCAGTCTGGAGGCAAGAAGACCGTGTACTGCGAATCACCTGCTTGGATCCCATGCACGACCTGGGTGATGCACGCGCGCGACAGCGGGCCGGAGCCGACCTCAGTGCCATCGGGTCGCGGTGGGGACACGTGGCGAACCGGCACGCCGGTGGTGCTGCACAATGTCTGCGCCCAGCTCCTGGCTTCGGCGTCAGGGATAGAGACGGAGCTATAGGTATCGGCTATATAGTGATCCACCGTGGGGTAGAGCCCTCGCCGGTAGACCGGGTAGCAGCCGCCCATAACATAATCTGCGGGCAGCCCGGTCGGGAGCACTAGATCGGCTTCGTCCGTTGCCATGAAGGAAAATCCACCGATCGCGCTGCTGAAGTGACTTGGCACTGGCAGCTCATGTACTAGGCCTTCACACGCTGGGTTAGTGACCGATTGGCACACGATGGGTTGATAGGCAACCGCACTGTCCGAGCTGCTAGGCTGCGCCCCATTGCCGCTCGAGTCGTCGAGGTTTGCGTCGGTCTCGGCGTCTGAATTGACCGAGTCCGTGCCTGGTCCCTCGATGCTGTTGACGCAGCCGGCGACCAAAGAAAAAGCCAGGCAGCGCACAGCTAGGGTTGAAGTCATCTTGGGTTATTTCCTCGTTAACTTCACAGCCAGGACAAACCCTCACGGGCTGCAGGCACGGCTCATGTGGTCAGCTGGTCTCGAGTGGCCACGGGATGCTGATCTTGGCCATCCTGTGCGAGTAGGTCATCTCTGGGTTTCTACCTGTTGATAACTGCCGCGCTTTCACTAGTATGTAACATTCACGCTAGGTTTTCCAGACCAAAACGCCTGGGTGTTCCTATTGAGTAGGCGTGCTTGGGGATTGACAAAGATCTCGTCATCACGATCCATAGAACTACTGCGGGTACGACCTGATGAGCGCTCAGCTCGAGCGTCGAGAGCACCCTCGGCGTCAAAAACGTGAGCGCGATGGGCACCAGCGCCAGTCGCTTGTACCTCTGATGAGCTCGAGATGGCGACGATGACTGGCATGTGGCAAGGAGGAGCACGATTGCGGTGTGTTTGCTGGAATCGGATGGGGTCGCCATCGCCCTCGACTACCACGAACTACGTTGACGCACTTCCGGCCCGTGACGCGGCGCTACCGCGGCAGATGGCCGAGGAAGATCGTGTGACGCGGGCCACCACGCTCGAGGCGCCCTCGAGGGTGAGTGGTCTCCACCGCGAACGATGCGTGCCGCAAGCGATGCTGGAACTTCGTATCGTCCCAGGCCGACCACACCGCGAGGGTGCCACCCGGACGCAAGGCCGCGCGAGCAATCGCGAGCCCACGATCGCCATAGAGTGAATCGTTGCCGATCTGCGTGAACGCCCTCGGCCCGTTGTCGACGTCGAGGAGGATCGCGTCGAAGCGCCCGACGTGTGACGCGAGGATCTCGCCCACGTCGCCGCACTCGACCACCACGCGCGGGTCGCGCAGAGGATGATTTGCGAGCGGGCCGAGGGGACCCCGGTTCCATTCGATGACCGCGGGGATGAGCTCGGCGACGACAACGGTGGCGTCGTCGGGCATGAGGTCGAGCGTGGCACGCAGCGTGTATCCCATTCCGAGCCCACCCACGATCACGCACGGCGCTTCGATCGACGTCAGGCGTGCGCAGCCATCGGACGCGAGGGCTTCTTCGGAACCATGCATGCGGCTCGACATGAGCGGCTTGCCATCGGCAAGAATGATGAGCTCACGACCTCGCTCGACCAGCGTGAGGTCGCTGCCCTCGGGCGTGGTGGTACGACCGAGCAGCTTCCACGGCCGTTCGCCTCGCGTGAGCTTCACCCCGAGAGCATCATGTAAAGCCCCGCGCTTGGCTATCGCGCGAGCCGAGAACGCGGACACGGTTTGGGATGGCGCCGAACCTGCAACGAGAGACGTCCATGCTGCGTTCCCTGAAAGACCTCGAGAGCTACACGATCGCGGCAACCGATGGCGACATCGGCACGGTGGTCGACTTTCTCGTCGACGACGACCGGTGGACCGTGCGCTACCTCGTCGCGAGCACTGGCCACTTCTTCCTCGGGCGGCGTGTGCTCATCTCCCCGATCTGCTTTCGCCAGGCTGATTGGCCGACGAAAAGCTTTCACGTGCAGCTCACGATGGACAAGGTCAAGCACGCGCCCGGCATCGACGGCGACCCGTCCGTGTCGCGCCAGTACGAGACCAAGTTGTCCGAGTACTACGCGTACGCGGTGTACTGGACCGATCACGCGGTCGCCACCGGCGACAGGCACCTGCGCAGCACGGACGAGGTCCGCGGGTATCGCGTGCAGGGCAGCGACGAGCAGCTCGGCCACGTCGAGGACTTCCTCATCGACGACCACGCCTGGGAGGTGAAGTACTTCGTCGTCGACACCAGCTGGCTGTCCGGCGAGCGCGTGCTCGTCGCGCCGCACTGGGCGACCCGCATCAGCGCGTCGGAGCGCACGGTCTTTCTCAGCGAAACCCGCGACGCGGTCCGCGGCAGCCCTGCGTGGGATCCCCACGCCCCGATCGACAGGGCGTACGAGACGCGCCTGCACGAGCACTATGGACGATCAAAACGCGCGAACGTCGATCCCGCAGCGACCCAGTCGTGAGACCCACGTGGGACAATTTGCCTATCGAGACCGCTTTGCACGCGCCAGCAGCCAAGGAAGCCCGCACTTCGGACCGCGTTCGGATGGCATCGGGCCTGCAGCGCGCTTCGGCATGAGCAAGCACGTCGCGGTCTTCATCGACCACCGAGAAGCGCATGTGTTCCAGATCGACTCCGCCGAGATCGAGCAGACGACTGTCCGATCGCCGGCGCACGTGCACCGAAAGCACCCTACCCAAGCGCAGGGCGCCAAGGAGCACCCGGACGACGCCAAGCGCTTCTTCCACGAGCTCTGTCACTTGCTCGAGCCGGCCGAGCAGGTGCTCATCGTGGGGCCATCGACGGCGAAGCTGGACCTCGTGCGTTACATCCACACCCACGCGCACACGCTCGAGCCCCGCATCGCAGGCATCGAGACCGTGGATCATCCCACCGATGGGCAGCTGGTCGCGTATGCAAAGCAGTACTTTGGTTTACCTGTACGGGCGTAAACCCCGAGCAGCCTCACCGGAGATCGCGCATGCTCCACGACTTTATCATCGAGAATCGAGCCGAGATCATTCGCCGCTGTCGGCTCAAGCTGGCGGCGCGCACCGCTCCGCGGGTGACCGACCGAGAGCTCGATCAGGGCGTCCCGTTATTCCTCGACCAATTCGTAGAGGTCGTGCGGGCAGCCTCGGGTACCACCGCTGCGATGGCGAACAGTGCTTCGCTTCACGGCGGCACGCTCCTCGGGCAAGGCTTCTCGGTCGCGCAGGTGGTGCACGACTACGGTGGCATCTGCCAGTCGATCACCGAGCTCGCCATCGAGACGAAGGCCGCGATCAGCGCACTCGAGTTCAAGACCCTCAACCTGTGCCTCGACGACTCAATCGCAGCGGCGGTGACCGAGTACGCGCGACTCCGTGCCGAAGAAGGCAGCGAGCGAACAGGTCGGCTCGCGCACGAGCTCAACGGGCTGCTGCAAACGTTGGGGATGGCCTTCGACATGCTCAAGTCGGGCGAGGTGGGGATGGGAGGCAGCACGAGCAAGATCATCGACCGCAGCCTCATCGGCATGCGCAAGCTGGTCGAGCGGGAGCTCGTGGAGGTGCGCGTCGGCTCCGATGACATCCACGCCCAGGAGGTGGTGCTCCGGGACTTCATCGAGGAGATCGAGATCACGGCGACGATGGACGCCAGGGCCTGTGGGCTCGGGCTCTCCGTCTCGTCCGTCGACAAGGACGTGACGCTCGTGGCCGACCGTCACATCCTCTCGTCGGTGGTGTCGAACCTCCTCAGCAACGCGTTCAAGTTCACCCGTAGCGGCGGGAACGTGGCGCTACGGGTGGAAGCGGCCGATGCTCGGATCCGCATCGAGGTCGCCGACGAGTGCGGCGGGATCGTGAATGGCGACGCGGAGGCGTTGTTCCGGCCCTACGCGCAGCGGAACGAGAACCAGACCGGCATGGGGCTCGGGCTCGCGATCTGCCGAAAGGGCGCGCGCAGCCACGGCGGCGACATCACCGTGCGCAACACCGCTGGGCACGGCTGCGTCTTCGTGCTCGACTTGCCGCGACAGGGTCCGGTGATTGCCGTGACTAATTCCTGAGCTGGCCCGTCGGTAGCGGCCCGGCCAGATCTGCCGGATAGCCCCAGCGCTCGAGCTTGCGGTACAAGGTGCGGCGGTCGAACCCCAGCACCGTCGCAGCGGCCGACTTCGAGCCTCGCGTTTGCTCGAGCACGCGCATGACGTAACGGCGCTCGACCTCTTCCATCGTTACCAGCTCGGTCGGCCCCAGGCCAGGCACCTCGAGGTTGGTCGAACGGAACGACACGATGTGCTCCGGCAGGTCGTCCAGGCCGAGCACGTCGAACTGCGCGAATGCGATCGCGCGCTCGACGCAGTTCTGCAGCTCGCGGACGTTGCCCGGCCAGTGGTACGCGAGCAGCTTCTGAGCGACGGGCGTGGACATGCCCGTGATGTGCTTGCCGGCCTGCTCCGCGTAGCGCTCGATGAAGTGCTGTGCGAGCACGAGCACGTCGTTGCCGCGCGCTCGCAGCGTCGGCAACATGAGGCGCACGACGTCGATGCGATAGAACAGATCCTCGCGAAACCGTCGCTCGCGAACCTCTTCCTCGAGATCGCGATTGGACGCCGTGATGATGCGAGCGTCGTAGGCTTCTTCCACGTCGCCGCCGACCGGCCGCACCTTGCGTTCTTGCAGAGCGCGCAGGAGCTTGGCTTGCACGCCGAGGGGCATCTCGCCGATCTCGTCGAGGAAGAGGGTTCCCCCATTCGCCTTGAGGAAGAGTCCGCGGCGAGCGCCACGGGCATCGGTGAAGGCGCCCTTCACATGACCGAAGAGCTCGCTTTCGAGCAAGGCCTCCGGCACGGCGGCGCAGTTGATGGCGACGAACGGACCCGAGGCATGACGACTCTGATCGTGGAGGGCTCGCGCGGCGAGCTCCTTGCCGGTCCCGCTTTCGCCGGAGATGAGGACGATCGCGTCGGAGTCGGAGATGCGCTCGATGAGACGACGGACCTTCTCGATCTCCGCGCTCGCCCCGCGCAGAGTGGTGGCACCCGGCGGTGGGCTCAACGCCAGACGCAACCGCTGCACCTCGGCCCGCAGCTCGGAGTAGCCCACCGCACGCACCAGCGTCATCCGCACGAACTCGAGATCGAGCGGCTTGGCGATGAAGTCGTAGGCGCCGGCGCGGATCGCACCGACGGAGGCTTCGAGGTTGCCGAAGCCGGTCATCACGATGACCGCCAGCCCGGGCCGACTCGCGGTGATGCGCTCGCAGAGCGCCAACCCATCCATCCCCGGCATGTGCAGGTCCGTCACGACGACATCGAAGTCCCGCTCATCGAGTGCCTGCAACGCGGCGGCACCTGAGGTCCTCCACGTGAGCGCGAAGCCACGTCGCTTCATCGCGCTGGTGAGCACCTCTTCGGTCGTCGAGTCGTCGTCGACCCACAGGACCGTCTTGCAGCTCGGTGATCCGCCCGCACCCGTTGCACCCATGTACGTACCCCTCAGGCGACCAGCGGAGTCGACCTCCGATCAGGGCACCCGTGAGCTATGCGCCGCACGGCGAGCAAGCACAAGGCGCATTCACGAATACTTCAGCTCGAACCGACAACGGACAGAACCAGCTGGCCGCCGTGCTCCTCGGGAGTGGCTCAGAAGGGACGAGGCGCGTGGGTTACGATCTGGACGACCGGCGCGTGTGACGAGAGGATTGCGCAGGTGCGCTCGAGGATGGCGTCCGTGGTCGCGTTGATCTCGAGACACAGGGAGCCCGCGCCTTCGTCGTCGGTGAGGCGGATCCAGCTCGTCTCGGTGCTGCCGTGCGGGTCGTCGCTCCAGACGGTGTGAACTGCCCCGTCGACCGCGTCGCTGCCATCGTGCTCGAACGCCAGCCCGAGCTCCGCGTTGGCGAGCGCCAGTGCGTGCTCGATGCGAGCGATGACGTCGGCGCGGTCGCTCGTAGGATCGAGGAGGAAGGCCCGGAATTGCATGTCGACACCACTCGCGCTCATTGGGCAATTACACCATGCAAAGCCGCCGGCACGGTCGAGCACCTGGCGCTCGTGCATCGCCGAGTGTTCATCGTCGATGCTCGGGATCGTTACGGCGTGTCGTTTAGGCAGGTGTCGTTGACGGGCTTGCAGGTGGCCGGGTTGCAGTCGGGGCTGCTCATGTTCGCGCACGTGCCGCCGAATGCGCGGGCGAACGCATCGTTGAGGCAGTTGCCGCAGGTGCCCATCGGGTCGCCGGCGCGATCGGTGAGCATGCTGCCAGGCGCGTCGAGGGTGCACTTGAAGCCACCAGCGTCGGCATTGCCGAGACAGTAGCTCCGACCGCAGTCGAGCATGTCGAGCCACGTGCTCGACACAGTGGAGGACTTCGCGTTCTTGTTGCAGGTGGTGACGCAACCCTGCAGCGTGGGGGTCGTGCCCGAGAGACAGTCGGTCATGCAGGTCGCGTAACCGGCGCAGCCGTACTTGGCGCCCATGTCCCGCGTCTTGGGTCCGTCGGCGCTCGACAGGTCGCCACCGAGGTCGATGCCGTGGACGGCGTCGTCGCCACCACACCCAACGAATGGGACGCTCGCGAGGAGCACGAAGCTAGCGATGCAGGACGCGTAGAGGACGCGCAGGCATCTCAGCGCGTCAGCCATCGGTGTAGCTCATCACGAGGTGCATCCAGCACTCCTCGTTCGCCGGGTTCACGTACGCGTGCGGCACGTCCGCGGAGAACACCGCCGCGTCGCCTTCTCCCAGCTCGAGCCGTTCTCCAGCGATCTCGATTTCGAGGCGGCCCGACGTAACCACGAGGTTCTCGCGTGTGCCGGGCTGGTGCGCGTCTGCTTCCTCGCGGCCGTGTGGAGCGAGCCAGAGCTCGTAGAACTCCACCTGCTTCTGCTCCCCGAACGGAAACAGCGCGCGCGAGGAGAAGCGATTGTCGGCGCTGACGAGGCGCTTGGCCTGCGCTTTGCGCAGGACGCTGGTGGTAATGCGCGCCGAGGTCGCGAGCAGCGACGAGAACGGCACGTCGAACGCGCGCGCGATCTTCCACACCACGTTCACGCTCGGCACCGTTCGACCCAGCTCGATCTGTCCGAGGGTGGCTCGGCTGATGCCCGCGTGCTTCGCGAGGACGTCGAGCGTCATTCCGCGGTTGGTGCGGAGAACGCGGACGTTCTCGCCGACGATCGTGTCGAGTGATGGCTCCGGAGCGTCCACCTTGGCGGGCTCGTTGCCCGGAGGCGGTGCGGTTTTTTCGCGACGCGGTGGCTCGGGGACCTCGATCGGAAACCCCGCCTTGGCCCACGCCGCGGTGCCGCCCTCGAGGCTGTAGACGTCGCCGAAACCGAGGCCCTCGGCTAGCTTCGCGGCGGTGAGACTGCGCTGTCCGCGCTGACAAACGAGCAACACCTTGTCCCGCGGCAGGGCCCGCCTGGGATCGGCCTGTACCTGCGCGAGTGGCACGAGCCGCGCACCGGGTAGGTGCCCCGTCGCCCACTCGCCCGGCTCGCGCACGTCGACGATGTCGAGGCCGCCCGCCACGATGAGCGCTTGCACGTCCGTCGGTGAGAGCGTCCTCGTCACGAGCGCGTCGCGCGACCACTCTGCAAGCGATGAAGCGCTGCCACGAGCGCGTCGACGTCCTCGCACGTGTTGTACGGCGCGAACGACGCGCGCACGGAGTGCTCGACGCCGAAGCGTCGCAAGATCGGTTGTGCGCAGTGATGCCCGGAGCGGACGGCGATCCCTTCCTTGTCGAGTAGCCCGCCGACTTCTTCGGTCTTCTGGCCGGCGAGGACGAAGGACACCACGCCGGCCTTCTCGGCAGCGGTGCCGATCATGGTGAGCCCCGGCACGGTCGCGAGCTGCTCCGTGGCGTACACGAGGAGATCGTGCTCGTGGCGGCTGACATTCTCGATGCCCACCCGGGTGAGCCAGTCGAGCGCTGCCCCGAGGCCGACCGCGTCGGCGATGTTGCCGGTCCCAGCCTCGAAGCGCGCGGGCGGGGGCTGATAGCGCGTGCGCTCGAACGTGACGTCCTCGATCATGTTGCCGCCACCTTGCCACGGCGGCATTTCTTCCAGGACTGCGCCCTTGGCGATGACCGCACCGATTCCGGTCGGGGCGAAGACCTTGTGACCGGAGAAGACGTAGAAGTCGCTGTCGAGGGCCTGCACGTCGACGCGCATGTGCGAGACGGCTTGGGCACCGTCGACGAGCACCTTTGCGCCATGCCGGTGCGCCATGTCCACGATCTGCTTGATGGGCGTGATGGTGCCGAGCGCGTTCGAGACCTGCGTGATGGAGACGATTCGTGTCCGCGGCCCGAGCAGCTTCTCGTACTCGGACAGGATGATTTGCCCGGTGTCGTCGACGGGAGCGACGCGCAGGCGTGCGCCTTTCTCGGCTGCGAGCATCTGCCAGGGTACGATGTTCGCGTGGTGCTCGAGCCATGACACCACGATCTCGTCATCGGGCCCGACGTTGCGACGACCCCAACTCTGCGCGACGAGGTTGATGCCCTCCGTGGCCCCACGCACGAAGACCACGTCGCGCACGGACGGCGCATTCACGAAGCGGCGGACCGATTCCCGCGCGCCTTCGTACGCCTCGGTGGCGCGAGTCGCCAGCGTGTGCGCGGCGCGATGGATGTTGGAGTTCTCGGTCTCGTAGAACTTGCTCAGGCGATCGATCACGGCGCGCGGCTTTTGTGTGGTCGCCGCATTGTCCAGCCACACCAGCCGCTTGCCGTTCACGCGCTGCTCCAAGATCGGAAACTCGCGGCGGATGGCGTAGGCATCGAAGGCATTGCCCGAGGTCGGCGCGAGCGCGGGCGAGGTGAGCGGGTCGAGCTCGTGGTCCGGTATTGCGAGAGGCTGGCTCGTAGGGATGGTCCCTCGCGCAGGCGCCGCCGTAACGGGAGGCGCCTCTTCCGGATCGAACAGCGGGAAGCGCAGCAAGTTCGCGAGCTCGCCCAGGGCGGATGGATGCACCCCCGCGTCGGCGAACGCGTCCAGGTTCGGCGCGCTGTGAAACGGCGACCACGACGTCGCGGGCGACGGTGCCGTCGGTGTCGCCACGGTCGACGGAATCGTGGGAACCGAGCCTGTCGCCGCCGCGGTCGGCACGGTGGACGTGGGCACGGCCACCGGTGCTGCCGCGGCGGATGCCCCGAACAGATCGTTCGCCATGCGCGACATCACCATCGTGAGCGTGGCGGGATCCCAGTCGGGCAGCGTCGGCGCACCGGGCACACGGGCGCCTGCGAGCGCGACGCCCGGCGTCGGCACGTGGCCGGGCACCGAGTGCGCGGTCGTCGGGGATGGCGCGTGCCCGAGGAGCAGGTTCACCTCCTCGGGGGACCCACCACCCGAATCAGGCGTACTCATGGAAGTGATCGATGACCACGCCTTCGAGCACGCCGAGCGCGTCGTGCGTGAGCACGGCCGAGGAGCAATACAGCGAGAGCAAGTACGACGCGTGGGCCGCTTGGTTGATTCCCATGAGACGCACCGACAAGCTCGGGCTCACCTCGCCGGGAATTCCGGGCTGGAAGAGACCGATGACGCCGCGCTTCCGCTCACCCGTGCGGAGCAACAGGATGTCGCTCTTGTTGCCCTTGATGGGCAGCTTGTCGCACGGGACGATCGGGAGACCGCGCCACGTGATGAACGGTGCGCCGAACAGCGTGACCGTCGCGGGTGGCACGCCGCGACGGGTGCACTCGCGTCCGAAGGCAGCGACGGCCTTCGGGTGCGCGAGGAAGAAGCTCGGCTCCTTCCACACCGTGGAAATGAGGTTGTCGAAGTCGTCGGGCGTCGGCGTTTCCTTGCGCGGCTTGATGCGCATGTCGGGATCGACGCTCGCGAGCAGGCCGTAGCTGTGGTTGTTGATGAGCTCGTGTTCTTGCTTTTCTTTCAGCTTCTCGACGGCAAGGCTCAGCTGTTCCTTCACTTGATCGTGCGGGCTGCGAAACAGGTCCGAGATGCGCGTGGAGACCTCGATGGTCGTGGTGACCGAGCTCAGCACGTACTCGCGTGGCTGGCCGTCGTAGTCGCTGAAGCCGACGGGGAGCGGCTCGCCGGGCTCGGGGGTGCACTTCACGGCGAAGTCGTCGTCGAGGGCCTGGTTCACCCGGTACACACCGGCCTCTACCGGCGTCCAAGGCAAGAGCTGCACGAGCCAGCGCGGTGTCGCGCCACGCCACTGTGGTGGAGTCTTGGTGGTATTCGAGAGCTGCCGTGCTGCTCGTTCACCTACGTGACGCAATTGCTCGGACATTGTGACCGCCCCCTGTTGAGAAGGTGGCAGCGTAGAGGACTCTCGGGTGGCCGCGCAACGCCATACTCACCGGATGATTCAGTCGACCCGCCGCCACACCACGATGCCGGCGATCCGTGCGTCGATGCGATACTTCGCGGCGAGCACGCTCGCGAGCGCGGGGTAGTGGTCGATGGGATACTTGCCGTACGACTTGTACCCAGCCGCTGCCGTGTCGAGCACCAGCGTCGGCGGACGGGTGGCGAAGTCGACGGCGAGCAGGTCCCACGCCTTCGCCACCTCGGTCTGCTTCGTCTGCACCTTCGGGTCGTCCTCCGACGGGGTCGCCGGTGACAGACCGGTGAGGTAGTTGCAGAACGTGAAGCGTGCACCGGAGAGACGATCGGCGGCGTGATAGAGCTGCGGGACGTTGCCCCACACCCACACGGTGTCGTCGGGGCGAGTGATCTCCTGAATCGCGCGACCGATCTTGCGGTAGTCCGGATCGTCCGCGTTGAGGATCGGCTGCGAGACCGACGGCACGATGGCGATGACGAAGAACGCCAGCGCGGGTGCTGTCCACGCGGCGAGCACGGCGCGCGGGGCCCGCGTCGCCCAGTGTGCGAGGACCGGGGCACCCGTGAGCGCGAGGCACAGCTCGAGCTGTACGAAGTAGTGGCCGAAGAAGCGTCCACCGAGGGTCACGCAGGCGAAGACGAGGAGCGTGAACGGCGCGAGCCACAGCGTGGCCTCGCTTCGCGCCCGCACGATCCGCACGAGCCCAACGGTGCCGGCGGCGTAGAACAGGAGGCCCGGGATCACGACGCCGACGAGCTGCATGCACAGCCGGGTCAACGCGCCGACCAAGCTCGGCCCTTGTGAGATGTACGTGAGGTTGAAGAGCAGGGCCCAGTCCACCACGTCGCCGAGCACGCCGCGGCTCGCGAAGTAAGCGGTGATGGCGCCGACGACGGCGAGGAACCCCGCGGCCGAGGAGGCGAGGCCAGCGAACGCGGCCACCACGTGATCGCGCATGGATGCGCCGCGCGCGATCCAGAGGAACGGCAACGCGACGGCCACCGCGATGCCTTGGTACTTGTAGGCGGTGGCCGCCGCCACGAGGGCACCGGCGAGCGCGTCGAGCACGACCCGGGCGAGGCCTTTGCGTGAGCTCGCCTCGAGCGTGGAGAGCAGAGCGAACGCCGTGGGCATGTTGAGCATGAGCTCGCCGTTCACGGCGAGACCGTCGACCGGTTGCTTGATCGTGGATGCCACCGCGTAGCTCAGCGCTGCCCAGCCTGCAGCGTCGGTCTGCGGGAAGGCTCGTCGTGCCACGCCGGCGAGCGCGAGGCAGGTGAGCAAGGCGTAGACGAGCCCGAGTGTGTGCACCGCGTGCGCGACGTGGTCCGCGGTCGCGTGGACCCCACCCACGAGCGCGCGCATCGCGGCGTAGCTGTAGGTCAGGCCCGGCGGCTTGTGGTCGACGGTGTCGTGGTACATGACACCGCCGGCCGAGACGGTGTGGGCCATCGCGTCGTAGATGGCTTCGTCGTCGGAGATGACGTCGTAGCGATACGCGGGCACGCGCGTGGCGATGCAGACGAGCACCGCGAGCACGACGAGGCCAAGCCCTCGGGGCCGTCGCGCCGTTTGCGAGCTCTCGCCGTCCATGCGGCGCGGACTCTAGCCGCAACGAAGAACGCACGTATACTGTTCGCCGATGAGCGGGCCCCAGGCTGCCTACCAGAAGCTCTACCGCGACGTGGTCGAGCCGACCGCGGGCGATCTCGACTTCGTGATCCATCCAAAGGGCGACGAGCAACCCGCGATCGACATACACGTCTACCGCAATCCGACGGCTTGCTATCTCGTGACGGTGGGGATGTCGATCGAGCAGACGCCGGGGAAGGCGACCGGCCTCCAGCGCGCGGAGCTGGTGTGGAAGACGGTGGCAGCCACCTCGGATCGCCCGACGCTGGAGCGGCTCGCACTGCTCCTGCATCGCGCCGCGATGTCGCCGTTTCGCGACAACTTCGCCATCGCCCCGGGTCACACGATCAGCGACACCGCGTCGGGTGCGTTGCTGACGGGGCTCGGCATGTACGGCGTCATCCTCGTGCCGGCGGAGCGCAACATCCCGTTTGCCGCGGCCCTGTCGCAGGCGATCGAGCCTGGGGAGCTGCTCGAGACCGTCGAGCTCACCAAGGAAGAGCTGGAGCGTGCGGAGCGCACTCGCGATACGCACGTGCTCATCGCTCTTGCCCGCGAGATCCGCGCCGCCCGGCCGGCGTACGACATCGGCGCCGATCGCGCGATCTACTCGTCGTAGCGCTACGGCGCGACGTTCACGGTGATGACCCGGCGGCGGCCGAGCGCACCCGTGAGGGCCACGAAGCCGCAGTCCGTCTTGCCGGCGCGCAGGCCCTTGATGCGGAAGCTCTCGTCCCCGGCCACCACGTCCACGATCGAGACGTCGTCGCAAATCACCTGCGCAGGCAGAAACCCGGGGCTGAAGTCGACACCAGCACCGACCTTCACGGTCACCGTCTCGGCGTAGGCGAGGGCCGATGTCAGCGCGCACGCGAGGAGGACAGTAGCCCTGAGGTGCCTCATCCATCGAGCGTCGCACGACCCGGGCTACCCACCTAGGTTTTGCACCAGGTCCTCGACTATGCTGCTTCCGCGTGACGCCGATTCTGCCAGACGATGGCGACACGTTCGGTCGAGGGCCGCAGCTGCGCGCGGTGCTGCCGTCCGATGCACGCCTGCGCACCGTCGTCGGTCCGGGTCGCATCGGGAAGACCACGTCGTTGCGGCGCCTGGCCACGTTGACGAGCGACACCGGCCTGCCGGTCGTCGTGTGCGACCTCATCGGCAACTTGACCAAGCGGCTGGTGCGGCGTGGTGAGCTGCTGTTGGTGCTCGACAACCTGGAGCAGCTCGTGTCCGAAGGAGGCGTCGAGCGAATCGCCGCATGGGTCGTCGCCGCGCCGCGCCACGGCTGCGTCTATTGACGGCGTCTCGCGTCGCGCTCGGGTGCCGGACGACTACGCGTGGTTGGTCCAGGTGTGGTTGACGACGGGGACGGGATTCCGAACGGAAACACCGACGCCGGAAGGTTGACCGGCACCATGCCGGCCCGCTGCGTCGAGCTCTCGGAGGCGATCTTCTGAGCGCAGCTGGGGTCGATCGCCCGGAAGAGCGCGCGCTCGTGAAGCGGTGCGCGGACCCGGACGATTGCACAGCCAGCGTGTTGGAGCTCACGCGTGCGCTCGATGAGGCGGCAGAAGCGCTCTCCGAACCCGCGGCGCGAAGCATGGCCCGATCACGCGGCTCATGAGCCCATCCGACGTGGGCGAGATCATCAAGCCGTTCGTGTTCCTCGACGCCGTCGAGCTCGATCCCACGCACTTCGGCGACATGGGCCGGCACCCGCACTCCGGCATCGCCACCACGACCGTGGTGCTGACGGGCGCGGTTGGCTACGAAGAAACGACCGGCGCCAAGGGCGTGCTCTCGGCCGGTGGCGTGGAGTGGATGCAAGCGGGAAAGGGCGTGTGGCAGTGGTGCTTTCAGCTTGGCAGGCGACCAATGAAATGCTGTGCTGCCGCTTCATGGAGATCCTCGACCTCACCGAAGCCCGCAGCCAACTTATCGACCTCGCCCGTCGGCGTTTCGGGCGCATCAGTCCCGAGCGCATCGCGGAGCACGTGATCGCTGTGAGCACGGGAGCAGATTGGCCGGTGCGCAAAGCGGCCCTCGAGGCCCTGGCGCGGCGCTACGCCTTCGCGGAGCGAGATGGGCTTCGTGTTCGCAAGTCACGTGGGCGGCGGGTGAACCTACTCGGTGATTACCAGACCGAGCGCTCCGACAAAAACAAGCGCGACTCTCGACCCTATCAGACGTCGCTACTCTCCTTCGCACCGCTGCGCACGAGTTGTTCGTGCGCGGACTTCGTGCGCAGCTCGCTCGGTCTGTGCAAGCACGGCCTCGTGGTTCTCGAATCGGTGGAGCGAGCAGGGCCCCCGCGCGCCGAATCTGCTGCACGACGTTCGCCGCCCGTCGCGGAGATCACCTGGTCGCCTGAGCACCCTCTACGAGGAGATGCAGATCGGCTCGCGCGCCTGCGGATCGCGATCTCTGTGCGGCCGATGCCTGAGGGCTTTCGTGGTGGTATCCCGCTGCACGCTGCGCTGGTCGATGCGAAGAAGCGGTTCGCGCTGATCGATTCGCTGACCGCACTGCTGCGACGCGGAGCGCACCACGTCGAACCGGCGATCACGACTCTGCTTTCCGAGGAGCGAGAGCGAGTGGTGCGCGTGCTTGCGAACCAAAATGCGCTCAAGACCAGCCTCGCGTCCCTGCCCAAGCTGAAGCGCAAGCTCTACCCGTATCAGCGCGTCGGCGTCGAGCGCTTCCTCGCGCGCGGCCGCCTGCTCCTCGCGGACGACATGGGCCTCGGAAAGACCGCGCAGGCCATCGCCGCCTGCCATGCGCTGTTCTCCACCGGGCGAATCAAGCGAGGCCTACTCATCGTGCCCGCAGCGCTGAAGCCGCAATGGAAACGCGAGTGGGGGGCGAGCACCGACGTACCGCTCACGCTCGTCGAAGGCGCCCCAGACGATCGCGCACGCCTGTACGCCGAGACCAAGCGTGGTTTCCTGGCGATCGGTTACGAGCAGCTCATGCGCGACTTTTCGCACGTTCAGCGCTTCGCTCCAGAGATGGTTGTGCTCGACGAGGCGCAGCGCATCAAAAACTGGGCGACCAAGTCGGCGAGCTATGTGAAGAGCTTGGTCCCGGCGTTTCGCCTGGTATTGACCGGTACGCCGATGGAGAACCGCTTCGACGAGCTGGCCTCGCTCATGGATTTCGTCGACGACACCGCGCTCGAGCCCAAGTGGCGCCTGGTGCCGTGGCACTCCATCGAGCGCGGCGACGGCGGCCGCGGAACCGCAGGCGCACGAAACCTCGACACCCTACGCGAGCGTCTCTCCACAAGCATGCTACGCCGCCTGCGCACCGAGGTGCTCACCCAGCTCCCCGGACGCACCGACACACGCGTGCCCGTCGAGATGAGCGATCCGCAGCGCGAGGCACACGCTGATCTTGACCAACCGATCGCGGTGCTGATGCAAAAGGCTGCACGCCGCCCGCTGCAGCAGGCCGAGTTTCTGCGGCTCATGCAGCTGCTCACCACGCAGCGGATGATCTGCAACGGGCTTGCGCAGGTCAATTTCCGCAGCGAATGGCCGCGCTGCCAGGCCAGTGCAGCCCCAAGCGCGCTGCTCGATAGTTTGTTCGCGCCGAAGCTGTCTGCATTTCGCGGGATCGTCGATCAGATCGTCGTCGGTCAGAAGCGCAAGACCGTGGTCTTCAGTCAATGGCGCAATATGCTGCGCCTCGCCGAGTGGAGCGTGCGCGACCAGCTAGCAGCCGTAGGGTTGCGCACCGCGTTCTTCACTGGTGCCGAGTCGCCGAAGCTGCGCGAGCGGGCGATCGTCGACTTCCATGACGATCCCGACTGCGCGGTCATGTTCCTCAGCGACGCCGGCGGCGTCGGTCTGAATCTTCAACGTGCAGCGACCTGTTGCGTCAACCTCGAGCTACCGTGGAACCCGGCGGTGCTCGAGCAGCGCATCGGCCGAATCCACCGCCTGGGTCAGACCGCGCCCATCGACGTCTATAACCTCGTCGCTGAGGACGGAATCGAGGGGCGCATCGCGACCCTGATCGCCAACAAGAAGGCGGTCTTCTCCTCGCTCTTTGATGGATCAAGTGACGAGGTGCGCTTCGAGGGCCAGTCCTCATTCCTCGACGGCATGCGCAAGCTCATGGAGCCGACGCCTCCCCCAGTTGAATCTCTAGAGGGCGCGGACGCGCTCGAGACAGGCGATGCTGTCGCAGTCACGGAGATCGAAAGCACCATAGAAGCATTGGAGCCAGGCGAGCTTGGGTCGATCGCGGATGAAAGTGCAAACTTCGGTCTATCGATCACCCAGCTTCCGGCGGGAGGCTTGCGAATCGATGCGCCACCTGCGCTCGCTGGGCCGCTCGCGCAGCTTCTCGAGTCGTTGGCCCGTTCGCTGCGCGCCGCAAGCCGGCCGCTTGGCACTTTCTCCTTGAGTCCGTCGGAGAGCGAGCCGATGGCGACACCAGAGCGCGGCTCGGATCAAAGTAGACCCCTGTTCCCACCCGAATAACCGTCTCCACGCTTGCAGCGCGTGTGCGTGCAGCCGCGGGCCAGGCAGCTCATGCCGCGATTGTGCCCCGGCATGGAGATCGTGACGTCGGCCGGGTCGCCGCGTAAAGTGCGCGCCATGTCGCGAACCCTGTGTGCATCGTTGCTCCTCCTCTCGCTGGCCGCGTGTGGTGGCGGGAGCGATCTTCCGTGCGAGGGGAAGTGCGGCACGATCTCGGTCCGCGCCACCGTCGTGGACACCAACGAGCTGCCGACGACCTGCGCGGCGACCAGCGTCGCCAAGTTCTTGGTCACCCTCAAGCGAGAAGACCAAACGGTGCTCACCACGCGCGAGCTCGCGTGCGACGCGTCCACGGACTTCGGCCCCACGAGCGCCGGCTTTTTCTACGTCACCGCGCGCGCCCTCGACGCGAACCAAGTGCCACTCGCCGAGGACACGCGCACGACGACGCTGGTGATCGCGAACGACCACGCCGACGTCGTGCTGCAGCTGGTGCCCGGGACCCCGAGCGTGCTCGGGCAAGCGTGCACCGAGAGCTGCGCGAATGCTGCGTCGTGCATCAACGTGGCCGGCGGCACAGGAGCTTCGTTCTGCTCACCGACGTGCGGCACGGGCAGTAGCCAGGGCGCACCGGAGCATGGTGACCTTGCGTGCGTTCAAGGCTACGTGGGCGTCGGCAAGCCGAGCTGCAGCCTGTACTCGGGGACCGGCAGCAACGTCACGTGGTCGTGCGGGCTTCGTTGTGGCGACAAGGACGTCTGCCCGGACGGCATGATCTGCAAGCCGGGTAGCCCGTCGCTCTGCGTTCGGTAGCCTACCGTGAGTCAGTGCCAGAGCTCGAGCAGCCCGGGACGCTCTAGCTCGAGGTCCGTCGGCTCGAAGCGCGGTCGCACCGGGCGGGCGCTGGCTGGCGCGCTCGACAATGCGGCGAAGAGACACCACGCCACCATCGGCTTCACGGCGAAACGGCCAGCACGAGGATGCAGTGCCACCTGCCAGTCGCTCTCGTTGTCGTCGGACGTCATCTGCGCGTGCGGAGCCAACCATGGGCGGTGCCGAAACACCACCACCTCCGGCTCGTTCGGTGTATGGCTCGACGACCATGCAATTTGCAGCGATGAACGGGTGGCTCGCGCTGGCGTTGTGCCTCGTTGCTTGCGGGTCGACCAGCGAGGAGCCCACCGACGGTGGCGCTGTCGACCTGTCCGCGACGCACTCGACCACGGACGCCGCCGCGTCCGATCCGTCCGAGCTGGGTCAAGCGATGCTGCCCGACATGGCACTCACGCCACCGCCCGACCTGGCGAGCCCGTTGTCGATCGTGGCCAACCCCTTGCCGTACGACACCGAGCGCCTCGCGCAGATGGCGAAGTATTCGCTCGATCACTACGGCATCTCTACCTCGGTGTTGGTGCCACAGCTCGTCGTGCTGCACTTCACGGATGGCCCCACGTGGACGTCCGCCTACAACCTGTTCGCGGCCAACGAGCCGAACCGCGGCGAGATGCCGGGGACGTGCGCGCACTACATCGTGGAGCAGAACGGCACGATCCATGGACTCGTCGATCCGAGCGTGCGTTGTCGTCATGCGGTCGGTGTGAACCACGTCGCGATCGGTATCGAGATCGTGCAGGAGTCGTTGAACGAGGGCGGCGCGTGGGCCGATCAGCAGATCCTCGCTCGTCCGGCACAGATCGACGCGGTGCTGGCGCTCGTGCACTGGCTCCAAGCGAAGTACGCGATCGACTCCAACCACGTCATCGGACACGCCACGGCGAATGCGTCGCCGTTGTTCCTCGATCTCGAGGGCTGGACCAATGACCACGTGGACTGGCTCGAGCCGGACGTGGTCGAGTTTCGCAAGCGCCTCGACGCCCTGCCGTAGTCAGCCTTCGCGGATCGACTTGCCGAACGGCGCGAGCGCGAGGAACGCCAGCTTGAAGTGCTGCAGCCCAAAAGGGATTCCGATGATGGAGACGCAGAGCGCGGCGCCGAGTGCGACGTGGCTGAGGAAGATCCAGATGCCGGCGAGCAAGAACCAGACGACATTGAGCGCGAAGCTGATCGTGCCCGCGCCCGGGGCGTCGGCGATGGTTTTGCCGAAGGGGACGAGGCCGAGCACGGCGATCTTGAAGCACTGGAGGCCCGCGGGGATCCCGACGATGGTGAGGCACAGGAGCACGCCCACGAGCAGGTACTCGAGGCAGATGACGAGCCCGCCACCGAGGAAGATCCAGAGGAGATTCAGCAGGAGTGACATGCGTCTTCGTGTGAATGCGAACGCCGTCGCCGTGGTTGTGGGACGGCGTTCGCGAGAGTAGACGATGCGAGTAGACGATGCGCCTAGGCTAACGACAAGAAGATAAGAACGAAGCCGAGACCTGGCCGTCTCGACGGAAAAACTAGCGGCCTGCGGAGAGCGCGAAGAAGAGCGTGTTCCATTTGCCCTGCTTGGACCAGTTACCGTCCGCCTTCTTGGCGAAGGTCGCGGTCTTGATCGCGTGCCACACGTCGGGGTGGAGGCTCATCCGCGGCGGGCCGGGCTGCTTGCCGAAGGCCTGGATCTCGACGCGCGCCGTCTTGCCGTTCGACGAAATGTGCAGACGGTCCTTGCTGTAGTCGGTGCCGTACCTGCCGGCGTCGTGTGCCTTGAGCGCCGCGAAGCTCTTGTTGGCGGCGGCCTTGAGGTTATTGGAGACTGCGGCGGCGCTTGCGGTGCCGGCGGCACCGAACGCGAGAACGGGAACGATCAAGAGGGCGAGCGTGCGCATGGGTTGCTCCTGTGAGTTGGGGGATGCAACCTCCCTGCCGTTGCAAGGTCCGGGCCAGCAGCGGCACGCGGTGATTTCGGTGCGTTGGCGACGTGGAAGGTGGCTAGCGTCGCTTCGATCGCGCCTCTCAGCGGCGACCCGGCCCGCCACGTTGCGTCGACGGTGAGTACTTCGTCACACGGCGAGGCCGAGGTGCTCGCGCAGGTGCGCCAGTGTTTCGACGACGACCGGCGCCTCTCCGCGCAGGCGATGGATCGGGTGATGCCCCGCAGCGACGACGACGCAGTCGACCCCGAGCGCACGCGCGACCTCTAGGTCGTGGAGTGTGTCACCGACCAGCAACATCGTGTCGGGCGGGTCACCGAGAAGGTCCAGCAGCTCACGACCGCGCGCGATTTTGCTGTGTGCATGGAAGTCGTCGAGCCCGGCGATCTGCGCGAAGTGAGCACGCACGCCGAAGTGATCGAGGACCTCGAGCAGGGTGGTCTGCTGATGCGCCGAGAGGATGGACTGGGACACGCCGGCATCAGCGACGGACTGGAGGAGCGGGCCTGCGCCCTCGTGGAGCCGCGTCTCGAGGCGGCGCGAATGGAAGCCAGAGATGAACTCATGGCTGAGCTTCTCGAACTCGCCGTCGTGGAGCGGGAGGCCGAGCCGCTCGTAGAAGAGACGAACGGGGAAGTCGAAGATGTCGTGGTAGCGCGCGCGATCGATGGGCGCATGGCCGCGGCGCGCGAGCACCCCGTTGATGACGTCGACACAGAGGTCGAGATCGTCGAGCAGGGTTCCGTTCCAGTCCCAGATCAAGTGCCGGTAGCGCCGCACCACCATGAAGGGCCCATATCACGAGCGGTCTCGAAACTCGATACCAGTCACGCGACGCTGCTGGCGCCTGCGGGCCGCGCGGGGTCATCCGGTGCAAGGAGGTGCAAGAAGAGCTTCATGGCGGCTAGCCTAAAATAAGCCGGCGACGGTGATGAGCCCCTGCTCGGTGGTCACATTGCCACCGAGTCGGATGGGTGCCTTCCCTCGGTGGACGACGGGAACGATCACGCCGATCGCCGAACCGACGACTGCGCCCACGATCGTATCGGTCGCGAAGTGGCTGTCGCTCGTCACGCGCAGCATCGCGACGCAGGTTGCCCCCGCCATGCCGAGCGCCCATGCGAGGGGCGCCAGCTTGTGGTGACGAAGGGTGAGCTCGGTCGCCATCGTGCTCGCGACGACGAACGCCAGCGTCGTGTGCCCCGAGAAGAACGACAGATTCTTGTCGACGGCGCGCTCACCGTCGGTGGGGTCGTCGATGGAGAACGGGCGGCGACGCGCTGTCGCGAACCGGGTGCCCGCGTGAAGCGAGAGTGCGGTCACCGTCGCCTCGAGGATGAGGAGCGTATCGACGCCGAAGCGCTTGGCCCAGTGCTTCCCGGGCCTGTTGCGATTCTGGTAGTTCGAGAGAAGATCGAGCCCGAGCGCAAAGACCGGGAGCGCTCCGAAGGCGAGGACGTCGGATGCGATGCCCGACGCCCCACGGTTGGCCGAGGCGAACGTGCGCATTGCCGACGAGTCGAATGCGTTGAGCGTTTCGCGGGTCTCACACCAGCGGCAGGCGGTCGGGCCGTACAAGTTCTTGAGCCCCTCGGAGGTACCCAGGATCACGCCGGCGACTATCGTGACGGGGATGTCCAGCGTCAGTACGTAGGCGAGCTCGTCCTTCGGGGCCTCGGCAGTTCGCAGTCTGTGCTTCGGGACTTTCGTCGGTCGCGACTCGTGGTCCGCTGGCTGCCCATCGGTGCCCGTTGCATCTTGCGCTTGGGCCCGGGCCCCGAGGGAGACCAGCAAGCCGAGGGTCACGAGTGAGCGGCCAAATCGATTCCAGATGCGGGGCCTCATGCGGGGGCGACGAGAGGCGCGAAACACGGCACTTGGGGGCATCCGGGGACATCTAGGCCTGGAAGGGCAGAGCGTCCATGAAGTCGTTCTTGCCGAGCACCACGCCGCTGTTGCGCAAGATCGAGTAGGCGGTGGTGACATGGAAGTAGAAGTTGGGCACGGACAGCGACATCACCGACTGCGCGCCGGTCATCCACTTGCCTGACGACGTCGGCCATCGTCATGGGAGGGGCTCCTGGGGCGCGAACAGCGTGGTTGCTAAAAGGCCGGTGACGACGCGGCACAACGCGTCGAGGCGCCGGGCGGCGCGAAGGGGCTCGATGTAAGCCAGGTCGGACCGTCCGCCAAGGCGTTGCGCGCCGTTTTCTACGGTGGCGACCCTTTCGCCGAGTGCCTGCGTGAGCTCGACGCGCAGATCGAAGCGGGTGGCGGGCAGCCAGAGCCCTTCTTGCTCCGCGAGATCCACGTAGAACCGGCCCCAGTGAACCAGCACATCATCGGGCCTCACGAACTCGTTCCACCGTTGCTGCCACTCGAGGGCCGTGCTGCCCGCGCGCAGCTCGTCCTCGGAGCGCCCCACGTGATCCACGGTGGCGGGTGCCAGCACCTTCAGGGGCGCAATGAAGTGGCGAAAGTCTGCTCCGTCGTTCTGGCGCCGCGCGGTCCAGGCAACGCTCTCCGCGGGTTGATGCCGCGGATCATTGCGGGCCCACCCATTGGCATCCCCTTGCACGCACACGATGCGATCGGCCACGTCCCGCAGCTTCGCCGCTAGCCGCTGCACGCGAGTGGGCCGCACCGTCTTCGTGCGGGCGTGCCGCCTAGCGCCGACCTCCGACACGTAGCGCTGCTGGGTGGCCACCATCGCGCGGAACGGGCCGCGCAGTGCATCGAAGCGGTCGTCCTGC
Source organism: Myxococcales bacterium (assembly GCA_043741435.1). GTDB lineage: Bacteria > Myxococcota_A > Polyangia > Palsa-1104 > Palsa-1104 > JBDTCO01. Next base: position 59,887 of record JAYUBF010000264.1, read on the forward strand.
TCGAGCACCGGCAACAGCTCGGCCAGCGCCTCGATGGTGGACACGCAGAACTCGGCCGGTTGCTTCCGAATCTGGTACTCGCTCGGCCGCGCCGGAGAGAGACCGATACGTGGAAGCGATGCGATGGCCGGGTTCATGCGCAACAGCTTCTGCGCCTGGGTCCAGGTGCCATCGACGACGACGAGCGTGATCGGCGGACCGGGCGGAAGGTCGGCTGGCGCGATGGCGCCTTCTCCCGGGAACAACACGTACGCATTCTGCCGTGTCGCGTGGCGGACCACGGCGTCGTTCGAAAAATCGATGCCGATCCGCAGCGTCGATCCCGTGAGCGCGAGGTGCGCCATCCGTGCGGTGCCGATGGCGGTCCACTGCTCGCGCGGGTGCTGGAGCAGCAGCACGTGGTTCCGTGGTTTCAGCGACGGGAGGTGGGCGCAATAGCACACCGTCACCGGCCGCCGGCAACGCTCACATGAGGCACGCGGCGAGCGCACCTCGCCACCTTCGAGCTCGAGACTGCTCCGTTTCACTCCGCCGTGATCTGTACCATCTTGTCGCCCGATCCGGAGAGGGTGCCATGCCCGAGGCCGCCCTTGTCGACGGTGAGGTCGCTACCGTCCACCTTCCAGCTCTTGCCCGGATCGAGGTCGGTCACGTACACGTCGGCGCCATCGCTCTTCACGGACACCGCGACGGTGAAGCTGGCGTTGCGCACGCGCGCGCCTTGCGTGGCCGAGAACAGCGCGATGGCGTCCTTCTGGCCGGTGCGAGTCACGAGCGTTCCCTGTATGCCGTTGTCCGTGGAGGCGAGGCGAGCGGGCTTGGTGCCGAGCACTGCGTCGGCGACCTGCACGACGTTGAGGAACGTGTCCCAGGCCTGCGTGCTCTTCGGGGAGAGGCTCACGTAGAAGTGGCGCTCGGAATCCGGCGGGAACATCGACGGCCAGCTGAGCGACTTTTCGTCGACGATGGTGGCGTTTCGGTCGGTCGGGAACAGCGACGTGAGCTCGACCTGCTGGTTGCCGACGCTCCACGTGGTGCTGTCGCCCGTGATGGTGGGTTTGACGAGCGCGTGGATGATCCACTGCTTCAACGCCGGCGCGGCCATGACGCGCTCCATGTCGTCGGCTTGATAGCGATCGAGCTTGTTCGGTGCGGTCGCGCCCACCCGATCGAACACGACGACCGTGTCGACCGCGTGCGTCGTGCTCGGCAGATAGAGGAACGACCGCGTCCACTCGCTGACGAACGGATCGGGCGGCATGTAGTAGGTGGATGCGTAACGGCTGCCATCGGCGCTGCCGGCGACGTAGAAGTAGCTCCCGTCGGTGGCGGACGACTGCCCCACGACCTTGCGGTTCACCATCGCGTCGAGCCCGCCCAGCACCATGCTGCTCACCGCGACAGGCTCGATGGAGCCACCCCCGTAGCCAATGGGGCGCGTCACCACGAAGGCGCCCTTGCGATAGAGCTGGAAGTCGCCGAACTGGTTGTTCTCGTGATCCGTGTCCATGGGTGGGCGCCGCAGATGCGCGAAGAACTGGCTGTCGCCCGTCTGCCAGCCGTCGTGCGCGAACAAGATGCCTTGGCCGGAGGCGAACTGCGACAGCGGCATCGTCTTGCGCCAATCCGCTGTCGGGCCGAGGGGATTGAAGTAGTACCAAAACCGCGCGCGATACGGCAGGTCGGTCTTGTGCTGCTCCTTGAGGTCGATGGTGAACTGCGTCGCGAGCGGCAGCATCTCCGACTTCGAGCTGAGCAGACCGGTGAACATGCCCAGCGTCTGGTACCGCCTCCACGCCTCGAGGTCGCGCGGCTGCTCCACGTCGCCCCACTTCACGGCGTTGTCGAGGTCGGGCGTGATCTGCGAGATCTGCGAACGCACCACTTGCTCGGCGAACGGCCAGAACTCCGGGAAGTGGTCCTCGCCCGTCGCTGTGTACATTGCCTCGACGCCTTCGCCCACGAGCTGCAGTGTCTCCACGTCGTAGTACGCGCTCTCCATCCACTGTCCACCGACGGAGTAGTCCGTGATGTACTTCTGCACGGCGTTGCGCATGTTGTTGAGGTCCGTGCCCGTCGCATCGAGCCCGCCGAAGATGGGGTTCGACAAGATGGCGTCCGACTTCGGATTCCCCTTCGTCGCGATCGCCAGCAGTATGCTGCCGAAGTAGTTCCCCGTCGTCTGATCCGTATCGGTGAGCCGCACCGGCATGTTGGAGGGCATCTTCGCCAGCATCTGATCGACCCAGCTGAAGAGGATGTCCTCGGTCGCCTTGCGTTGCTCTTCGGTCAGCGCCCCTTGGATCCAGTCGTAGATGATGTCGAAGTCGATCTGCAGCTCGCGCGTGTAGTTGCCGTCGGGCTGCTTGTGCGCCTCGAGCTGCATCATCATCTGCGTGTACGCCTTCTGCGCGTACTTCACGTCGCCTGTGACCTGGTACGCCAGCGCAGCGAAGTCGCCATTGTCGCCGTACCGTGCATTCGGCGTGGCCGTACGATCCGCAAGCGCGATCAGCTCCTGCCACTGCGGATGATTCATCGCCCGCAGCTTCTCGAGGAAGTTCTGGCGTCGACAGCTCCACAGCAATTTGGGCGCGCGCGGCGTCTTGAGCGGCAACGCGTCGCAAGGCTCCGACCCCGGCGGAAGCACCACGGAGCCATCGTTACTGGAGGACCCTCCGTCGGACACTCCATCGCTCCCACAGCCGACCAGTGCAACTCCGACCTGCGCCACGAAAGCCACGAGCAGGGCGCGGCCAATGCCAAATATATTCATGAGCCCGCATCTTACCCCGCTCTGCTGGGGGTCCGCTGGTTCCACGCGCTCGGTCGCTGGTGTCAGTTGTCCTCATCAGGATACGGAATGATTGGTCATTTGGCGATTTCTGTTGGCGCGCCGCTTGCTCCTATTCGCCGCATGCGCACCCACTTGTCGATCGTCCTCATCACGTTGCTCAGCTCGTCAGTCGCCCTCGCGGACGAACCGAAGCCTTCGATCGACCTGCATGATGCCTTGCATCAGCTGAGTGCGAAGAGCGGCAACAGGGCGCGACGCTTTGGTGAGCAACTGTCACGAGAAGTCGCGACGACCAGCCCACAGAATCCCGCGGAAGCCGGGGAGCACGGTCCGACCGTGACACGCGAGATCGACGCGGTCGCGAACCTGTTCGCCAACCAGTTGCGCGCGCAGATCCGGAGGCAGGGCAACCAACTTGGGATCATGGACCAAGCCGGGACGTTCGGCGCCTACGCGGTGAAGACCTCCCAGACGGGCACTACCTTGCGCTTCGCCGTCACCGGGCCGGATGGCGTCCAGGCCCAGTTCTCGGTCGCACCAAATGGCTTCGTGCAACCGCACCGCTACGCCAAGCAACTCGAAAAAAGGGTAGACGGGCAACGCGTGACGCTGCTAATCGACGAACTTGGGGGCATGAACATGATGCGGGAAGTCGCGTCGAAGAGGAGCAGGTCCGTTCGTGTCGTGGAACGCAACTTCCAGCGCGGCAACCTGACCTTCTCCAGCGTCGAGTACCAGCCGGGCACAATCGGCCAGGAACACCAGAAACCCACCTACGGGTGGAGCAAGTCAAACGGCCGCGCACCCCTCGCCCGTGTAGGCAACGAGCTAAAGCCCGGCCAGATGCCCGGCGTGACCAAGCTCGGCATCCGCGGTCGCGCCGGCCGCTAGGCTACATTCAGTGCCCCTTCCAGTAGCGGATCTTACCTACGTCCGCGTGCACGAACTGCGAGACGGGGTAGTAGCCCACGCCGCCCAGCTTCTGCTTGCGCACGAAGGCGAGCAGCTTCGGCGTCGGGATCGTCGGCAAGCGGAAGTCGACGGCGTCGCCCTTCGGGTGCGCCGAGTCGCGCGCCACCTCGTGACCCTTCTTGCGTAACATCAGTTGATACTTCGGTGCGCGAAAGCCACTCACGAGCTGCACCAGCGGCACCTTGAAGCTCGTCGCGGCTTGCCGGACGATGCGCAACAACGGCGGTGCCATCTTGGTGGCGACCTGCGTGTAGTGGCAGCGCACGAGCTGCGAGAAGGCGAGCTGTGCGTCGCGGTCGGACACCGACGAGGCCAGCGGCAGGATCTCATCGGTCCACATGTTCTGGAGGGTCAGCGGATGCTCGGGCAGCCGCGTGGGCGTAGTGCTCTCGTGCACGTCGGTGCGCGCGGCCTTGTCGGCGAGCCAACGTGCCTTCTTGTCCATCTGCTCATCGCTGGCGTCGAGCACCATCGCAGCACGGTCCGCGAGCTCGGCCAGCGCGGGACGTGGCAGCAAGGCGAGTTGCAGCAACGCGAGCAGCAGCAATCCGAGCCGCTTCACCGAGCGCGCCCCGAGCGATGCAGCTGCGTGAGCGGCTCGTTCATGGAGCCGGAGCGAAACCCTTCGAGATCGAGGGTGACGTAGGAAAAGCCGCAGCGCTTGCCGAGCGCGACGATGCTCTCGCGCTGCGCGAGCGCGAGAGGCAGGCTCGGGGTGTCGAGCTCCAGCCGCGCCACGCTGTCGTGGAAGCGCACACGGAGCTGCGCGAAACCCAGGGCATGCAGGCCCTCTTCGAAGTCATCGAGACGCGACAGACGCTCGGGCGTGATCTCGGTGCCGTACGGGAACCTCGACGACAAACACGCCAGCTGCGGCTTGTCCCACGTCGACAGGGACAACGCCTGCGACACCGCGCGCACGTCGGCCTTGCTCAGCTCCGCCTCCACGAGGGGTTGGCGAGCGCCGCGCTCGTCGGCCGCGCGAAGACCTGGACGATGCTCGCCGAGATCGTCGAGGTTCGTCCCGAGCAGGACGTGCGCGAGGCCGTGGCGCTCGGCGATGGGCTTGGCGAGATCGAGCAGCTCCGCCTTGCAGTGGTAGCAGCGATCGGTCGGGTTCTGCGCGAAGCCCGGGCGCTCGAGCTCGTGCGACTCGACGATGTCGTGAGCAACGCCGAGATCGCGCGCGAACGCTTCGGCAAGGCCGCGCTCTCGGCGCGCCATCGTCGGCGAGACCGCCGTGAGCGCACGTGCGCGGTCGCCCAGCTCGTCGACGGCGATCTTCAGCACCAGCGCAGAGTCGGCACCGCCCGAGAACGCGACGAGCGCAGAGCCGTACCCACGCACGGTCTCGCGCAGCTTCGTGAGCTTGCTCGCCTGTGCCACTTTAGTCACGTCGGCTCACGTAGGTTCGGGGCCGTCGCCTCGCCGCAGCACGGTGTCGCGCAGGCAGCGCGGATCTTTGTCCGGATGGTCGACCGTGAAGTGCAGGCCGCGGCTCTCCTGCCGGCGGCGCGCGCACTCGATGGTGAGGTGCGCAACGAGCGCGAGGTTGCGCAGCTCGAGGAGGTCGGAGGTGATCTTGAAGTTCCAGTAGTACTCGCGGATCTCGGAGCGGATGAGCTCGATGCGATGCCGCGCGCGCTCGAGGCGGCGGTCGCTCCGCACGATGCCCACGTAGTTCCACATGAGGCGCCGCACCTCGTCCCAGTTCTGCGAGATGACCACGGCATCGTTGCTGTCCGTTGCGGCACCGGCGTACCAGGGCGCCACGTCGTGCGGGCGGACGGCCACCGCGTTCTTCACGTCCTCGGCTGCGCGGTGCCCGAACACGCAGCCCTCGAGCAACGAGTTCGACGCGAGGCGACACGCACCGTGCAGGCCCGACATCGCGACCTCGCCGATCGCGTAGAGGTTGCGGATATTGGTGCGACCCCACTCGTCAGCGACCACACCGCCGCACGAGTAGTGCGCGGCTGGCACGACGGGGATCTGGCGCACGCGCATATCGATGCCGAACTCGAGGCAGCGCGCGTGGATGGCGGGGAAGCGCTCGGCCACGAAGGCGGGATCGAGCTGCGTCATGTCGAGGAACACGCAGTCGTCGCCGGTGCGCTTCAGCTCGGCATCGATGGCCCGAGCCACCACGTCGCGCGGCGCCAAGGACTTCATCGGGTGGTAGCGCTCCATGAAGGCCTCGCCCGAGCGCAAGCGCAGCACGCCGCCTTCACCACGCAACGCCTCGGAGATGAGGAAGCTCTTGGCATCGGGGTGGAACAAGCACGTGGGGTGGAACTGGAAGAACTCCATGTTCGACACTGCCGCGCCCGCGCGATACGCGATGGCCACGCCGTCGCCGCACGCCACGTCGGGGTTCGTGGTGTAGAGGTACACCTTGCCCGCGCCGCCCGTCGCGAGGATGGTCGCGCGCGCGACGGCGGTCTTCACCTCGTTGGTCGCCTGGTCGAGCAGGTACGCGCCGAAACAGGCCTCGGGCCCGCCGTACTTGCCCATCTGCAACAGGTCGACGGCCATGTGGCCAGGCATGAGCTTGATGTTCGGATGGGCCTCTGCCGAGGCGAGCAGCGCGCGCTGGATCTCGCGTCCGGTGGTGTCCTTCGCGTGAGCCACACGCCGCGCCGAGTGGCCGCCTTCGCGCGCGAGGTCGAGCTCACCCTTGCGATCCTGATCGAAGCGCGCGCCATAGCGCTCCACTAGCTCGCGCACTGCGGCGGGACCTTCGGTCACGCACAAGCGCACGATGTCCTCGTGGCAGAGTCCTTCTCCGACCGTAAGGGTGTCGGCGACGTGGGCCTCGACCGTGTCGGTGGGATCGAGCACGGCGGCGATGCCACCCTGCGCCCAGTTCGTGTTGCTCTCGTCGGCCGCGCGCTTGGTGGCGACGAGGACCCGGCCGGTCGCTGCGGCTTGCAATGCGAACGAAAGGCCGGCGATGCCTGAGCCGAGGACGAGGTAGTCGGTTTCGAGCAGCGGCATGAAGGTCGCAAAGCTTAGCGCGGGAGCGAAGGCCCTTCAGCCATTTTTGCGGTTGCGACGTGTCGGCCGTACCATGGAGAACCATGTCCTTCTTCCGCGCAGCCGCCGTGACGAGCGCCATGGGCAGCGCCGTGTTCGGTGTGGTGGCGAGCTGGGCGCGTCCGGCGGCCGCCGATGTGTACTCGTACGAGGACAAGGACGGCGTGGTGCACTTCACCAACCTGAAGCCCGCGGCGGGGCCGTCGTCGCATCAGTGGAAGGTCCTCTACAAGGCGGGGCCTGGAAAGGCGGGCATCTTCTCCGGTGCGGCGCCGCCCACCTCGTTCGCCGGTTGTGCAGCGTCGCGCGCCGACGTGGTTCCGGCCACTGATCGCTCACCCGAGCGCTTCACGCGGTACGACACGCACATCGCCGAGGCCTCGCGCCTCTACGCGCTCCCGGAGCCGCTCATCCGCGCCATCATCAAGGCAGAGAGCGACTACGACCCCCGCGTCGTGTCGTGCGCCGACGCGAAGGGTCTCATGCAGCTGATGCCCGACGTACAGCGCGAGCAGAAGGTTGAGCACGTGTTCGAGCCACGCGAGAACATCCTCGGCGGCTCGCGTCTTCTGCGCGTGAACGCGAACCGCTTCAAGGGTGACCTCGTGCTCACGATCGCCGCGTATCACGCAGGTCCCGGCGCCGTGCTGAAGTACCACGGCGTGCCGCCGTACGAGACCACGCAGAAGTACGTGAAGGTCGTGCTCGGGCACTACTACAAGTGGAAAGCGCGCGCGGCGCAGGCCTCGGCTGCGACGCACGTTCAGCCGTCTCAGGCGCAGACTACCGACTGACATGAGCCAGCCCACCGACGCGTCCACGTCGACCGACACCCGTTTCCCTCCTTCGCCAGGCGAGGCCGCGCTCGTGGCCCAGCTGGCCACTGCGGCCGAGCAGCTGCGCCACGAGCAGCTGGACGACGTGCGCGCGGCGCTCGACAAGCTGCTCGCCCAAGCGCCGGGAGACGTCCGCGTGCAGAACCTGCGTGGGCTCTATCTGTTCCGCACGGAGCGCTACGCCGAAGCGCGCGACGTGTATACGGACCTCTTGGTGTCGCATCCGTCCGACGCTGCGCTGCGGCTCAACCTGGGGCTCGTCGAGCTGAAGCTCGACGACTTCAAGTCGGCGGTCGAGCACTTGAAGCGCGTGATTGCCGTCGAGCCTACCAACAAGCGTGCGCAGGGCTACCTCGGGCTCGCGCTGATGCGCGAAGGAGACCTCATCGCTGCGCACAAAGCCTTCGGTCTTGCGGGGCAGCGAGACCTCGAAGCGCGGGTCGCAGCGCAGATCACCGAGCAGGAAGAGGAGGGCAACCTGCAGCGTACCGAGCTCGAGCGCGCCGCGGGCCTCGGCACCGCACTGCTCGACAGCGAGCAGCCGTTTCACGCCGCGGAGGAAGAAGTGCCCGCGCGCGATGCGCCACGCACCGTGGGTCGCTGGCAGTTGCGGGCCCACGGCGAGCGCGCACCGCTGCCCACCGAAGATCTCGCGCGGGGCACCCAACCCTTGTCCATCCGCGGAGCCGAGCCGGTCGCATCGTTCGGATCGGCTCGTTTGTTGCGCGCCGCAGCAACGGGAGAATCCTTCGCCCTGGTCGAAGGGGGGCTATTGGTGATCGGCGTCTCCGATCGCGTGTACACCCGCACCATCGGCGCTGTGTCGTCCTCCGCGTCCTTGACGTTCGAGCCCCTGCGCCGTCGAATTCGCGGCCAATCCGTCGAAGAGGTCTTCGGCGAGGATCAAGACGCAGTGTTCTCTGCCGTCGGTCGAGGATCGATGGTGGTGACGCCACGCGGTGGGCAGTTCGTGCTGCTCCGCCTGGAGGACGACATCGTCTACCTACGGGAGACCTACGCGTTCGCCTTCGAGTCGTCGCTGGCATGGGAAAACGGGCGCATGCCCGGTGCGGGCGCAGATGTCTTGCCGCCGCGCATCGCGCAGTTTCGCGGACAGGGGCGCCTCGTGCTTCGCTCCGAACGCGCTCTCTTCGCGTTGAAAGTGGAGCCCGAGTCGCCGCACATCGTCGACGCGAATTCGCTGGTCGGATGGTTCGGCCGCGTTCAGCCGAAGATGCTGCGCGGCGAGCAAGGCGAGCCCACGCCGTACGTCGAGTGCAGCGGCGAAGGCATGTTGCTCATCGAGCAGCCGGCCTAGCGCCCGCTTCGTGCTCCAGGTCAGCGCGCCCTTCTCGCCGGTGGACCACGTGCTGCGTTGTCTCGCGCGCGGACCGCGTCCGTTCATGCTCGACGCGCTCGGCGACGGTCGCTTCAGCTACGCTGGCTGCGATCCGGATGACGGTCTCAGCTGGCAGCCCGGGGATGCGGGCGACCCCTTTGCGTTGCTCGAGGCGGCGCAACGACGCTGGACCACGGGCCCGGTCGATGAGCACTGGCCCATCGCGATCGGCTTCATCGATACGACGGCGGACGGCCAGGTGGGTGGCGTGGACCTCCTGCACTACCGTGCGGTGCTACGAATGGACACTCGGCAAGGCATCGCCGAGGTGCTGGCGCACGATGCCACCTCGGGAGAAGCGCTGCTGGCACGGTTGCGTCGACCGCCTCAGCCGCTGCACGAGCTGACAGAGGTCGCATCGCTCACGCTGGACGGCGCCGCGCTCACGAACGAGGCCGCGCTCTCGGTGTACCTCTCGCTGCGCGCCGATCCGCGCTGGCGTTGCAGTGCCTTCGTCGGCGGCGAGGACACGTCGAGGTGGTGCTCGGCCCCGCGCCGCGCGCTGCGGGTGGAGACGGTGCGCGGCGAGGGCCGCTACGCGACGTGGCTGCTCGGCGAAGGCGAGCAGCGCGTTCCGGCCGAGGGCTCCACCTCGACGCTGGTGGCGAAGAGCGAGCTCGGTGACGGCGTCGTCGGATGGATCGGAGCAGGGACAGCGCTCGATTTTTCGCGAGCGGAGATCCAGCACACGGTGCGCGGTGGCCGGCTCGCGGTGGAGCGGCGCAAGCCAGCGCGCTCGTAGACGGGAGTCGCTCCGCCTCGTCGGTTACTCTTTCACTTCCTACTTCGAGAAAGCTTCTCCACCGCGGTAACGACCCCAAGTGTGAAGGCATGGTCGACCACACGCAGTGATGCACCCGCGTGGGTCCATCCGCGCGCCACAGCGCCAAAACGAGCCGGCTGCGCGAGGTCGCCGTGGTTCCACCCTTGGCGACTGATGATCGGCGTTGCGTGCTTGGCAGCCAACAACAACGCGAAGGCGGCAAGTCCCGGGTGAGCATTCGCAGCGTTCCAGCCAGCCATGCCGCTGAGCAGCAGCGCGCCGCCACCGTCAATCAGGCCAGAGTCCTCGTGCCCCTTTTTCACGATGGCGGCGAGGTACTTCCTCTGCAGGCCGCGCATCGTCGGCTTGGCGCTTGGCATGGGGGGTGAGGGTTTGTCTGCGTGAGCGGTCGTCGAAATGACGAGAAGGGAGAGCGCGAGGAATCTGATTTTGGTGGACATTGCTAGACGCTGTTTGCACCGCATGTGCCACCTTCACTGTGATACAAGTGTTTGAAATATATATAGCAATAGCCTGTAACTGGGGTGCGGCGTCCACAACCCGGCTACAGAAGAAGCCGCGGTAGAAGGGGCAGCGGCGTGATACGCCGTGAGCCGGAGATCCACATGAAGATCGCGTTCACGTACAACCTGCGCCTCACCGACTCCGAGGACGAAGCCGAGTTCGACAGCACCGAGACCGTCGACGCCATCGCTCGGGCCCTCGAGGCAGCAGGGCACGACGTGAACCGTGTGGAGGTCTCCGGGCCCGCGTCGCACCTGACGGCGCGGCTGGAGGCGCTGAACCCAGAGCTGATCTTCAACATCGCCGAGGGCCGTCGTGGCCGCGCGCGCGAGGCGTTCTATCCCGCGCTGTTCGACGAGCTGAGCTACCCGTACACGGGCTCCGATGCGTACGTGCTCACGGTCACGCTCGACAAGTGGCTCACCAAGATCATCCTGCGCGAGCACGGCGTCGACACGCCCAAGTCTCGGCTGCTCACTTTCCGCGACCTGCCCGGCGTCGAGAAGGGGGAGGGGAGCTTCGGCGTGCCGCTGCCGGCCATCGTGAAGCCGAACTATGAAGGCTCTTCGAAGGGCATCGCGGAAGACAGCGTGGCGCGAGACTGGAAAACGCTGCGCGCGCTCGTCGAGAAGACCTTGAAGCTGTATCCGGCGGGCGTGATCGTCGAGGAGTTCATCGCGGGCGTCGACGTCGCCGTGCCGTTCGTGGAAGGGCTCGGCGAAGAAGGCGTCCTGCAGCCGGTCGACATCGTCATCGCCGACTCTGCGCGCAACAAGTGGAACCTCTACGACTACCGGCTCAAGAACGCGGATGCGAGCAAGGTGAGCGCGCGTTGTCCGTCGGAGCTTCCGCGCGACGTGCAGGCCCGGCTGCGCGCGGTAACGAAGGTGGCGGTGCGCGCGCTGCAGCTGCGCGACGTGGGTCGCATCGACTTCCGCGTGGGCGACGATGGCCGCATCTATTTCCTCGAGGTCAACGCGCTGCCATCCCTGAAGCAGTCCGCGCCGCTCTTCGCGGCGACGCGCCGCGAGGGCCTCTCGTACGAGGCCACCCTCGGCCACCTGGTGCGTTGCGCGGCCCGGCGCTCGGGCCTGATCCCGTCGACCACGGAAGCGCCACGCCGTCGGCCCGGGGAGCAGCTGCGCATCGGCTTCACCTTCAACCTGAAGCGCAGCGACGCGCTAAAAAACGACGACTCGCAAGCCGAGTACGATCCACCGGAGACCATCATCGCGATCCAGTCGGCCATCGAGTCGCTGGGCCACGAGGTGGTGCCGCTCGAGGCGAACAGCGAGCTGCCGCAACGCCTCGTCGAGTCCAAGGTCGACGTCGTGTTCAACATCGCCGAGGGCCTGTCGGGTCGGAACCGCGAAGCGCAGGTGCCCGCGCTCTGCGAGCTCATCGGCGTGCCGTACACGGGCTCGGACTCCGCGACCCTGGCGCTCGCCCTCGACAAGGCACTCTGCAAGCGCATCCTCCGCCAGCACGACATCCTCACGCCCGAGTTCCAGGTGATGGCGACGGGGCGCGAGAAGCTCTCGCCCGCGCTCCAGCAGAAGTTCCCGCTCATCGTGAAGCCCAACGCGGAGGGCTCTTCGAAGGGCATCGCCTCGACGGGCGTGGTCGACGACGAGCCCGGGCTGCGCACCGCCGTGAAGGAGCTGCTCGAGCGCTACCGGCAGCCGGTCCTCGTCGAGGAATACATCGCCGGTCGCGAGTTCACGGTGGGCCTCCTCGGCGACAAACGTCCGCGCGTGCTGCCGCCGATGGAGATCTGCTTCAAGGACAAGTCGAAGGCCCGGCCCATCTACGACTACGAAGTGAAGCAGGAATGGGAGAAGCACGTGCACTACGCGTGTCCGGCCCCCCTGTCGCCGGCGGAGCTGAAGGCCGTCGAGCGCGCCAGCCTGCGCACGTTCACCGCGCTCGATTGCCGTGACGTCGCGCGCGTGGATCTGCGCATGAGCGCCGACGGTGCTGTGTACGTGCTCGAGGTGAATCCGCTGCCCGGCCTCACGCCCGATTATTCGGACCTGGTGCTCATCAGCAAGGCGGTCGGCTTCGACTACCGCACGCTCATCGCGGAGATCTTGTCGGGTGCGCTGCGTCGGTTGCGCGACAAGCGACGCGAAGGCCGCCAGGGTGGGCAGGTCCCGGTCGTGCCGACGAATGGCTCGACGGAGGCGGCGTCCTGAAGCGCCGTCGCCTCGCAGACCTGGGCGTTCGCATCGGCCACTATCCAACTGGCCGATGGAACGCGATCACCGACGTCGCCGGCGTCAAGGTGGGTCACACCACGCTCATCTCCGGCGAGGGTAAGCTCGAGCGCGGCAAGGGCCCGGTGCGCACCGGCGTCACGTGCGTCTTGCCCGCCGACGACGTGCTGAACGAGCGTCTGATCGGTGGCTCGTTCGTGCTGAACGGTGCCGGCGAGATCGCGGGCCTCACGCAGGTCACGGAGTGGGGGCTCCTCGAGACGCCCATCCTCCTCACGAATACGCTCGCCGTCGGCAAAGTGTCCGACGCCGCGGTGAAGTGGATCACGCGCAAGCACCCGGGCATCGGCGCCGAGGAGGACGTCATCATTCCTGTCGTCGGCGAGTGCGACGACTCGTACCTCAACGACGCCGTGGGCCGCCACATCCGCACGCGCCACGTGCGGAGCGCGATCGAGTCGGCGGCCAGTGGCCCGGTCGCCGAGGGCTCCGTCGGCGCGGGCACCGGCATGGTGACGTGCGACTTCAAGGCGGGCATCGGCACCTCGTCGCGGCGCGTCCCCTCGCAGGACGGGCACTACACCGTCGGGGTCCTGGTCGAGTCCAACTTCGGCGTGATGCAGAACCTGCGCGTCGACGGTGTGCCCGTCGGCGAGGTGCTCTTTCCGCGCTAAG